>NZ_VCMY01000039.1:0-56695 GCF_005924235.1 Mycobacterium sp. DBP42
CCAAACAAACTGGCATCAAAAAAACAAAACCACCCACCAAGAACGGAAGACGGGGAGTCCCCCAAGATGAATGGCAAAAAACAACAAACAAAAACCACCAAACACACTATTGAGTTCTCAAACAACACGCCCGAGTTTGCCGCGCAGAAATCCCGCGGCTAAAAGCCGCTGAACTTGCTGCGGGCAGTGAGAAGACCCACCGTAATGGGTGTCTCTCTCGGATTTTGTCTTCGCTCTCCGGCGCTTGTCCGTGTCGCTCTGACCTGGAATAAGTTACGTGAGCACCAACAGCGAGTCAAATCGCCTGGTGGCTCCGATGTTTCCCCAGGTCAGAGCCGGGTCGACGATCGGCCTAGGCGCCCACGCGCTCGACCCCTGCAATGTGCCGCTTGCCACGTCGCAACACGAGCCAGCGCTCATGCAGAAAATCGGAATGCTGTGGTATCCACTCGTCGCTTTCAATCCGCTTGTTGTTCACGTAGACGCCGCCCTCGGCAACGTTGCGGCGGGCGGCGCCCTTGCTGGCCGCCAACCCCGTGCCGACCAACAGATCGACGATCGAATCCGGGCCTCCCGGCTTCAGCTCGGCGACCTGTCCACTACTGGCTTCACGCAACGCGGCGCCGAGGGTGGGTTCGTCGAGGTCGGTCAACTCGGCCCGGCCGAACAACGCCTGGCTGGCCAGCTCGACTGCCGTCGTCGCGCCTTCCCCGTGTACCAACGTGGTGAGTTCCCTGGCCAGCCGCCTCTGCGCGGCGCGCTCATGGGCACGATTCTGGGTGGCGTCCTCGAGATCGACGATCTCATCCGAGGTCAGGAAGGTGAACCACCGCAGGTACCCGATGACGTCGGCATCGGCGGTGTTCACGAAGTACTGGTACCAGGCGTACGGGCTGGTCATCTCGGGATCGAGCCAGAGGTTGCCGCCGCCGGTCGACTTGCCGAACTTCTTGCCCTCGGAGTCGGTGACCAGCGGAGTTGTCATGGCATGCACGGTGGCGCCCAGCTTCTGACGCACCAGGCGCGCGCCGGCCACGATGTTGCCCCACTGATCGGAACCACCGATCTGCAACGCGCAGCCATGCCGCTGATGCAGTTCTACGAAGTCATTTGCCTGAAGCAGCATGTAACTGAATTCGGTGTAGGAGATGCCTTCGCCCTCCAGCCGGCGCCGGACGGTCTCCCGGTCCAGCATCACGTTCACCGAGAAGTATTTGCCCAGGTCACGCAGGAACTCGATGGCCGAGAGCTGGCCGGTCCAGTTCAGGTTGTTCTCCACGATGGCGCCGGTCGGGGTGTCGTCGAATTCGACGAACCGTTCGAGCTGCCCGCGGATCCGGCCGGCCCAGTCCGCGACCGTGTCAGCGGTGTTCAGCGTGCGTTCGCCGGTATCGCGAGGGTCGCCGATCATCCCGGTGGCGCCGCCGGCGAGCACGATCGGCCGGTGGCCGGCACGCTGGAACCGCCGCAGCGTGAGCAGCGGGACCAAGTGCCCCGCGTGCAGGCTGGGCGCCGTCGGGTCGAAACCCGAGTAGACGGTCATGGGTCCCTTGGCCAGGTCATTCGCCAGCGCGTCGCGGTCGGTCGACTGCGCGATCAGCCCACGCCAGTCCAGCTCATCGAGGATTCCCATGCTCATGACGACGATCATGCCGCATGGCCGACATCAGTCACTGGAGCCGGGCGCCGGGGCACGTGGACTGCGCCGATACGCCGACACCTCTGCCCTGTCGGCCAGCCACAACCGCCACCTACGGTCGGCAGCCTTGCTCACGCCGACCCGGGGTCCGGCGACCGCCGTAACCGGATCAGTTAGCGCCAACTGCACCGGACTGTCGACATCGAAAAGGTCAATTCCGTTGTCGTCCATGGTGATTCCCAGGGCAGAGCACAGGTTCCCCGGGCCTCGCGCCAGCGCGGCCGGCAGGATGGCCGGTCCACGGCGACGGTTTGCGACGTCGGCGCCCGCATACACCGCAGCGGCTCGCAGCAGCACCGCACCGGCGACGCCGTCGAATCCACAGACCACGTTCGCGCAGACATGAATGCCATGGCTGCGGTAGGTGTACAGATGCCCGGGCGGTCCGAACATCACGAGATTGCGACCGCCGGCGCCCCGGAACGAATGCGATGCGGCATCGGGCCAAGGTCCGTCGGGTGGGCCGCCGTAAGCCTCGACCTCCACGATGACGGCGCTGACTCCGCGACCGATCAGCTCGGCCCCCAACAGACGACGGGCCGCGAGCAAGGGGTCACCAGTCAACAGCTCGGCGCCCATCTGCAAGCCCACCCGAGCGATTCTGCACTTCGCAAAAACCACCGTTGACACCGGCCAGATCCCGGGCGCATTATTCATCACATGATGACTTCATCGGTTGATGAATTCTCCGTGGATTCCCCTACCGGGGGTGCTCCCCCGGCCATCGACATCGCCGGACTGCAGGTCAGCCGGGGTGGCCGGCCCGCGATCCGCGACCTCACCGTCCAGATCGCCGGCGGCACCATCACCGGCCTTCTCGGCCCGTCGGGCTGCGGCAAATCCACCCTCATGCGCTGCATCGTCGGGACACAGATCGTCGCGGCCGGTACCGTCACGGTGCTCGGGCACCCGGCCGGTTCGGCGCCGCTGCGCCATCGCGTCGGATACGTCACGCAGGATCCGACCATCTACGACGACCTGCGGGTGATCGACAATGTGCGGTACTTCGCCGCGCTGTACGGAACGTCAGCGGCCTCGGTGGCCGCCGCGATCCGCTCGGTCGGCCTCGAGGATCACCGCACCGCATATTGCGGCAATCTCTCCGGTGGCCAACGGACCCGGGCCTCTCTCGCCTGCGCGCTGGTGGCCGAACCCGAACTGCTGGTGCTGGACGAACCCACCGTCGGCCTGGACCCGGTGCTGCGGGTGGACCTTTGGGAACAGTTCAACGATCTGTCGCGGCGCGGCACCACGCTGCTGGTCTCCAGCCATGTCATGGACGAGGCCGATCACTGCGGCGACCTGCTGCTCATGCGTGAAGGTCGACTGCTCGCCCACACCACTCCCGACCGGCTACGGAAGGACACCTCATGCACGTCTCTGGAGGAAGCGTTTCTCACCGTCATCCGGCGCAGCGACCCAGGCGCGGCCAACCCGGCCGGCTGAGCCCGGCGGCATACCTGGCCACCACCGGCCGGATCCTGCGGCAACTGGCCGCCGACCACCGCAGCGTGGCAATGATCCTGGTGGTGCCCAGCCTCATCATCACCCTGATGTACTTCATGTTCCAGAACGCGCCGCAGGCACCGGGACATCCGTCGCCGTTCAACAACGCCTGCCTGATCATGCTCGGCGTCTTCCCCCTGATCGTGATGTTCCTGATCACCTCGATCACCATGCAGCGCGAACGCGTGTCGGGAACCCTTGAGCGCATCCTGACCACGCCCCTTCGCCGCTTCGATCTGCTGGCCGCCTACGGCACCGCCTTCTCGATCGCTGCCGCCGCCCAAGCCACCCTGGCCTGCATCGTCTCGTTCTGGCTCCTCGGATTCGACACCGCCGGCAGCCCCGCCCTGGTGTTTCTCATCGCGATCATCAACGCCGTGCTGGGCGTGGGTCTGGGCCTGCTGTGCAGCGCGTTCGCCCGCACCGAGTTCCAGGCAGTGCAGTTCATGCCCGTGGTGATCGCCCCGCAGCTGCTGTTGTGCGGCATCATCGTGCCGCGCGCCGCGCTGCCGGAATGGCTGCAGTGGATCAGCAACGTGCTTCCCGCCAGCTATGCGCTCGAAGCACTGCAGCAGGTTGGCGCCCATCCTGAGCTGACCGCGATCGCCGCCCGCGACATCGCGATCGTCGTAGGGTTCGCCGTCGTGGCATTGTGTCTGGCTGCGGCCACCCTGCGTCGCCGAACACCTTAGGAAACCATGAGCACCGACATCGATTCCGGCCAGGAACGCAAACGCCGGGGCCGTCCCTCGGGGCCGTCGGACCGACGTGAGCGCATCTTGGCCAGTGCGCGGGAATTGTTCGCCCGCAACGGAATCGACAAGACATCGATTCGCGCCATCGCGGCCGACGCCGGGGTTGACGCCGCCCTGGTGCATCACTACTTCGGCACGAAAACCCAACTGTTCGCCGCCGCGATTCACATTCCGATCGATCCCATGACCGTCATCGGACGGCTCAACGAGGTTCCGGTCGAACAAATCGGCCACACGCTGCCGTCAATCTTGTTGCCGCTGTGGGATTCCGAGATCGGCAAAGGGTTCGTGGCGACTTTGCGTTCCATCCTGGCAGGCAACGACGTATCGCTCGTGCGGTCGTTCCTGCAGGAGGTGATCATCGGAGAAATCGGGCCGCGCGTCGACGACCCGCCCGGTAGCTCCCGCGTGCGCATCCAGTTCGTCGCCTCGCAACTGGTCGGGGTCGCGATGGCGCGCTACATCCTGGAGCTGGAGCCTTTCGCGACGCTGCCGGTGGAGCAGATCGTCGAAACCATCGCTCCGACCCTGCAGCGCTACTTGACCGGTGACCTACCCGGACTCCCCTGACCCGGCCAGTTCCAGCAGGCGCTGATGCTCGGCGTCGTCATCGATGGCCACTGCCTCGTCGACCAAGAGCACCGGGATACCGTCCTCGATCCGGTAGGCGCGCCGCAGCCGTGGGTTGTAGAGCCAGTCCGTTCCCGCGAGCAGCAGCGGCCCGCGATCCTGCGGGCAGACCAGGATGCTCAGAAGCTTGTCGTCGACCACCACGTGAAGCTAGCCCAGCGGAATTTGGATGCCGCCACTAGGTCCGGGCTGGGCCCCCGCGCCACCCGGAATCGGCGCGATGCCACCCGGGAACTGCCCGACACCGGGATTGACACCGCCTCGCGAAATCTGCGCGTTCGACTGGGCCTGCAGCTTGCGCTGGTAGGCCAATGTGCTCTTGAGCGCTTTGATCAGCGGCACCTGATTGGGGCGCTTGTCGAGCGCTTCGGTGATGGCCTCACGGTTGGCGTTCGACGGCTTGTAGCCCTGCTGACGCAGCTTCAAGATGTCGTGGATCAGCGTCGAGATCTGTCCACCACCCTCACCGGTGTCATAGTCCTTGGCGACGATGGACAACGCTTCGTCGGCCGTCATCTGCGGCGCCGGCGCATCCGCCTGAGATGTGGGCTCGGCGGGATCCGCCGCGGCCGTCGGCGCACCCAGCCCCACGACCAGCGCACCACCCGTCACCGCGACGCCGACCACCCGACGCCAGCTGTGCACACCCGATCCCGAAGCCATCGATCCTCCAGTCGTTCGCCGTCTGCCGGAGCGTAACAGCGCGTTGCCGCCCCGGCACGCCGCCGACAAACCGGCCTAGTCGGTCTCCGGTTCGTCGTCGCCACCCGCGATGAGTTCGGCCCGGCTGGCCGCAGTCAATTTCTTGTACGTACCTGTATCGGCATCGAAGTACCAGCAGTTACGCCGACCCGGTTTCGGGATGCCCGCGGCCCGCAGCGGACCGATCACCGGGCGGTATGAGGCTCCGAGCTCCATGTCGGCCACCACGTGCACCACGTCCGGCGGACAACCCGCGGCCAGATCGTCCAGGGCGTGGGTGAGATCGGCCGTCGGGACGCTACCGCCGGGCCGCAGTGCCAGGGCCGTCACCGCCAACTGACGGCCCGATTCCTCGACGCCGTACGTCACCGACATGTCGACCGCGTCGAGGCGCCCGACCGCGTCGTTGACGCTCGTCGCGAACACCGGCCCACGCGCGGTGCGGATCACCGCACCACGGTTGTCCACCAGCCAGTAGTCACCGTCCTCGTCACGACGGAACAGGAATTCGGTGGACACCCAGGTATCGGCCGGCGCGAACACACCCCGTTTGACCACGGCGGTCGGATCCACCGGGCCACGCGGGTGAGCCAGGAGCACACCCACTTCGTTGGCCTCGGCCTTGCGGACAAAGCCTTGCTCGTCCTCCAGGATCAGGTCGTCGTCGGCATCGTAGGCAGCGAGTTCGACGGTGCCGCTGCCCGGCAGCGGACGACCCTTGCTGCCGATCTTGGCGCCCGAGACATTGGCCAGCACGGCCTGTCCGTCGGTGGTGGCGAAGAACTCCACCACCTGGGCCGGTTCGAACACATCGACCACGCGCTTCCACAGCCCGGCCGGCATACCGGAGCCGATGAACAACCGGACCGGATGACTGCCGGTCAGCGAGAACGACGGATCGTCGATGACCTCGCGCAGCATGGCCCAGGTGTAGGACACGACCGTGACGCCGTACTGCCGGATCTCCTGAAGGAACCGGTCGGGTTGCAGTCCACGGGACAGCGCGATGCGCGAGCCACCGACCACCGCGCCACCAAGGCTGACCAGCAGGCCCGACTGGTGATGCAGCGGGGTCAAGCAGTAGACCGTGTCACCGCGGCCCAGATTGGCGGCCGACGCGGTGCCGAACGCCGACAGCGCCCACCGGAAGTTCGTGATCTGACGGGCCACCAGTTCGCCGCCGACCTCGCTGAACGCCACGAACGCCAGGTCGCGGGCCAAGCCCGGGTTGGGCCGATACCAGCCGGGCAGCTCGACGACGTCGGGGTTGATCTTCTCCATGTCGACAACCGACGCGCCGTCGGCATCGTATTTGTCCAGGTGCAGATCACGGCTCTCGCCACCACCGAGGACCAGCACCCGCGTGTCGAGCTTGCGGGCCACCTCGAGGTGGCTGGGATCGGCGATGATCTCGGCCACCCCGCCGAGGCGGGCCGCCTCGGCCAGATCGGCTTCGGGCAGCAGCACGGCCACCGCACCCAACCGGGACAGCGCCGCGATCGCGACCAGCGCGCTGGGCCGGGTGTCCATCAGGACACCGACCCGGGCACCCTGGCGAACCCCGACGTCGATCAGACCGTGCACCACATTGTTGATGCGGCGGTCCACCGCCTCGTAGGTGTGCACGCGACCGTCGAAAAGCAACGCCTCACCGTTGGGCGCGCTGCGCGCCTGCTCGCTCATGATCCGGCCGAGCGAGATCCGGGTGTGATCGTTGACCTGTCCCAACCGGGCCAGGCGCGGCAAGGTGCGAGCCGTCTCGATGACCAGGGTCCGGGCGTTCTTGTTCGCCGTCACCAGCGCATCGGCGGCCGAGCGGGCCACCCCGAAGGCCATCTCGGTGGCTGCGGTGGCTCCGTGGGTGACACGGGTCGAGAACGACACGCCGCCTTCGGGGTGATCTGCCGGCTGCGATCCCATCGGAACGACACCTTCGGGCATCTGTTCTCCGCCAAGCCATTTCACCCATTGCGCCACCGTCGGCCAGGTCTGGGTGGAGGCCTTCGATCCCACCACCAGACCGAAATGTCCTGCCCTGATCAGATATTCGTAGACGTCAGCGTCCGGCGAGGCACGCTTGATGCCGCGCACGGCAGCCGGTTGGCCGATGTCATCGACCTCACCGATCACAGCCAGAATCGGGCAATTGATGTCGGACAGCGTGACGAGGTCACCGTGGATGGAGAAGCCGCCGGTGATCATGCGGTTGTGTGCGATGAACTGCTTGAGCAGTTCGGAGATCGCCGGCCCGGACCAGGCGATCCACCCCTCCGATGACAGGAAGCGGCGCTGTTGTTCGCGTGGCAGCAAGGCCTCCCGGTCGTGGAGCTGACGCAGAAACTCGAAGCGTGACTGGGCCGTCTTGATCGGGTCGAGCATCTGGAATCCGGTGCGCGCCAACCAGCCCGGGATGTCGATGCGGCTGAAGACGTGGTCGGCCATGAAGTCCGCGGCGCCCGCAGCGACCCCGGCCGGAAGGTTCATCGGCAGTGCGGCCAGGGTGTCCACCGGTGAGCCGAAGGCGATGATGCTCGCCAGATCCTTGGACCGCCGGTAGGCCGCGGCCTGGTAGGCGAACATCCCGCCCTGCGAGTAGCCGGCCAGATGCACGTCGCACCCGGTGACCTCCTTGACGATGTCGATGGCCTCCGACAACGCCACCACGTGGTCGGCCAGGTTTCGTTGCATCCCGCCCTCGACCTTGTCGGGCGAGCCGAAGTCGATGACCCACGGGTCGATGCCCGCGGCGTGCAGGATGCCGACCGCCCCGTCGTCGCGCGTCACGTCCCACATGTCGGCCGACATCATCATCGGATGCACCATCAGCACCGGCGGGCGCGGATTCTGGGCACCCGGGCGGGCGTCGGGTGGGAAATACCGCCGCAGCCGGTACATCGGCACGCTCTGGATGATCTGGAAGGGCGATGGGACCGAACCGGTCTCCAGGCCCCCGTAGCGCAGCACCTCCAGACCGTTCTGCGCGGTCGCCAGCAACCGCTCGACCGGTTTGGTCACTGCCGAGAAATCCACCAGCTTGCTCCCCACATCGCAAATCACCCCGACCCCCGATTGACGAGGTCATCATGGCACAACAGCAACCGATCACCGACTCGATCGTCGACAGGCCGAGTGTGGCCCGATGCGGTGCCGGTCCCGGGGCCGCCGAACGATAGGGTCGGCGGCGATGGCACACCTGCTCGGGGGCGAAACCCTGCATCTGGAGTACCCCACCGGGGTGGTGTTCGACGCGGTCACCGTCGGCGTCAGCGAAGGCGACCGGATCGGCATCGTCGGCCGCAACGGCGACGGAAAGTCCACCCTGCTGGGCATGCTCACCGGGCGCATCGCCCCGCACGGCGGCCGCGTGACCCGGCGCAGCGGCCTGCGAGTGGGGTCGCTGGACCAGACCGACACTCTCGACCCCGACCACACCGTCGGCTGGTCGCTGGTCGGAGACCGCCCCGAACACGAATGGGCCGGCGACGCCCGGATCCGTGACGTGATCGGTGGTCTGGTTGCCGACATCCCGTTCGACGCTCCCGTGTCGACGTTGTCCGGCGGCCAGCGCCGACGCGTGCAACTGGCCGCGCTGCTGATCGACAACTGGGACGTGATCGCGCTCGACGAGCCGACCAACCATCTCGATATCCAGGGCATCACGTGGCTGGCGGGACATATCAAGCAGCGGTGGGCACGTGGCGCCGGTGGACTGTTGCTGATCACCCACGACCGCTGGTTCCTCGACGAGGTCGCCACCACCACCTGGGAGGTGCACGACCGCATCGTGGAGCCGTTCGAGGGCGGCTACGCGGCGTACGTGCTGCAGCGCGTGGAACGCGATCGGCAGGCCGCCTCGATCGAAGCGAAGCGGCAGAACCTGATGCGCAAGGAGCTGGCCTGGTTGCGTCGGGGCGCACCGGCCCGCACCTCCAAACCCAAGTTCCGGATCGACGCGGCCAATGCCCTGATCTCCGATGTACCGCCGCTGCGCAACACCGTGGAGTTGTCCCGGCTGGCGACCGCGCGGCTGGGCAAGGACGTGATCGACCTGCTCGACGTGTCGGTGGCCTACCCGGGCTCTGAGCAAGAAGTGTTGCGCGATATCGAATGGCGCATCGGACCGGGCGAGCGCACCGGCATCGTCGGTGCGAACGGTGCCGGCAAATCCACCCTGCTCGGCCTGATCGCGGGGACCGTGACGCCGACCTCCGGCCGGGTCAAACGCGGTAAGACCGTGCGCCTTTCAATCCTCGACCAGCAATCCAGCGAGCTCGATGCGGTCGCCGGGGACATGGTCCGCGAAGTGGTCGGGCGGCTGCAGACCAGCTATCAGATCGACGGTAAGGACCTGACCCCGGCCCAACTGCTGGAGCGGCTCGGCTTCGCGCGCGACCAACTGTCGACCCGCGTCGGCGAACTGTCCGGTGGCCAACGCCGCCGGCTGCAGCTCATGCTGGTGGTGCTCTCGGAGCCGAACGTGCTGGTGCTCGACGAGCCCACCAACGATGTGGACACCGACATGCTGACCGCCACCGAGGATCTGCTCGATTCCTGGCCGGGCACACTGATCGTGGTGTCGCACGATCGGTATCTGCTTGAGCGCGTCACCGATCAGCAGTACGCCATCCTGGACGGCCGGCTGCGTCATCTGCCCGGCGGGGTCGACGAATATCTGAAGCTGTCCGAGCAGCGGGCCACCGGCGCGCCGAGTGGACCGGTGTCACGCACCGAAGCCCCTCCCGCGCAAGGATTGTCCGGCGCCGAACTGCGCAACGTCGAAAAGGAGATGGCCTCGATCGACCGGTCGCTGGCCAAGCTGGCCGACCGGATCTCCACCAAGCACGACGAACTCGCCGCCCACGACCAGTCCGACCATGTGGGTCTGGGGAAGCTCACCGGCGAACTGCGCGAGCTGGAATCGCAGGTCGCCGAGTTCGAAGCCCGCTGGATGGAGCTGTCCGAACACGTCGAATAGGTCTATCCGAGGACTCGCCGCAGCCGGTGGCGCAACCGGTCGGCGGTCTCGCGCACCACGCCGAGCTGCTTGGCGACCTGCACCGGCGCGGTGCCCCCACGTGCGCTGCGCGCGTCCACCGAACCCTCGACCGTCAGGACCTCGCGCACCTGGGCGGTCAGCGCGGGGTTGATCGCGGTGAACTCGTCGTCGGTGAGCTCGTCGAGGCCGACGCCGCGGGCCTCGGCGACTCGCACGGCCTCCCCCGCCGCCTCGTGGGCAACCCGGAACGGAACACCCTGACGGACCAGCCATTCGGCGATATCGGTGGCAAGTGTGTAACCGGCGGGTGCCAGCGCGGCCATCCGGGCCTCGTCGAAGGTCAGCGTGCCGACCAGACCGGCCATCGCCGGCAGCAGCAGCTCCAGCTGGGCCACCGAATCGAAGACCGGCTCCTTGTCCTCCTGCAGGTCCCGGTTGTACGCCAGTGGCTGCGCCTTGAGCGTGGCCAGCAGACCGGTGAGGTTGCCGATCAGCCGCCCGGACTTGCCGCGGGCCAGTTCGGCGATGTCCGGGTTCTTCTTCTGCGGCATGATCGAGCTGCCTGTCGACCAGGCGTCGTGCAGCGTGACATAGCCGAATTCGGTGGTGCTCCACAGGATGATGTCCTCGGCGAGCCGGGACAGATCCACCCCGATCTGGGCGAAGATGAACGCCGCCTCGGCGGCGAAGTCCCGCGCCGCGGTGGCGTCGACGGAATTGTCTGCCGCCGAGGCGAATCCGAGGTCCTCGGCGATGGCGTCGGGATCCAGGCCGAGCGACGAGCCGGCCAGCGCTCCCGAACCGTAGGGCGAGACCGCGGTGCGATCGTCGAAATCGGCGAGCCGGTCGACGTTGCGCAGCAACGGATGCGCGTGGGCCAGCAGATGATGCGCGAGCAGGATCGGCTGGGCGGCCTGCAAGTGGGTCTTGCCGGGCATGATCGCCGTCGGATGCGCAGCGGCCTGCGTGGCCAGCGCGTTGACCACTTCCAGCACGCCGTCGGCCACCCGGCGGACGGCGTCGCGCAGCCACATCCGGAACAGCGTGGCCACCTGGTCGTTGCGGGAGCGACCGGCGCGCAACCTGCCGCCCAGATCGGGTCCGACCCGGTCGATCAAGCCGCGTTCCAGCGCACCGTGCACGTCCTCGTCGGTGACCAGCGGCTCGAAACTGCCGTCGGCGACGTCGGAACCCAGGCTGTCCAGGCCCGCTAGCAACCCGTCGCGCTGTTCATCGGTGAGCAGCCCGGCCCGGTGCAACACCCGGGCGTGAGCCTTGGAGGCCGTGATGTCATAGGGCGCCAGCACCCAGTCGAAATGCGTCGACTTGCTCAGGGCGGCAAGGGCGGCCGAGGGACCGTCGGCGAACCGGCCGCCCCACAGCGATCCCTCGTTGGTGCTTCCGTCGTTGGTGCTCATGTCACTTACAGGCCCAGGTCGCGCTTGGCCGAGATCTTGGAGCTCAGGCCGTGCAGCTGCACGAAGCCCTTGGCCGCGCTCTGGTCGAAGCTGTCGCCCTCGTCGTAGGTGGCGAGGTTGAAGTCGTACAACGACTCACCGGAACGACGGCCGTTGACGATGATCGCCCCGGCGTGCAGGACCAGCCGGATATCGCCGGAAACGTGCTGCTGGGTGTGCTCGACGAACGCCTCCAGTGAGCGCTTCAGCGGGCTGAACCACAGGCCGTCGTAGGCCAGCTCGCCCCACTTCTGGTCCACGCCGCGCTTGTACCGGCCCAGCTCGCGCTCCAGCGTCACGTGCTCGAGCTCGGTGTGCGCCGTGATCAGCACCATCGCGCCCGGCGCCTCGTAGATCTCCCGGCTCTTGATGCCGACCAGCCGGTCCTCGACCACATCGAGCCGGCCCACGCCCTGGGCGCCGGCCCGGGTGTTGAGCTCCTGGATGATCTCCAGCACGCTGAGCGGGCGACCGTCGATGGCCACCGGGCGGCCCTTGTCGAAGCTGATGATCAGCTCGTCAGGAGCGTTGAAGTTGACCGTCGGATCCTGGGTGTAGTCGTAGACGTCCTTGGTCGGGGCGTTCCACAGGTCCTCGAGGAACCCGGTCTCCACCGCGCGGCCCCACACGTTCTGGTCGATCGAGAACGGCGAACGCTTGGTGACGTTGATCGGGATGGCGTTCTCCTCGGCGAACGCGATGGCCTTCTCGCGGGTCCAGGCGTAGTCGCGAACCGGCGCGATGACGTCCAGTTCGGGCGCCAGGGAGGCGAACCCGACCTCGAACCGCACCTGGTCATTGCCCTTGCCGGTGCAGCCGTGCGCGACGACGGTGCCGCCGTGGCTGCGCGCGGCGTCGACCAGATGCTTGACGATCAGGGGCCGGCTGATGGCCGACACCAGCGGGTAGCGGTCCATGTAGAGCGCATTCGCCTTGATGGTCGGCAGGCAGTACTCGTCGGCGAACTCGTCACGGGCGTCGACCACGACCGCCTCGACCGCACCGCAGTCCAGGGCGCGCTGGCGTACGACGTCCATGTCCTCGCCGCCCTGGCCGAGATCGATGGCGACGGCGACGACCTCTTTGCCGGTCTCCTTGCCGATCCAGCTGATCGCGACCGAGGTGTCCAGACCTCCGGAGTACGCCAGGATGACGCGTTCGGACATGAGCAATCTCCTTGTTTTTGGCTCTACTTCAAGTTCTCGATGGTTTTGACAAGTTCGGCCCCGGTCATCGGGTCGCGCGCCACCACCAGGATGGTGTCGTCACCGGCGACGGTGCCGACCACATACGGCAGGGCGGCGCGATCGAGCGCGCTGGCCAGGTAATGCGCCGCCCCGGGCGGGGTGCGCAGCACGGCAAGGTTAGCGCTGGCGTCGGTCGAGACCAGCAACTCCCCCAACAAGCGGGTCAGACGTTCGGTGCCACCGGACACCCCCCGCACCGGGCTCCCGTCCTCGGGGATGACGTACGCCCCGGCTCCACCTTCAACACCGCGCAGTTTCACCGCGCCGAGTTCCTCCAGGTCCCGCGACAGCGTGGCCTGGGTGACCTCGATGCCCTCCTGGCCCAGCAGCGCGGCCAGCTCGGTCTGGCTGCTCACCTGCCGCGACGACAGCAGGGCGATGATGCGGGCCTGACGGCCGGCGCGGGTGGGTGCGCTCACCTCAGACTCGCTCCAGCAGCCACACCAGCATGGCCTTCTGGGCGTGGAGCCGGTTCTCGGCCTCGTCGAACACCGCACTTTGGGGCCCGTCGATCACCTCGTCGGTGATCTCATGGCCGCGATGCGCCGGAAGGCAGTGCAGCACAACGGCTTCCGGGTCAGCCCGGTTGAGCAGTTCGGCGTTGACCTGGAACGGCCGGAACGGCCGCACCCGGTCCAGCCCGTCGTTCTCCTGGCCCATCGAGGTCCAGGTGTCGGTGACGAGCACGTCGGCCCCGTCGGCGCCGGCCTGCGCGTCGTCGGTGAGGGTGACGGTCGCGCCGGTCTCGGCGGCGCGGCGTTTGGCGGCGTCGACGAAGTGCGGGTCCGGTTCGAAACCGGCGGGCGCGGCGATGGTGACGTGGATGCCCGCGGTGACCCCGCCCAGCATCAGCGAGTGCGCCATGTTGTTGGCACCGTCGCCCAGGTATGTCATCCGCAGGCCGTTGAGGTCGCCCCGGCGCTCGGCCAGCGTCTGCAGGTCGGCCAGCACCTGGCAGGGGTGGAACTCGTCGGACAGGGCATTGACAATCGGGACGGAAGCACCGGTTGCCATGGCAGTGAGCCGCTCCTGGGCGAAGGTCCGCCACACAATGGCATCGACGTAGCGGGACAGCACCGCACCGGTGTCTTCGAGGGTCTCCTCACGCCCCAGCTGGGTGCTGCGGCCGTCGACCACCACGGCGTGGCCGCCGAGCTGGGCGATGCCCATCTCAAACGAAAACCGGGTGCGGGTCGAGTTCTTCTCGAAGATCACCGCGACGCCGCGCGGGCCTTCCAGCGGGCGCCGGGAGAACGGTGCCTTCTTCAGTTCGGCGGCCAAGGCGAGCACCTCGGCCTGCTCGTCGGGCGACAGGTCGTCGTCACGCAGGAAATGCCGGATGGTCATGCAGAAGCCTCCACAGCGGTGTCGAGAACGGCGGGCAGAGCGGACAGGAAAGTCTCGATCTGGCCCTCGGTGATGATCAGGGGCGGTGCCAGCCGGATGACGTCGGCGGCCGCGGCGTTGACGAGGAAACCGGCGTCGCGGGCCGCTGCCTCCACGGCCTTGGCACTGGGGGCGGTCAGCACCACGCCTTGCAGCAAGCCCTTGCCGCGCACGTGGCCGACGAGCGGATGACCGAGCTCTTCGATGCCGTGGCTCAGGGTCTTGCCGAGGACGCCGGCCCGCGCGATCAGGTCACCGTCGGCCAGTGCTTTGAGCACCGCCAGCGCGGCGGCGGTGCATACCGGGTTGCCGCCGAAGGTGCTGCCGTGCAGACCCGGGGTGAGCAGGTCACCCGCCGCGCCGATGGCCAGGCAGGCACCGATCGGCAGCCCGCCGCCCAGGCCCTTGGCCAAGGTGACCACGTCGGGGGTGATGCCGTCGTGCTGATGGGCGTAGAACGCGCCGGTACGCCCGACGCCGGTCTGCACCTCGTCGAGGACGAGCAGCGCGCCGTTCTTCGTGGTGATGTCGCGCGCAGCTGCCAGGTATCCGGCGGGCGGGACGACGACGCCGCCCTCCCCCATGATCGGTTCGAGGAACACTGCCGCAGTGGTGTCGTCTACTACCGCGGCAAGGGCATTCACGTCGCCGTACGGCACGTGGGTGACGTTGCCCGGCAAGGGCTCGAACGGTGCCTGCTTGGCGGGCTGGCCGGTCAGCGCCAGCGACCCCATCGTGCGGCCGTGGAATGCGCCTTGGGCGGCAACGATGTTCGTCTTGCCGGTGAGCCGGGTGATCTTGAAGGCGACCTCGTTGGCCTCGGTGCCCGAGTTGCAGAAGAACACCCGTGCCTGAGCCCCCAGATGCCCGACCAGCGCCTCGGCCAGCGCGATGCCCGGTTCGGTGGCATACAGATTGGAGGTGTGGCCCAGTGTGTCGAGCTGAGTGGTGACGGCCTCGATGACCGCGGGGTGGCGGTGGCCGAGCAGGTTGACCGCGATACCGCCGAGCAGGTCCAGATAGGACTTTCCGTCGGTGTCGGTGACCACGACGCCGTCGCCGCTGGCCAGCGCCAACGGCGGGGTGCCGTAGTTGTTCATCATCACCGCTTCCCAGCGGTCCTGCAGGCTCACGGTTTTACCACCTTGGTTCCGGTTCCCTCATCGGTGAAAAGTTCGACGAGCACGCAATGTTCGACGCGACCGTCGATCACGTGAGCGCTCGGCACGCCGCCTTCCACTGCCCGCAGGCAGGCCTCGATCTTGGGCACCATGCCCGATTCGAGTGACGGGAGCAGTTGGGTCAGGGCCGCGGTGTCGATCTCGGTGACCAGCGACGAGCGGTCAGGCCAATCGGTGTAGAGACCCTCCACATCGGTGAGCATGATCAGTTTCTCGGCACCCAGGGCTTCGGCCAGGGCCGCGGCGGCGGTGTCGGCATTGATGTTGTGCACCACACCGTCGACATCGGGTCCGATGGTCGAGACCACCGGAATACGGCCCGCGGCAATGAGATCCAGCAATGAGTCGGCGTTGACCTGCTCGACGTCGCCGACCAGCCCGATGTCGGTGGCCACCCCGTCCACGGTGACGCTGCGTCGCACCGCGGTGAACAGGTGCGCGTCCTCACCGGTGAGGCCGACCGCGTACGGGCCGTGGGCGTTGATCAGATTGACCAGTTCGCGGCCCACCTGACCGAACAGCACCATGCGCGCCACATCGAGGACCTCCGGGGTGGTCACCCGGAAGCCACCTTTGAAATCGCCTGCGATGCCGAGCTTCTTGAGCATCGCGCTGATCTGCGGACCGCCACCGTGCACCACCACGGGATGGATACCGCAGTTGCGCAGGAACACCATGTCGGCGGCGAAAGCGGCCTTGAGGGTGTCATCGGTCATGGCGTTGCCGCCGTACTTGACGACGACGATCTTGCCGTGCAGCTGCTTGAGCCACGGCAGAGCCGAAGCCAGCACCTGGGCCTTGACGCCGCGCTCGATCGCTTGGCTCATGAGCTGTACGCCGAGTTCTCTTCGACGTAGGCGTGCGACAGGTCGGTGGTCCTGATCGATGCCTCGTGCGGACCCACGCCCAAGTTCACGACCACGACGATGTCCTCACCCGACAGGTCGACGTCGCGCGCTCCGGGCGCGCCGGCGCCGTCGATGCAGACCGGAGACCCGTTGAACGACACGCTGATCCGCTCCGGATCGAGCTTCACCGGCGCGATGCCGACGGCGGCCAGCACCCGGCCCCAGTTCGGGTCGGAGCCGAACAGTGCGGTCTTGACCAGGCTGTCGCGGGCGATCACCCGCGCGGCGATCAGCGCGTCGTCCTCGGTCTCGGCGCCGGCGACGGTGATGACCACCCGCTTGGTGACACCTTCGGCATCGGCCTGCAGCTGCGCGCACAGATCGTCGCAGACCCTCAGCACGGCTTCGTTGAGATCGTCCTGGCTCGGGGCGATTTCGCTGGCGCCGGACGCGAGCAGCAGCACGGTGTCGTTCGTCGAGCAGCTGCCGTCGACGTCGAGGCGGTCGAAGGTCAGCTTCGCGGCCCGCTTGAGCGCGATTTCCAGGGCGGCCGCGTCAGCGACGGCGTCGGTGGTCAGCACCACCAGCATGGTGGCCAGCGACGGCGCCAGCATGCCCGCGCCCTTGGCCATCCCGCCCAGGGTCCAGTTCTCCCCGGACTCCACCGAATGGTGCAGCGCAACCTGTTTCGGCACGGTGTCGGTGGTCATGATGGCCCGCGCGGCATCGTCGCCGCCGGTCAGACCGCCGGCGATCTCGTGCACGATCTCGGTGACCCCGGCCAGCACCTTGTCCATCGGCAGCCGGTCACCGATCAGGCCCGTCGAGCACACCGCAACCTCGATGGCGCCGGTCTCGGTGCCCCAGTCGCTCAGCGCGCCGGCCACGGCCTCGGCGGTGGCGTGGGTGTCCTGGAAGCCCAGCGGGCCGGTGCACGCATTGGCGCCACCGGAGTTCAGGACCACCGCACGCAGCCTGCCCGTGGCCAGCACCTGCTGCGACCACTGCACGGGCGCGGCCTTGATCTTGTTGCGGGTGAACACGCCCGCGGCGGCGTAATCCGGCCCCTCGTTGAACACCAGGGCCAGGTCTGGGGCGCCAGATTCCTTGATACCGGCCGCGATTCCGGCGGCCCGGAAGCCGGCCGGGGCGGTGACGCCCTGTGTGCGGACCAGCTTGGCGGTCTGTGCCGCTTCGGTCACGGTGCCACTCCCACGATCGAAAGTCCTTCGGTTTCCGGCCAGCCCAGCGCCAGGTTCATCGACTGCACCGCGGCTCCCCCGGTGCCCTTGGTGAGGTTGTCTATGGCGGCGATCGCCACCAGTGTCTTCGCCTGTTCGTCCACCGCGACGGCAAGCTGCGCGGCATTGCTACCGATCACCGAACCAGTCTTGGGCAGTTGCCCTTCGGGCAGCAGGTGAATGAACGGCTCGGCGTCGTAAGCCTTTTCGTAGGCCGCCCGCACCTCGGCCGCCGACGCCTCGGTGTGTGCGGTGCAGGTGGCCAGGATGCCGCGAGCCGTCGGGATCAACACGGGGGTGAACGAGACGGTGACATCCTTGTCGGTCACCGACCGCAGCCCCTGCGCGATCTCCGGGGTGTGCCGGTGCTTGCCCGCGATGTTGTAGGCGCGGGCCGAACCGATCACCTCCGCGCCCAGCAGGTCCACCTTGGCAGACTTGCCTGCGCCGGAAGTGCCGCTGACCGCCACCACCGTGACAGCCGGCTCGACGAGGTCGGCAGCAACCGCAGGCAGCAGTGCCAGCAGGGCTGCGGTCGGATAGCAGCCCGGGACGGCGACACGCTTGGCGCCCTTGAGCCGGTCCCGGCCGCCGGGCAGTTCAGGCAGCCCGTAGGGCCAGCTGCCGGCGTGTGCCGAACCGTAGAACCTCTCCCAGTCTGCGGCGTCGGTCAGCCGGAAGTCGGCACCACAATCGATGATCAGGGTGTCGGGACCCAGCTGTTCGGCCAGCTCCGCGGAATGACCGTGCGGCAAGCCCAGGAACACCACGTCATGGCCGGCCAGCACCGCCGCATCGGTGGGTTCCAGAACGCGAGCGGCCAGTGGCAGCAAGTGCGGGTGATGTTCGGCCATGGTGGTGCCGGCACTGGAGGCCGCGGTCAACGCCCCGATGGTCAGCCGGCCGTCAGCGTAGGCCGGATGCCCGAGCAGCAATCGCAGGATCTCTCCGCCGGCGTAGCCGCTGGCGCCGGCCACCGCTATCGAAGTCATCCGGCAATTCTGCATTGTTATGCATGCAGATGCAAACTCATTAATTCGGCGACCGTTTTCCCTGCCGAGCAGACGCAGAATCGCATCAAGGAGTGCTCGGTAATGCGATTCTCTGTCTGCTCGCGGAGAAACTCAGCCGCGCAGGACGGCGCCGACGCGCTCGCCGGCCACCGCCACGGCGGCGTCGCGGGCGGCGCTGGCCTCGTCCTCGGTCAGGGTGCGGTCGGCAGCCCGGAACCGCAGCGCCAGGGTGAGCGATTTGCGGCCCTCCCCGATCTGCGGACCGGTGTAGACGTCGAACAGCCGGACGTCCTCCAGCAGTTCACCGGCCCCGTCGCGGACGGCGTCCACGACGGCAGCCGCGGCGACCTCGTCACCGACCACGACGCTGATGTCCTGGAACACCGCCGGGAACGGGGACACCCTCGGCGCCGGCAGGGTCTCGACGATCGGCACCGCATCGAGGTCGAGTTCCACGGCACAAGCGCCCTTCGACAGGCCCGTCCGTTCGATGACTGCGGGATGCAGCTGACCCGCATAGCCGACGGTGGTGTCGCCGACGAGCACCTCGGCACAGCGACCCGGATGCCACGGAAGCTCCTGGGCGGCACGCAAAGTGAACTCCACCCCGGCTGCCCGGCCGATCACCCGCACCGCCTCGAACGCGTCGGCAGCCTCCACCGCACGTCCCGGGCCCCACGGGCCGGCCGGTTCCCGCAGCCCGGCGAGCACCGCGGCCACATGCTGGGGCTGACGCGGCAGCGAGGCGTCCAGCCCGGCGATCTCGTCGTCGGTGGGCCTGCGATCGTTCGGGATCCGCTCGACGGCCCTCGTCTCGTCCGTGGGATGTACCACCTGCTGGATCGCGAACAAGGCGACATCAGCAGCGCCACGGGATACGTTGCGGCCCAGGGCTTCCAGCAGCCCCGGGAGCAACGTGGTGGCCAGCTGCGGCCGGTCGGCCTCGAGCGGGTTGAGCACCTTGGTGGCGTTGCGGCGCGGATCCTCGGTGGCCAGACCCCACGCGTCGAACACGCCCGCAGGCAGGAACGGCGTGGGCAGGACCTCGACGAATCCGGTCAGTGCCAGCGACTTTCCGATGGCCCGGCGCCGCTTCTGCACCGCGGTCAGCCCGCGCCCGGCCGGCGCGGTCGGCAGCACCGACGGAATGGACTCCAGCCCCTCCAGGCGCAGCACCTCTTCGACGAGGTCGGCACGCTGACGCAGGTCCGGCCGCCAGCTCGGCGGGGTGACGGTCAGAGAAGCGGCACCGGCGGCTTCAGCGACGACGGCACCGATCTGAGTGAGCCGACGAGCCGTGGTGCCCACGGCGTATTCGACTCCCGCCGTGCGGTCCGGCAGGTCGGCCGGAATCTCGATGGCCGGATGAGCCCAGTCGGTGCGCCCGCCCGCGCGCCAGTCGGTGAGTTTCGGTTCGACGGTTCCACCGGCGATCTCGGCCAGCAGAGACGCGCAACGGTCAAGGGCCGCAACCGAGATGGCCGGATCCACCGACCGCTCGTAGCGACGGCCGGCCTCACTGGCCAGATGCAGGCGACGCTGGGTACGTGACACCGCGGCCGGATCCCACACCGCGGCTTCCAGCAGCACATCGGTGGTGGTACCGCGCACCTCGGTGGTGCCCGCGCCCATCACACCGCCGATGGCGGCTGTCGCGACGTCGTCGACGATCAGCACGTCGGCCGAGTTCAACGTGCGCTCGACATCGTCGAGCGTGACGACCTTCTCACCGTCACGGGCGAACCGCACCCCGAAACCACCGGTGATCAGGCTGCTGTCGTGGGCATGCATCGGGTGGCCGATTTCGAGCATGACGTAGTTGGTCACGTCGACGGCCGGCGAGATGGCACGGATGCCGCTCAGCATCAGCCGGCGCTGCAGCCACCACGGTGAAACGGCGGCCGGATCGATGCCGGTGACGGGCCGTAACCCGAAGCGCTGCACACCGGTTCCGGGTTCGACTGTCAGCGGCCAGGCCTCACCCTCTGCAGGGAGCGGTGCGACGTCGGCCAGATCGACAAAGTTCAGATCGTGCGCGCACGCGATTTCGCGCGCCAGGCCACGGACCGACAGGCAGTAGCCGCGGTCTGGCGTGATCGCCAGGTGGAACACCACGTCGTCCAGGCCCAGCACGTCGGCGGCCGGGGTGCCCGGTTCGGCGGTGCCCTCCGGCAGGATCAGGATGCCGGCGCCCTCGACGCCCAGGTTCATCTCCGACGCCGAGCAGATCATGCCGTCGGAGACCCGGCCGTAGGTCTTGCGGGTGGCGATGGTGAAGTCACCCGGCAGCACGGTGCCCGGCAGCGCCACGACAACGAGGTCGCCCACTGCGAAATTCGTGGCTCCGCAGACAATGTCGCGTAACTCTGGTTCACCGACGTCGACCTTGCAGGCCCGGATGGGCTTCTTGAACTCGGTGAGTTCCTCGATCTCGGCAACCCGGCCGATGGTCAGCGGGCCGCTCACCGGACCGACCGGAATGATCTCCTCGACCTCGTGTCCGATCCGGATGAACGTCTGCTCGAGTTCCTCGACCGACACGTCCCAGCCCGGGGCCCCGGCGCGGACCGCTTCACGCAACCAGCTGAAGGGAATCCGCATCAGGCACCGACCCCGAAGGGCAGCGAGAACCGGACATCGCCCTCGACCATGTCGCGCATGTCAGGAATTCCGTTGCGGAACTGCAGAGTTCGCTCCAATCCCATACCGAAGGCAAAGCCGGAGTAGATGTCGGGGTCGATTCCGCAGGCGCGCAACACATTCGGGTTGACCATGCCGCAGCCGCCCCATTCGACCCAGCCGGCGCCACCCTTCTTGCCGGGGAACCAGATGTCCACCTCGGCCGACGGCTCGGTGAACGGGAAGAAGTGCGGACGGAACCGGGTGCGCCCCTCCGGACCGAACTGGGCCCGCGCGAACGCATCCAGCGTGCCGCGCAGATGCGCCATGGTCAGGCCTTTGTCCACCGCCAGGCCCTCCACCTGGTGGAACACCGGGGTGTGCGTGGAGTCGAGTTCGTCGGTGCGGAAGGTCCGCCCGATCGAGACGATGTAGACCGGCAGCTCGCGCTCCAGCAGCGCCCGGATCTGCACCGGCGAAGTGTGGGTGCGCAGCACCTGTCGCGACCCGTCGGGTGCGACCTGGAAGGTGTCCTGCTCGCTACGGGCCGGATGATCCGGCGGGAAGTTCAGCGCGTCGAAGTTGAACTGCTCGGTCTCGACCTCGGGCCCCTCGGCCAGTTCCCACCCCATCGCCACGAAGGTGTCGGCGACGTTCTCGGCCAGGATGGTGATCGGGTGCCGGGCGCCGACGGGCTGCCGCGTCGAGGGCAGCGTCACGTCGATGCGTTCGGCGACCAGCACCGCAGCGTCGCGCTCGGCGCGAAGCGCGGCCAGTCGCTCGTCGTACGCACGCTGGGCCTCGCCACGCGCGACGTTGACGCGTTTGCCCGCATCGGCGCGGTCGGCCTTCGGCAGCGTGGCCAACGCCTGGCGAGCCAAGGCGATCGGGGCACGATCACCGAGGTGCTCGGTCTTGGCACGCGCGAGCGCGTCGAGGTCACCGGCCAGCTCAAAGGCATGCCGGGCCGCGCTGACGGCTTTGGTCAGGGCTTCTTCTGAGAGATCACTGGGCTGCTGAGCCACCCGGCGATCATAGGCGATCGGCGAATTGCCCTTCGAACGCGTTTGTCCTCAGGAAGCCGGCAACTGGCCGGACGTTTTCACCCGGTACATCACCAGATCGTCGGGCACGCCTTCCGGCTTGGTCGAGAACATCTGCCGGCGTTGACGTTTGACACTGACCCCGAGGTCTGCCAGTTCGTCTTCGGTGATGCCCTCCAGCGTGGTGTGCGACACCACCAGGCCGCCACTGTTGGCCCGCTCCATCACCCGGGCCGCGATGTTGACATCTACGCCGAGCCAGTCCGACCCGATGCGCTGCGGACGTCCGGTGTGGATACCGACCCGCATACGCGGTACGTAGCCGTCCATGTCGATGCCCTTCACCCCTTCCAGCGCCACCAGCATCGCCGCCAGGGCGGTACCGGGGTCGGAGAACACCGCCATCATGCCGTCGCCCATGCGTTTGACGATGTGACCGCCGGCTTCCAGCACCGGCGGCTCGATCACTTGTGCCACGTGGCGCAGCAAGCGCAATGTGGCGTCGTCGCCGGAGCGCAGCGACCACGACGAGAACCCGACGAGATCGGTGAACGCCAGTGTCACCTCGGGATTGGCCGGACTTCCCGAGACACGCTCGGTCAACGCCTGCCACACCTGCAACGCGCCCAGACTCACCTCGCGCGAGGCGGCGTCGCGATCCAGGAGCCGGTCGGCCACGCGCGCCGCCGCCCGGGGACCGCCCTCACCCGACACCGAGAGCCGGTCACCGAAGTCCGGATCCCCGGGAAGTGACCGACGTACCCGACGGACCAGATCGACGACGGCCGGGCTGCGGTTGGCGCTCTGCAGCCATCCCAGAGGGCCCGGCAACCCGGGTGCCGGCACTGGGCGCTGTTGCGGCGCTTGCTCGACATCCCCGACTCGGCCGGACGGGTCATCGAACGGCTCGCCATCCACAGCGCAAGAGTAAGTGGCCCGCGGACCGGGCGGCAATCACGCCAGGAGCGGGTTTGCCCACACTCCCCCGCCGGCAGTGAACCTGGCTGGTCACAGCGCTGTGGCGCGACGATAGCCCCCGCATAACAGTGCGCGCCGACGCGCCGCGGGATCGTAGACAACATGCGTTGTCACTACTATCGTTGGTTCCAGCTGTGATTCATGTCATGACGAGTCAACGAGGACGCAATGACCACACGAACCACCTTCACCGCCGAGCACGACCCGCTCGGGCCCGATTCTCTGACCTGGAAATACTTCGGTGACCTCCGCACCGGAATGCTGGGTGTGTGGATCGGCGCGATCCAGAACATGTATCCGGAACTCGGCGCCGGCGTCGAGGAACATTCGATCCTGCTCCGCGAACCCCTCCAGCGGGTGGCCCGGTCGGTGTACCCGATCATGGGGGTGGTCTACGACGGCGACCGGGCGGCCGACACCGGCGCACAGATCAAGGGTTTCCACACCACGATCAAAGGCACCGACGGCCAGGGGCGCCGCTACCACGCGCTCAACCCGGAGACGTTCTACTGGGCACACGCCACGTTCTTCATGTTGATCATCAAGACCGCCGAGTACTTCTGCGGCGGCCTCACCGAGGCCGAGAAACAACAACTGTTCGACGAACATGTGCAGTGGTATCGCATGTACGGCATGAGCATGCGGCCGGTCCCCGACAGCTGGGAAGAATTTCAGGAGTACTGGGACGCCAAGTGCCGCGACGAGCTCGAGATCAACCGGGCCACCCTCGACATCTTCACCATCCGGATCCCCAAGCCGTGGTTCGTGCTGATGCCGACGGCAGTCTGGGACCAGCTGTTCAAACCTCTTGTCGGAGCACAGCGCTGGATCGCGGCAGGCGTTTTCGACCCGGCCGTCCGGGAAAAGGCCGGCATGCGATGGACGCCCGGTGACGAGGTGCTGCTGCGAATCTTCGGCAAGGCGGTCGAACTGGCGTTCATCGCCGTGCCCGACGAGATCAGGCTGCACCCACGCGCATTGTCGGCGTACCGCCGCGCGGCCGGGAAGCTACCGGCCGACGGGCCGCTGGTGGAAGCGCCCGGTTTCATGGCCCCTCCCCGCGACCGGCGGGGGCTGCCGATGCACTACTTGCCGCGCCACAAGACCCTGCTGGACCGGGCCGGGGCGCTGGTGCACACGACGTTCTCGCTGCCGGCGCTGCGGCGGCCGGCCCGCCGCCCCGCCGCTTGATTTTTGACACGTGTCTAAGCTGTCGAGATGCTTGATTGGTCTGATGTAGACATCGCTGTCCGGGACGCAGTGCGCGAGTTCGTGGACAAGGAGATCCGCCCCCATCTCGACGAACTCGAGAGCGGCGACATGGAGCCGTACCCGATCGTGCGCAAGTTGTTCGCCACGTTCGGTATCGACACCATGGCCAAGGAGTCGCTGGACAAGCGGCTGGAGAAGCTGCGCAGCGGCGACACCAAGCCCTCAGGCGCCCGAGGCGGGATGTTCGGCGGCAGCGGATCGCCTGGCATGGGGTTCGTCCTGATCAGCGAACTGTGCCGGGTGTCGATGGGCCTGGTCACCGGTTTGGGCGTCAGCCTGGGCCTGACGGTCTCGACCATCCAGAGCCGCGGCACCCTGGCCCAGCAGGAACGCTGGCTGCCCGGCCTGGTGACCTACGAGAAGGTCGGTGCCTGGGCGATCACCGAACCCGATTCCGGCTCGGACGCCTTCGGCGGCATGAAGTCCTATGTCACCCGGGACGGCGACGACTACATCCTCAACGGCCAGAAGACCTTCATCACCAACGGCCCGGACGCCGACGTCGTGGTGGTCTACGCGAAGCTCGCTGAGAACACGGCGGGTGATTCCGCTTCAGATCCGCGCAACCGCAAGGTGCTGACCTTCGTCCTCGACCGCGGCATGGAAGGCTTCGTGCAGTCGAAGCCGTTCCGCAAGATGGGCATTCACTCATCGCGCACCGGCGAGCTGTTCTTCAACAACGTGCGTCTGGGCCGCGACCGCCTGCTGGGCGAGACCGAAGGGTCCGACGAAGGGGCCGACGAAGGCCGGGCCAGCGCCCGCTCCAACTTCTCGGCCGAACGTATCGGCGTGGCCGCGATGGCCCTCGGCGTGATCGAGGAATGCCTGCGGTTGAGCGTCGACTACGCCAAGACCCGCACCCTGTGGGGTCAGGAGATCAGCCAGTTCCAGCTGATCCAGCTCAAGCTGGCCAACATGGAAGTGGCCCGGATGAACGTGCGCAACATGCTCTTCCGCGTCATCGAGTCCGCCGAGAAGGGTGCGCCCATCTCGCTGGCCGAGGCCTCGGCCATCAAGTGGTACTGCTCGCAGGCCGCCACCGACGTGGCGATGGAGGCCGTGCAGCTGTTCGGCGGCAACGGTTACATGACCGAGTACCGGGTGGAGCAGTTGGCCCGCGATGCCAAGTCGCTGATGATCTATGCCGGCAGCAACGAAGTCCAGATCACCCACGTGGCACGGGGATTGCTCAGCTAGCGCTCCCCCTGGATCATGTCGCGACCCGGGTGCGCCTCATACCACCCGGCCATCGCGGCATCCCAGTCGGCGCCGTCGAGTGCGGTGAGCGAGGCCGGGAAGAGCCCGTCCTCTTCCTTGGCGATGTGCACGTAGAGTTCCTCGATCTCGTGGCGCACCCGTTGCCGATCGCCGGGATCGCTCAGGTCGACCACCTCGAGGAAGGCGGCCAGCTCTCGGTGTTCGGCCACCAACGGGTCGATGTGCTCGGCGTAGAGCTCGTCGCGGTGCATCACCGCGAACAGCCCGTTCTCCTCACCCTGCCAGTGGGAACGCAGTTCCTCGAACATCGCCGCCAGGCGCTGACCGGCCTCGTCGAGCTCGCCGCGGTCCATGGCGCGCACCGCTTCGCGGCCGTGGTCTACGGCCCGCTCATGCTCGGCGATGTAATCCCGCAGCAGAGGCATGTCCCGGCATCCGCAGTACTGGCACATGGCTCGACCTTAGACCGGCCGCGTGACTCCACGTGTGAAGCGCTGCGGCGGAAAACCGGGCCGAAAATCGCCACAGTGCTACGCAGGCGACAGGCTAGCCACCGCGGTGGGCGCGGGCGCTCTGATACAGGCAGATCGACGCCGCAGATGAGATGTTGAGGCTCTCGGACTGACCGGGCATCGGAATGTGCACCCGGTGGTCGGCCGCGGCAGCCAATTCGGTTGGCAGGCCGTGTGCTTCGGGGCCGAACAGCCAGGCGGTGGGCCCGGTCAAATCGACTTCGTCGAGGCTGACCTCGCCGTCGATCGTGGTTCCCAGCACTTGCAGGCCGGCGGCCTGCAAACGTGCCACAGTGGCGGCCTCGTCGGGCTCGCTGATCACCGGCAGCGAGAAGATGCTGCCCGCCGACGCTCGCAGGCACTTGCTGTTGTAGGGGTCGACGCTGTTGCCGGCCAGCACCACCGCATCGGCGCCCATCGCGTCGGCGGCGCGGATCAGCGTGCCGGCGTTGCCCGGTTCCGAGATCTGTACGGCCACCGCGACCAGCCGGGGCGCGGCGGACAGGACCTCATCGAGCAATACGTCCGGCAGGCGACAGACCGCCACCAAACCGACCGGAGTCACGGTGTCCGACAACGCTTTCGCCGCACGCTCGGTGACCAACTGCACCGGAGCGTCGGCCAGGATGCCGCCGAAGCGGTCCAGTGCGGCGTCGGTCGCGAACACCTCGGAAACAAGACCGCGCCGCAACGCGGCCTCGACGAGGTTGGGACCCTCGGCAAGGAAGCGTGCGGCGCGGCGGCGCCCGATGTGGCGCTGCAGTTTGACCGCAGCGGCCACCCGGGCAGAACGCTCGGTGAGCGTCAGGCGGCTTCTCCGGAAGGAGCGTTCACATCAGCCGGCAGGGCGGCCTTGGCGACCTCGACCAGCGCGGTGAACGCGGCGGCGTCGCTCACGGCGATCTCGGCCAGGTTCTTGCGGTCAACCTCGACGCCAGCGGCCTTGAGGCCCTGGATCAGACGGTTGTAGGTGATGTCGTTGGCGCGGGCCGCGGCGTTGATACGCGAGATCCACAGCTTGCGGAACTCACCCTTGCGGGCACGGCGGTCCCGGTAGGCGTAGGTCAGCGAATGCAGCTGCTGTTCCTTGGCCTTGCGGTACAGGCGGGACCGCTGGCCGCGGTAACCCTTCGAGGCCTTGAGTACGGTACGCCGCTTCTTCTGGGCGTTGAGTGCGCGCTTCACGCGTGCCATGGGATGTTCCTATTCTCGTTCGGTACGGGGAGCGGCAGATCTAGCCGTTGAGCAACTTGTTGACACGCTTGGTGTCGTTGGCTGCAACCACGGTGCGGCCGTCAAGCCGGCGGGTGCGCTTGCTGGGCTTGTGCTCCAGCAAGTGGCGACGGTTCGCCTTCTGCCGCACGATCTTTCCGGTACCGGTGCGGCGGAACCGCTTGGAGGCACCGCTGTGGGTCTTCGCCTTGGGCATGAATCCTCAGTTCTGTGTTGAAACTAGTTCTGCGTAACGTCTGGTTCTTCTGATGCGGCCTGCTGCCCGCCGGGGCGCTCGGCCTGCTCCGCCGCCTTGGCGCGAGTCTTCGCGCCGCGGTGCGGTGCCAGCACCATCGTCATGTTGCGGCCGTCCTGCTTGGCTGAGGTCTCGACGAAGCCGTACTCGGCCACGTCTGCGCCCAACCGCTGCAACAACCGGTACCCGAGTTCGGGCCGGGACTGCTCGCGTCCGCGGAACATGATGGTCACCTTGACCTTGGACCCGGCTTCGAGGAAGCGGACCACATGGCCCTTCTTCGTCTCGTAGTCGTGATCGTCGATCTTGGGACGCAGCTTCTGTTCCTTGACGACGGTCTGCTGCTGGTTCTTGCGAGACTCGCGCTCCTTGAGTGCCGTCTCGTACTTGAACTTGCCGTAATCCATGATCTTGCAGACCGGGGGTTTTGCGGCTGGTGCAACTTCGACGAGGTCGAGATCGGCATCCGCGGCGACGCGGAGAGCATCTTCGATGCGGACAATGCCTACCTGCTCGCCGTTCGGTCCGATCAGGCGGACTTCAGGTACGCGGATGCGCTCGTTGATGCGGGTCTCAGTGCTGATGGGGCCTCCTAGTTTGGTCTGCTGAGGAGACCCGCCCACCTGACAACTCTGCCCCGAGGAACAGAAAAGCCCTGCTCAAAGCAGGGCCCAATGCCGACCGATCACGGCTCACGCCGTCTGCACCTCCAATTCTGGAGCGCAGAACCGGTGCCCGAGGACACCGGCGACCGGACCGTTGTACCTTGTGGCCAACGGTGGGAGTGGGACTCCACTTGCTGTCCCTGACATGAGCCGGGACGGTCGCGCATGACAGTCTAGCAGGCATGACCGATCCGACCGAAACGCCCGACGATGCGACGCCGCAGGTCCCAGCCGATCTCGACGGCTCAGCCGTTCGAGAACTGGCCGACATCCCGGCGGTCGAAGTGATCACCCGGGCGGCGGTCATGTTGATGAGCGCCGCGGCCGAGAAGATCGGGCTGTCGTCCGAAGAACCCGACGATAGCCCGCACCGGGATCTTGACGAAGCCCGCCGGCTCATCACCGGGCTGGCCGGGCTCGTGACGGCATCGGCCGAATACCTGGGACCGCACGCGGGTCCGGTACGCGACGGGCTCAAGAGCCTGCAACTGGCCTTCCGGGAAGCCAGTGCGCACCCCGACGAGCCGGGCAAAGGTCCGGGCGAGAAGTACACCGGCCCGGTCTGGTAACCACCTGGGTGGTGTCTGTGCGCGGCTTCGGCCAAATTGACGGTTTGACCGCCTATTCTCCGGGCGTATGACCGTCATGAGCCGCGGCCGCGCCGGGGCCCAGCCCACGTCCAGGTATTCCTGGGTTCCCGCAGCAGCCGGCTGGACCGTCGGAGTCATCGCCACGCTGTCGCTGATCGCCAGCATTTCCGACACCGTGCGCTGGCTGATCCAGGTGCCGCGCGAGTTCGTCAACGACTACATCTTCAACTTTCCCGACACCAGCTTCTCGTGGGCGTTCGTACTGGCCCTGCTGGCCGCGGCGCTGGCCGCCCGTAAACGCATCGCCTGGTGGATCCTGGTGCTCTACATGGTGGGCGCCATCGGCTGGAACGTCGGCGATCTCGTCACCGGTGGCGACCCGCTGGCCGAGGACATCGGCGAGGTCATCGGCCTGGCGTTCCATGTGGTCTCGATCGTGTGTCTGGTTCTGGCCCGCAACCAGTTCTGGGCCAAGGTGCGCCGCGGCGCGCTGCTCAAATCCGCTGTCGTCCTGGTCGCGGGCATGGCGCTCGGCATCCTCGCCGCGTGGGCACTGCTCGAGCTGTTCCCCGGCACCCTGGACCCGGAATGGCGGCTGCTGTACGCCGTCAACCGGGTCAGCGGGTTCGCGACCGTGCCGACCGAGGTCTTCGAGGGCTATTCCCATCCGTTCCTCAACGCGATCTTCGGCTTGTTCGGCGCGTTGGCGCTGATGGTGGCCGCGATCGTGCTTTTCCAGTCGCAACGGGCATCGAATGCCCTGACCGGTGAGGACGAGTCGGCGATCCGCGGCCTGCTGGAGGTCTACGGCAAGAACGATTCACTGGGGTATTTCGCCACCCGGCGCGACAAGTCGGTGGTGTTCGCCCCGAATGGCCGGGCGGCGATCGCCTACCGCGTGGAGGTGGGTGTGTGCCTGGCCGGTGGCGACCCGGTCGGTGACCCCAAGGCCTGGCCGCAGGCGATCGCGGCCTGGCTGCAGTTGTGCCAGACCTACGGTTGGGCGCCGGGCGTGATGGGCGCCAGTTCGGCGGCGGCCGAGGCGTTTCGGGTCGCCGGGCTCAATGCGCTGCAACTCGGTGATGAGGCCATCCTGTATCCGGATCATTTCCGGCTGTCCGGGCCCGACATGCGTGCGGTACGCCAGGCGGTCACCCGGGCCCGGCGGGCCGGGACCTCGGTGCGCATGCGGCGCCACCGCGAGCTGGAACCGGCCGAGATGGCCGAGATGATCAAACGTGCCGACGCCTGGCGGGACACCGAGACCGAGAGAGGCTTCTCGATGGCGCTCGGCCGGCTCGGTGATCCGGCCGACGGGGACTGCCTGCTGGTCGAGGCGGTACAGCAGCGCCCGGGCAGTTCCGAACCTGAGGTGGTCGCGTTGCTGTCGTTGGTGCCGTGGGGCACCAACGGCGTCTCGCTCGACGTCATGCGCCGCTCCCCGCAATCCCCCAACGGCACCATCGAGCTGATGGTCAGCGAACTGTGCCTGCAGTCCGAAGGCATTGGGATCAGCCGCATCTCGCTGAACTTCGCGATGTTCCGGTCGGCGTTTCAACAGGGTTCACAGCTGGGCGCCGGCCCGGTGGCCCGGCTGTGGCGGGCCATGCTGGTGTTCTTCTCCCGATGGTGGCAGCTGGAGACGCTGTACCGATCGAACATGAAGTACCAGCCCGAGTGGGTGCCCCGGTACGCCTGCTACGAGGACGCCCGGCTGATCCCGCGGGTCGGAGTGGCCTCGGTGATCGCCGAGGGATTCCTGGTGCTGCCGTTCTCCCGGCGGAACAAGCAGCACACCGGTGAACACGTCGCGGCCCCGGCCGATCTGGTGGACTCGGGGCGGCTGCACCCCGACGGGAGTGCCCCGGACCTCAACGGGCTGCGGGACGACCTGGCCGACGACGATCCGCAACGGCTGCCCGAGCAGGTCCGGGTGCGGATGGCGAAGCTGCGCCAGTTGCAGGCCGACGGTGTGGACGCCTATCCCGTGGGTGACGCGCCCAGCCATACCGTCGCGGCCGCACTGGGATCCGCCGACGGTGACACGGTGAGCGTGGCCGGGCGGGTCCTGCGGGTCCGGGATTACGGCGGGGTGCTGTTCGCGCAACTACGCGATTGGTCGGGCGAAGTTCAGCTGTTGCTCGACAACGCCCGACTGACACAGGCCCGCGCCGCCGACTTCACCGCGACCATCGATCTCGGCGATCTGATCGAGGTCACCGGTTCGATGGGGCACAGCCGCAACGGCACCCAGTCCCTGCTGGTCGACAGTTGGCGGCTGATCGGCAAATGCCTGCGCCCGCTGCCGGACAAGTGGAAAGGCCTGACCGACCAGGAGGCCCGGGTACGGGCCCGCTACGTGGACCTGGCCGTCAACACCGAGGCGCGGGATCTGATCCGGGCCCGCAGCGGTGCCTTGCATGCGATCCGGGAAACGTTGTACGCCAAGGGTTTCCTGGAGGTGGAGACCCCGATTCTGCAACAGATCCACGGTGGCGCCAACGCCCGGCCGTTCCTGACCCACATCAACGCCTATGACCTGGACCTGTATCTGCGGATCGCTCCCGAGCTCTACCTCAAGCGGTTGTGTGTCGGCGGTGTGGAGCGGGTGTTCGAACTGGGCCGCGCATTCCGCAACGAAGGCGTGGACTTCAGCCACAACCCGGAGTTCACGCTGTTGGAGGCCTACCAGGCCCACGCCGACTACAACGTCTGGATCGACGGCTGCCGCGAGCTGATCCAGAATGCCGCCCAGGCCGCCAACGGAGCCCAGGTCTTCCAACGGCCGCGTGCCGACGGGACCCTCGAGCCGGTCGACATCTCAGGTCAGTGGGCCGTCAAGACCGTGCACGACGCGGTGTCGGAGGCCCTCGGCGAGCATGTCACGGTCGAGACGGACCTGGCCACGCTGCGCCGGCTGTGCGACGCCGCGCACATTCCCTACCTGACCCATTGGGATGCCGGGGCCGTGGTGCTGGAGATGTACGAGCACCTCGTCGAGGACCGCACCGAAGCCCCAACGTTCTACAAGGATTTCCCGACCTCTGTTTCGCCGCTGACCCGCCCGCACCGCAGCATTGCCGGGGTTGCCGAACGCTGGGATCTGGTGGCCTGGGGCGTCGAGCTGGGTACCGCATACAGCGAACTCACCGACCCGGTCGAACAGCGGCGCCGGCTACAGGAACAGTCGTTGCTGGCCGCCGGCGGCGACCCCGAGGCCATGGAACTGGACGAGGATTTCCTGCAGGCCATGGAGTACGCCATGCCGCCGACGGGCGGTCTCGGCATGGGAGTGGACCGTGTGGTCATGCTGATCACCGGTCGCAGCATCCGCGACACATTGCCGTTCCCCCTCGCCAAACCCCGTTAACAGGTGGCTCACAGCCGATCCCAAGATTGGGCGGCGACGATACTGACGTGACGTTCACCCACCACCTGTCCTTGATGCACGGCTGGGTGCCGACCAGCATCCAAGTCATCACCGCCGGGGTGCTGAGCGCCGCTGTCGGCTGGCGTACTCGTCGGTGGGCGCTCATCTGGTTGCCGCTGGCGGCCGCGGTGGGCGGCGTCCTGGTTGCCGGCACCCGCTGGTACATCGAGTCCGAGGGGCTGGCGGGCAACCCTGCGCCGCGGTCGCTGTGGGTGTGGATCGCGCTGACGGGCGTGGCGGTGGTGGTACTGCTGGCCGGGTGGCGCGGGAGCCGGTGGTGGCGACGCGGTACCGCGGTGATGGCGGTGCCGATGAGCCTGCTGTGCACGGCCCTGGCGCTGAACCTCTGGGTGGGCTACTTCCCCTGGGTGCAGACCGCCTGGAACCAACTGACGGCCGGCCCCCTGCCCGATCAGACCGATCAGGTCACGGTGGCCGCGATGCAACGTCAAGGCACGATTCCGGCGAAGGGCAGCGTGATCCCGGTCGAGATCCCCAACACCGCATCGGGTTTCCGGCACCGCGGTGAATACGTGTATCTTCCGCCGGCCTGGTTCGCCGCCAATCCCGCACCGCAGTTGCCGACGGTGATGATGATCGGCGGTGAGTTCAACACCCCCGCCGACTGGATGCGGGCCGGCAACGTGATCAAGACGATGGACGAGTTCGCCGCCGCCCACCACGGGTACGCGCCGGTGCTGGTGTTCGCCGACCCTGGCGGCACCTTCAACAACGACACAGAATGTGTCAACGGCAAGCGCGGAAACTCTGCCGACCATCTCACCAAAGACGTTGTGCCGTACCTGAACAACCACTACGGGGTCAATCCGGGCGCGGCCGGCTGGGGTATCGTCGGCTGGTCGATGGGCGGCACCTGCGCGGTGGACCTGGCCGTCATGCACCCCGAGTTGTTCAGTGCGTTCGTCGACATCGCAGGCGACATCGGTCCGAATTCGGGCACCAAGGCTCAGACCATCGACCGGCTGTTCGGCGGGAACGTCGCGGCCTGGGACACGTTCGACCCGAGCACAGCGATCAACCGGCACGGCCAGTACCAGCAGATGGCCGGTTGGTTCGACGTCAACGACGCATCCACGGCGGGCAGGCCCGCGGGCCGTGCCAACGATCAGGCCAAGGCGGCCAGCGCCCTGTGCGCGCTCGGCTCCAAGCACGGCATCGCGTGCGCGGTGGTGACTCAGCAGGGCACGCACGACTGGCCGTTCGCCAGCCACGCGTTCTCCGCTGCCCTGCCCTGGCTTGCCGGTGCCATCGGCACCCCTCAGGTGCCCGCGATCGGGCTGCCGCAGTCCTCGACCTCACCGGCGTTCATCCAGACCGCCGCCAAATAGGAGTCAGTAATCCGATTCGGCCGCGCGCAACTCGGCCAGGAAGGCATCGAAACCCGGCCGAGCCAGCCGGGAGCGTGCGAACGCCCGCACGCGCTCGCGGTCGGACGGCGATTCGTCGACGCCGGCAACCCCGACCCGGACCGATGTGTGCGACCAGTCCAGGTTCCAGGCCTGGGTTTCGCTGAGCCGCTGACCATCTGGGCCACGTAGCGCCAGTACGGCACGACCGGCGGCGTCGAGAACACCGGACCCGACGCAGCCGCTACCACGGAGCTGCACGCTGATGCCCGCCGCCGAGTCCGGGCCCGTGACCGCTACCTGCACTGTCGCGTCGGCCCGCTCACCAGCTGCGGTCACCGACCACTCGATGGTGTCCTCGGCGGCATCGAACACCCCGGGCGGCACCACCGACCAGACCACGGTCGCCAGCCCTCGCGCGATCACGCCCGTCCGTCCCGGCCCGTCGCCGGCTCCTGCCGCCAGCGCGTAGTCCTCGCGCGAATTGGCCGCCGTGACGGTGTCAGACCAATCCAGCCCGACGTCGCCGGCCAGCTCACGACATTTCCCGACCAGCTCGTCAATCCTCAGATCACCTTGTCCGGTCAGGAAATTCAGTGTGGACGTGTGTGGCTCGAGCAGTTCCACCACGTCTGAATCGAGGGTTTCGTCGGTGAAGAAGTCCTCGGCGGCCACCGTCAGCAGCGCGAGCTCGGCGTCGAGGACGGGACGTTCGAGTGCCGCGATACCGTCGCGATCGCTGGCGGGCCACCACCGCCGCAACCAGTGTCCGATTGCCAAACGCCGCAATGCGTCCACCGGGCCAGGCCGGATCTGCACGCCGGGCAGATTGAACGATTGCCCCGGCTCCCGGTGGCGCACCATATCCAGGACTGCGACGTGGCCGGACTCTCCGAGCACGCGCCACAGCCAATCCGCGCGCTCGGGGTCGGTGAACGTGATGGAAGGTGGTTCGCCGGCTCCTCCATCCACGGCCCACGACAGCACCGCACCGCTGACCTCGAGGACCGCGACCAGCGGCACAGCGTCGTCCAGCCTGCCGGTACTCCACAGGCTGGCGTCAGCGTCCAATCTCACTCTGCCACCTGCACTTCCAGCATCGCCTTGATCCGCTGCCGATGGTCGAGACTGACCGACCGGGCCACTCCTTCGAGCAGGGACCGAAGGTCGTCGACATCTGCGCAGGACTCCTGCCACACGTCGCGGCCGTGCAGACGCGCCCACAGCCGGCTCAGGTAGGGGCGGGCGAAGACGGCGAGTTCGTCGATGACCTGCCGCTGCCGCGGGTGGACCGCCGTACCGGCCGCCAGGTAGCGCCGAGCCCGCAGCACGTAGGCCTCCTTGGCCAGCCGGGCCTGAATACGGGCCGACAGCTGGTGCCGCGCCTGCGCCGAACCATCGAGCGGGCGCAGGTCGGTGGCCACCTCGATGCCGGCGAGAAGCGCGGCCTGCCTGTCCTCGGCGAGCAGACCCCACGGCGCGCACGCCCGGTCCACCTCCTCGGCGCACAGCAGCGGGAGATCGGGCAACTCGTCGCGGTCCAGGGCGCGGCGCAAGGTCGCCCGCACCCGGTCCACCACGCTGCGGTCCAGCGGGCGGTCCCCCGCCCCCGGCTCGATGATCGGCGGAAGCCGTTGCGGCAAGGATGAACTCAGTCCGATGTCGACGATCGACCACGGTAGTTCTGCCTCGGCACAGCGGGCCCCGGCACCCAGGTTGTAGGGCGTGGCATCGGCCACCAACGCCGACCAGACTCGCTGTCGAGCCGCCTCACCGCGATGACTGTCGGCCGGGCCGAGCACGGTGGCGAGCCCGGCAAAGAACGGACCGGTGATGGCGTCGGAGGCGACGACGTCGTCCCAGCTGCGTTCGAGCTGGCGATGCAACCGGTCGACGACCTGTGGCTCGGCCACGTAGGTGTTGAGCGCCTCGATCGCCGTACGATCCCGGCCCTCGTGCAGCTCGGCCAGCACCTCGGTCGCCACCTGCGCACGGTCGGAGGCCGGGGCGCCCCGGGTCACCGCCAGTTCGAAACAAGCCGGGAAGTACAGCTCCTGGGCATTGCCGGTGGTGATACGCAGCCGCCGGCGCTGCTGTTTGAGCTCGGCGAACCAAGCCGCGGCGGCACGCAGATGTGGCCCGCTGCGCACCATCTGCTCGTGCAGTTCGGCCGCCACCTCGGGAGCCAGGACGGGCGCCGAGAAGTGGGTGTTGCTGCGCAGCCTGAGCACCAGGGGATCAATGATGCGTTTGACGGTCCGCCGCAGTGGGCCGCCGTCGGCGCCGCTGAACACCTCGACGCCCGGGCCGAGTGCACGCCAGGCCCGATCGATCACGGCGCGGCGCGGCTGTGCCGAATGCGGCGCCGAATTCGCGCCCGGCGTGGGGCCGGCCTGCGCCCCAGCTGTATCGGACCCGATGCTCACCGGCACCAGGATAAAGCCGAAGTTGGGTTCGGTAGCACTCCCCCGGCCGGACCCTTGGCATCATGACCGACGCCGCACTCCTCACCGTCCTGTGCCTGCTGGGCACCGGCGCCGCACTCGCCGCGGCGCGTCGCGCGCGGTGTGCCCGCCCGAACGACGAGGCCGACGAGCGGCTGGTCACGCTGCGCGAGCTGGTGGCCGAGTTCGATCACATGCTGGTCCGCAAGGGATTGCTGACCGGAGCGCAGGTTGCGCTGATCCGTACCGGAACCCGCTCGCGTGGGATCGTCACCGGGGTGCGGGCCACCGGGGCGATCCGCGAGGACTACCGCGAGGTCGAACTCGATCTGATGGTCAGCCGGTATGGCGGAGGTCAGTTCCCGGTGTGCCAGCGCGCGATGATCCCTGCCACGGCACTGGCGAAAGTGTCACCGGGCAATGTGATCGACACCTATTACCGGCCGGGTGACGAGAGCACCGTCGCGGTGTGTGTGGCCCCGGGCTGATTCAGCGGGCGCCATCGACGGTGAACGTGGCCATCGCGGCCCAGTACAGCGGGCTGGCCGTGGTGTCACCGTCGCGCCAGCGGCGCATCGTGGCGCGCTGCCAGCGATTCACCGCCAGGCCCGCCTCGTCTTCCCGGTGGGCGAGATCGACCCCGACGATGGTGTCGGCCATGGGATCGGCGGCGGGGGCACCGCCGAACTGCCGGAAGCCCGCGGTCGTCGGTAGTGACCACAAGGTCGCGGTGACCAGTTGCGCACCACCGAGAATCATCGCGGCCACCAGACCGGCGGCCTCGTCGAACCGGTAGTCACCGCCGGACGCGCAGGCCAGCAGCGCCACCCGCGGTGGGATCGGAAGCTGCGCCGCGATCATCTCCCCCGCGGTCAGCGGTCGTTCCTCGGCGAGGTGCAGTGCAGCCCGGTCGGCGTACCCGGCATCACCGTCGGCGGCGCTGGCATGCCCGACGTAAACGAGGCGGCTCGGGCCCTGCGCACACGCGTCGGCCAGCCAGCGCCGGTCGGTTTCGGTGCGCCGGAACAGTTCGACGGGCTCGGTGACGGTGGGAAGCACAGCGCCTTCGGCGACCAGACCACCGAAGTGACGCGACAGCGTCGTCTCCGCCGAAGGTCGGCCCAGCACTGAACCCAGGGCCGAATCGGGCCGCTGTCCCGGGATACGTGGATCGAGCAGCAACACCGAAGGCCGATCGGCCCGGTCCTGCCATGAACTGTGGCGGCGTGGCGCGTGAACGATGTTGGGCGGCACCGCCATCAACACGTCGGCCAGCTCCATCAACCGGAACCCGTCTCGGCCCTGCATGGCCAGTTGTCCCCACGGGACCCGGCCCAGGCGGGGGCTCGGCGTGATGAACAGCACCGGTCGCGGTGCCGCCACGCAGTCGGCCAGCAGCTGCCAGCCGTCGATTCCGATCAGATGTGAACCCAGCAGTCGGGCAAGCTCCAGCTCGGCCTTCGTGGAGGCGAATCCTCCTGTTGTCATGGCCCTTTCGATCGCCTGCGCAGGCGACTCGGTGCCGACGGGGTCCGGCAGCGACGGAGCGAGCGCGGACGCGATCGCGTCCAGGTGCGGTTCCTCCAGCACCCAGGTGACCGAACGCTCCGGCGCACCGACCACCCGCAGGCTCGCGTAGGTGGCGATGCCGACGTCGGCGAATCGCATTACCAGGGTCTCGGTCACGGCCAGGTCGTCCATTCCCCGCCGGGCGCAGTGACGTCGCGGCCGTACCGCTGAAGTGCCATTTCGCGATAACGGCTCATGATCGGTCCGGCGGTTGGGTCCATCCGCAGCGGCGGCAGCGGTCCGAGCCGGGTCAGCCCGCCGTGACCCTCCACCGGCCCGGCCGCAGCGGCGACGGCCAGTTGTGGCGCGAGTTCCGCTTCGATCGGCATCGCGGCTGTGGCCGTCTCCGCCCAGTCGGCGGCCGCCAAGGAGCCGGGGTCATCGATGGGATCAGTGCTGAAAGTTCCTCGTGCACTGTGATATTCGACGAGTTCGCAGAGCAACTCAGTGTTGTCCGATTCCCACGCCACCGCAAACGCACCCGCCAACAGCGGCGCGGAAACCGTAGCCGCCCACCGGGCCCGGGCTCCGGCGTCGGGGATCGTGTAGCGCACCGAATCCACGGCCAGAGCTGCGGGCACCTTCAGATCCACCGCCCGTTGCATCTTCACCATGCCACGGCGGTATTTGCGGCTCCCCGGTCGGCAGTTGTACCAACCGGTCCCGGCCGCATGTCGCGCCTCGACCTGCTCCCAGCTCTGGCCCGGTTTGCCCAGGCCGTCGAAGCCCATCCCCGCAAGTGCGTCAGCGCGCCAGATGTTGCCGAGGTGGGCATCCAGGCGGGCGTACTGCAGCCAACTGTGCCGCGGCGAGGCATCCAGCAGCGCCCTGGCCTCTTCCACCATCGCGATCGCCTCGTCGAACATGCCGCGAAAGAGAGCTATCCAACTGCGCTGCAAAAGGATCCGGTGAACATGCAGGGGTCGCTCTATCTCACGCCAATGCCGCTCGGCGTGCGCCCAGCATTCATCGGCCTCGCGCAGTCTGCCGAGCCCCAACCGAATCAAACCGAAATACAGCCAGCTTCGCGAGACGTCGTGGGCCCGGGCATGCTCGGCGATCACCGGATAGGCTTCGGTCACCAAATCCTGGGTCTCGGCGTACTGCGCGCCCGACCAGGATGCCGCGGCGCGCTCCAGTTGGGCGCGGGCAGTGGCAAGTTTCCAGCCCCGCGCCTCGGCGCGGGCACCGGCCCGGCGGAGCCACGGTTCGGCCTCGTCGAGGCGGCCGGACTCGACGCAGAACCGGCCGTAGCCGAGCGCCCCGGTGACGAACAGGTGATCGGTCTCGGCGTCAGCGCCGGGCCCCGTATTCTGCAGGTCGTCGAGCGCCTCGGCCCACACCGGTACCGATGCGGCGTACAGATCGTCGTCGCACAGGGCGGTCGCGATCAGAATTCTGGTGCGGCAGATCAGGTTACGATGTTCGGCGGCCAGATCGTCGAATTCGCCCGAGGTTTCGATCAGGGCCTTCAGATGCGCTGCGGCGCCGTCATGATCGCCACGGGCGGCGGCCAACCCGGCTTCGAGGAACTCCACTCGCCTGGTGTAGCGACAGATCATGTGATCGATCTCGGCGTCGGGCATCGTGGTCTCCGCGGCGAGGTCGGGCCGCTGTCCCGAGCGGATCGCAGCATAGATCGCCAGGGTGTCACGCGTCCGGGAAATGCTCTCCACCACACCGTCGTACGCGGTGCGAACCAGGAAGATCTCCCCGAGCTGGGCGAACACCTCAAACGCATAGTCGTCGCGGTCGGCCTGCTCGATCCGCGGTAGCAACGAGACCAGCAGATCATGGGCGGCCTCTTCGTCGGCGGCCAGCGCCAGGTGACGAGCGCGGTCGAGATCGCCGGCGATGGTCACCTTCGCACCATATAAAAGGGGCGGGCGTGCCCGGCAATGGGTCTGCCAGGCACGCCCGCCATGTCGGGAGATCAGCTGCAGGACACCGTGATGGTGAACGGCTTGTTGATCATCCCGGCCATCGGGTTCTTCATGTCGGCGCCCGATGCTTCACCGGTGATGGTGTAGGTGTCCCCGTCGACCTTGACCTCGGCCGAACCGACCTTGACGCCCATCGCTTCGCTGACCGCCAGAGCGCTGCCGTCGTAGACCAGGCCGAGGGACTCGACCTTCGGGGTGGCCTCGTCGGTCATCACCACGCCGAGGCCCTGCTGGCCTCCGATCGCGGCGCTGCCGACGTTGATCTTGCCGCCCTGCTTGACGCAGGTGACCGAGTTCAGGTCCAGCCCGGCCAGATCGGATCCGTCGACTTTGACCTGGGCGTTGGTGCCCGAGCTGACCTTGGCATCGGCGGTATCGGCCGCCGACGCGGCGGGCTTGTCCGCCGGCTTGTCTGCGGAGGTGTCGTTCGAGCAGCCCACCACCACCGCGCCGGTTGCGAGCAGTCCCATGGCACCCGCGATAACTCGATTGATGGTCATTGCGTCTTCCCTTCGTTCCGCGTTGCCCCGATGGCTCCGTCGTGCCCCAAGTCAAGGCGGACCCAACCGCTACCGATCCCAAGAAATGTCGGTTCCCGCAGGTAACGTGGGCCTGGTGACGAAGGACCCAGAGCAGCCGGATCAACCCGAGGAAGCCCAGGAGCCCGCTGCCGTGGAGGGCGAGATCGTCCCCCCGGCTTCGGCCACCGGCTCGCCCGGGCCGGTCGAAACGCCTGACGCCGGCTACACCGCGGCCGGGGTGCCGACATTCGACGCGGTCCGGGAGAAGATCGAGACCCGGTACGGCACCGCGCTCGGGGCGTCCGAACTGGCCGCCGAGACACCCGAGGGTCGATCCATCGAGGAGGAGTACGAGAAGCGCCAGCAGGCGGCTGCCGAGCGCTTGCAGCAGATCCGGGAGTCCATGCACAAGGACGACACCTGATCCATGCGCTCTTTCACCGTGGCCGAGCGTCGCGCTCGGCTGGCCCGTCGTCACTTCCTGAGCCAACCGGCGACCTCTGTCGCCGACGCCACGGGCGCCGTGGTGGGCCTGCACGCCACTGATCCCTCGACTCCCTACTTGTCCCTGTGGGCGCGCCTGCCGGGCTTCACCGTCGACGATCTGGACAGCGAGCTGTACGCGCGGCGCACCCTGCTCAAACACCTCGCGATGCGTCGCACGCTGTGGATCGTGCGCGCGCAAGACCTTCCGCTGGTGCAGGCCGGGGCAAGTGACCGGGTGGCCGGCGCCGAGCAGCGCAAACTCATCGGCGATGTGGAGAAAGCCGGTGTGGCCGGGGACGGAGCCCAGTGGCTGGCGACCGCATGCCGGGCGGTGCTGGCGCACCTGCGCGAGCACGGACCAACGCCTGCGGCGCAGCTGCGCACCGCGCTGCCCGAACTCGCCGGCAGTTACGACCCGGCGCCCGGAAAGACCTGGGGCGGTCAGACTCCGCTGGCCCCAAGGGTTTTGACAGTGCTCGGGGTGCGCGGCGAGATCATCCGCGGCCCCAACGACAGCGGCTGGACCAACTCACGACCGCGGTGGACGGTCACCTCCGACTGGCTGGGGGCGCCGGTGCCGACGGCCGAACCGGACCATGCCCGCGCCGAGCTGGTGCGCACCTGGTTGCGCACGTTCGGCCCGGCCACGGTCACCGACATCAAATGGTGGTTCGGCAACACCTTGACCTGGGCACGTCAGGCATTGCGCGACATCGGTGCGGTCGAGGTCGATCTGCACGGCACGGCCGGCTACGCGCTGGCCGACGATCTTGAAATCGAGCCGGAACCTGAACCATGGGCGGCGCTCCTGCCCGGCCTGGACGTCACCACGATGGGGTGGTTCGACCGCGACTGGTATCTCGGCGACCATCGTCCCCAGGTGTTCGACACCAACGGCAACGGCGGGCCGACGGCCTGGTGGAACGGCCGAATCGTGGGCGGCTGGGGTCAGGACGCCGACGGCCGCGTCCAGCTGCATCTGCTCGAAGAGATCGGTCGCCACGGCACCCGCGCGCTGCAGCAGCGCGCGGACGCCCTCACCGGCTGGCTGGCCGGCGGCCGCGCCAACCCGAGGTTCCCCTCGCCGCTGTCCAAGCGCTGAGCCTAGGCGCTGACCTTGCGCCGCTTGGGTTTCGGTGCAGGCGCCTCCACCAGCTCGGCCAGGAACTGCCCGGTATAGCTGTCCGGGTTGGCCGCCACATCCTCGGGCGTGCCCTGTGCGACAACGGTGCCGCCGCCGGCTCCCCCTTCGGGACCCATGTCCACGATCCAGTCCGAGGTCTTGATCACGTCGAGGTTGTGTTCGATGACGATCACCGTATTGCCCTTGTCGACAAGGCCGTTGATCACCTTGAGCAGCTTGCGGATGTCCTCGAAGTGCAGACCGGTGGTGGGCTCGTCGAGGATATAGACGGTGCGCCCGGTGGATCGCTTCTGCAGCTCGGCGGCCAGCTTCACGCGCTGGGCCTCGCCGCCGGACAGAGTCGGTGCCGGCTGACCGAGGCGCACGTAGCCCAGGCCGACATCCACCAGGGTCTTGAGGTACCGGTGGATCGAGCTGATCGGCTCGAAGAACTCGGCGGCCTCCTCGATGGACATATCCAGCACCTCGGCGATGGTCTTGCCCTTGTAGTGCACCTCAAGGGTTTCCCGGTTGTACCGGGCGCCTTGGCACACCTCACAGGGCACATACACGTCGGGCAGGAAGTTCATCTCGATCTTGATGGTGCCGTCACCCGAGCAGGCCTCACACCGACCGCCCTTGACGTTGAAGGAGAACCGGCCGGGCTGATAGCCCCGGACCTTGGCCTCGGTGGTGGCGGCGAACAACGACCGGATCTTGTCGAACACCCCGGTGTAGGTGGCCGGGTTCGACCGCGGCGTGCGGCCGATGGGTGACTGGTCGACGCGCACCAGCTTGTCCAGCTGGTCGAGCCCGTTGACCCGAGTGTGCCTGCCTGGCACCTGACGGGCGCCGTTGAGCTTGTTGGCCATCACCGAGGCCAGGATGTCGTTGACCAGAGTCGATTTGCCCGAGCCGGACACACCGGTGACCGAGGTGAGCACGCCGAGCGGGAAGGCGACGTCGATCTCCTTGAGATTGTTCTCCCGTGCGCCGACCACGGTGACCTGACGGCGCTTGTCGGTGGGCCGCCGGATGGCCGGGACCTCGATACTCTCCTTGCCGGAAAGGTAAGCGCCGGTGATGGATTCGGGGTTGGTCAGCAGATCCTGGTACGTGCCGCTGTGCACGATGCGGCCGCCGTGCTCACCGGCGGCCGGGCCGATGTCGACGACCCAGTCGGCGTGAGCGATGGTGTCCAGGTCGTGTTCGACGACGATCAGCGTGTTGCCCAGGTCGCGCAGGCGCACCAGGGTGTCGATCAGCCTGCGGTTGTCGCGCTGGTGCAGACCGATGGACGGCTCGTCGAGCACGTAGAGCACGCCGACCAGCCCGGAGCCGATCTGGGTGGCCAGCCGGATGCGTTGCGCCTCGCCGCCGGACAGGGTGGCGGCCGCCCGGGACAGCGACAGATAGTCGAGCCCGACATCGAGCAGGAACCCCAACCGCGACTGGATCTCCTTGAGCACCTGCCCGGCGATCGCCTGCTCGCGCATCCCCAGGGTCAGCGCATTCAAGAACTCCGCGCAGTCGGCAATCGACAGCTCGGCGACCTCGGCGATGGACTTCGCGCCGAACTCCCCCGCGGACATCGTCACCGCGAGAATCTCGGGCTTGAGCCGCGTGCCGTTGCATTCGGGGCACGGGATGTCGCGCATGAAACCCTCGTAGCGTTCTTTCATCTGCTCCGAGTCGGTCTGCTCCATGCGGCGCTGCAGGAACGCCATCACGCCTTCGAAATCGGCGTAGTAGGAGCGGGTGCGGCCGTAACGGTTCTTGTACCGGACGTGGACCTGGTGATCAGAGCCTTCCAGGATCGCCTTGCGCGCCTTGGCGGGCAGCTTCTTCCAGGGGGTATCGATGTCGAACCCGAGCGCATCGCCCAGCCCGGACAACATCCGGGTGAAGTACTCGGCGCTCTGCCCCACGGCCCACGGCGCGATCGCCCCGCCGGCCAGGGTCAGTTCCGGGTCCGGCACCACCAGTTCGGGGTCGACCTCTTTGCGGATGCCCAGACCGGTGCACTCCGGACAGGCGCCATACGGCGAGTTGAACGAGAACGACCGGGGTTCAAGATCATCCACGGCCAGCGGGTGGCCGTTGGGGCAGGCCAGCTTCTCGGAGAAGCGTTGCTCGCGGTGCGGATGGTCGTCCTCACGGTCCACGAACTCCAGCACCACGATGCCGTCGGCCAGGTTCAGCGCGGTCTCGATCGAGTCGGTGAGCCGCTGCTTGGAACTGGCCTTGACCGTCAGCCGGTCGACCACCACCTCGATGTCGTGTTTTTCCTGCTTCTTGAGCTTGGGCGGATCGGTCAGCGGATGCACCACGCCGTCCACCCGCACCCGGCTGTACCCCTGGGTGTTGAGCTTCTCGAACAAGTCGACGAACTCACCCTTACGGGTGCGGACCACCGGGGCCAGCACCTGGAAACGCAGCCCCTCGTCCATGGCCAGCACCTGGTCCACGATCTGCTGCGGAGTCTGCCGGGCGATGCGCTCACCACACACCGGGCAGTGCGGGGTGCCTGCGCGGGCGTACAGCAGACGCAGATAGTCGTAGACCTCGGTGATGGTGCCGACGGTTGACCTCGGGTTGCGGTTGGTCGATTTCTGGTCGATCGACACCGCGGGCGACAGGCCCTCGATGAAGTCGACATCGGGTTTGTCCATCTGCCCCAGGAATTGGCGCGCGTATGCCGACAGCGACTCGACATAGCGGCGCTGTCCCTCGGCGAAGATGGTGTCGAAGGCCAGCGAGGATTTGCCGGACCCGGACAGGCCGGTGAACACAATCAGCGCATCACGGGGTAGATCGAGGTCGACTCCTCGCAGATTGTGCTCGCGCGCACCCTTCACGATCAGGCGGTCAGCCACGCGTTTCCTTTCCGACGACAGACTTCACGCCCATGCTATGTGCGGCCACCGACAAGCCCGCTACGGTGGCGCTATGACCAGCCCCAACATCGCGGTTACCGACACCTACACCGGGCACCAGGAGCCGGGCACAGCCGCCCGCCGAACCCTGCCCAACGCCTCGGTCATCAAGATCTCGGTCGGCCCCATGGACAACAACGCCTACCTGGTGACCTGCAATTCCACCGGTGAAACGTTGCTCATCGACGCCGCCAACGACGCCGAAGTCCTCCTCGACGTCATCAGACAGCAGACACCCAAACTGTCGCTGATCGTCACCAGTCACCAGCATTTCGACCACTGGCAGGCACTGAAAACTGTGGCGGAGGCCACCGGTGCACCGACGGCCGCGCACGCCCTGGACGCCGAACCTTTGCCGGTCACCCCGGACCAGATCCTGGCCGACGGCGACACCGTACGAGTCGGGGACCTCACCTTCGACGTGATCCACCTGCAAGGGCACACCGAGGGTTCGGTCGCGCTCGCGCTCAAAGCAGACGACGGGGTGACCCACCTGTTCACCGGCGACTGCCTGTTTCCCGGCGGCGTCGGCAAAACCTGGCAGCCGGGTGACTTCGAGCGGCTATTGGGCGACGTGAGCGCCAAGGTGTTCGACGTCTACGACGACCGCACCGTGGTGTACCCCGGGCACGGGGACGACACCACGCTCGGCGCCGAACGTCCCCACCTCGGAGAGTGGCGCGAGCGCGGTTGGTAGTCGGTCAGCCCCTCGGGCTCAGCTGGTGTGGACGATGAGCACGTCGGTCTTGGACCGGCGTGCCACGTTCGCGGGCACCGAGCCCAGCAGCCGGCCGGCAATCGTGCTCAGGCCCACGTTGCCGACCACCAGCAGATCCGCCTTGACGTCCTCGGCCAGTTCCACGAGTGCATCGACCGGGGCGCCCACGACCGGCCGCTCCTCGATGTCGGTCGCACCGGCGGCCTTCGCCCGGTCGGTCGCCTCGCGCAGGATGGCGTAGATCGGCGCATTGCCGGCCATCTTGTAGCCCTCGTCCTTGAGCACATCGGCGGCGCGCTGGTCTTCGCTCTGGGAGAAATACGCGGTTGCCACGATCAGCTTGGCATTCGAGCCGGCGGCAATCTGACCGGCGCGGTCGACCGCACGCAACGACGAATCAGATCCGTCCGTGCCGACCACCACGGTTCGATACGCGCTCATCAATACCCTCCCACTGTCAGTTGCAACGCCACCCGAGACAGTAACCCGTCGTCGCTGGCCAGGGGCGCAAATCACCACACCCACACGGACAACCGACAACTGGACCCGATACTGGCGTCCCGAAACGGCGATTCGGCACTGATGTTAACTCTCGGTACCGCAAATTCGGTGCCGAGCGTGACGTAGTCGACGTCCACCGAATCAGGGTTGCCGTCAGGACGATTCGCCACCGGTAGTGATCCAGCTCATCTACCTGCCACGGTCGGCAATCGCCCTGTCGGAGAGAGCGAGTCGAGCGCTCCAGGCTAACCTTTGCCTCGGTTGAGGGGGGGGTGACACGGTCGCTGACGTGGATCTATCGCTGAATGACCGTGCCGATGGCACGGACCGCCGGGTCGATCGAGAAACCCGATTCGACGCCTTGGCGGTGGCCGCATTCGCCATGGTGCTGTGTGCCTTGGGGGCGGCCCGGCCGTCGCTGTGGTTCGACGAGGCGGCCACCATATCGGCGGCGACCCGCACGGTTCCTCAGCTGTGGGACCTGATCGGTCATATCGACGCCGTACACGGGCTTTACTACCTCGGCATGCACGGCTGGTTCGCTGTGTTACCGGCAACCGAGTTCTGGTCCCGCTTCTCCAGCTGCCTGGCAGTCGGTGGCGCCGCCGGTGGAGTCGCGATACTCGGCCGACAGTTCGGCAACCGGACGCTATCGGTCTGTGCCGCAATTATTTTCGCCATGCTACCCAGGATCACCTGGGCCGGCATCGAAGCCCGTTCCTATGCGTGGTCGACGCTGGCGGCGGTGTGGCTGACGGTTCTGCTCGTGGTGGCGATCCGGCGCGGCCGCGCCGCGCAGTGGGCCGCATACGGTGCGCTGCTGATGTTTTCGACGGTACTGAACGTCTTCGTGGTACTGATGGTGGTTCCGCACGCCGTTGCCGTTGCGCTGCTCAGCGACCGCCGGAGTACTCGAACCAGATGGGCCGCAGCCACCGCGGCTGCCGTGTTGATCGTGGTTCCCTTCGTCTTGTGGTGTCGTTCGCAGAGCTTTCAGGTCGGCTGGATCTCGCCGCCGGGTCTGCACACGGTCGTGGAAATCCTGCTGGAGCAGTACTTCGACCACAGCGTGGCCTTCGCGGTACTGGCAGGCGCGGCACTGAGTGCTCCGTTGCTGGTTCGCCGGTTACGGCCCACCGATGACAGCACCCGGCGCCTCGTGGCCATAGCCGGGGTATGGGTTCTGGGCCCCACCGCAGTGCTGGTGGTGTATTCAGCTGTCGCCCAACCGCTTTACTACCCGCGCTACCTCTGTTTCACCACGCCGGCGATGGCGCTGCTGCTCGCCGTGTGTGTGGTGGCCCTGGCCCGGAGCCGGGAACGGATCACCGCGGCCCTGGCGGTGCTCGCCCTGGCCGCGACACCGAACTACATCACGGGGCAGCGCGGCCCGTACGCCAAAGAGGGCATGGACTTCAGCCAGGTCGCAGACGTCATCACGGCGCACTCGTCCCCCGGTGACTGCATCGTCCTCGACAACACCACGTCGTGGAAGCCGGGCCCGATCCGCCCCATCACCGCGGCCCGTCCCGCCGCGTACGCGCACCTCATCGACCCCGGCCGGGGCAGGCCGGCCTGGCAGCGGAATCGGTTGTGGGATGCACACCTGGGGATCTGGGGTGTTGCCGACGAGATACGGAAGTGCACCGTGTTGTGGACCGTCTCCGAACGCGACGCCAAGGTGCCCAGCCGGCAGAGCGGTTCAGGGCTTCCGCCAGGGCCGCGACTCGACCGTGCGCCGGCTTACCAGGTGCCCGAGAGCATGGGCTTCCGTATCGTCGAACGCTGGCAGTTCAACTTCGCCCAGGTGGTGAAGTCGACTCGGTGAATCAGTCGCGCCGCGCCCGGCCGAAGTACATCTCCTGAGTCGTCGAGCACACAAGCTGTCCGGCCCGGTTGTAGACGGTGGCGTTGGTCAGTCCGCGACCGTTGATGCCGCTGGGTGAAACCTGGTCGGACAACACCCAATCCGTCAGATCCGCAGGCCGGTGAAACCAGACCGCGAGGTCGATCAACGCGGAGAACACAGTCACCTGGGTGGCTCGCCGCATCGACACCGTGGAGTCCAGCGACGAGGTTCCGGCAAAGTACGTCAGCAGAGCGCTGTTGACGACGGGATCGTCGGTGACAGGTTCGGCAGGGCGCCACCACATCCGGGTACGCGCCGGCGGTTCGGGCAGATCGATCGCCAGCCGTGGCGGCGGATCGATGTAACGCCGCTCGATCCACTGCGGGCGCACCCAGTACCCGTGGGCCTCGTCGGCGAACGCCTGCAGCTGTTCCTCGACCGGCGGCAGCGTTTCGGGGTCAGGCACCTCGGGGCGGGGTTGCTGATAATCCGCGGCCTCCATCGCGACGCTGAATGAGACGAGGGCTTCCAGCAACACTTCACCGCCCTGGCGCCCGATCACCCGGCGGGTGGACAGCGATCCGCCGTCGCGCAGGTTGGTCACCTCCATCTGCACCGGATACCGGGCGTCACCGGCCCGCAGCAGGTAGACGTGCAGGCTGTGCGGCAGCCGGCCCGGAACGGTGCGGCTGGCGGCCATCAGGGCCTGCGCGGCGATATGGCCACCCACGATGTGATGGCTGGCGTTGTCCCGCTGTTCGGCGACGAACGTGCCGTCACCCGACTCCGTCAGCTCGAGCGTGGACAGGACTTCGGCGAGGGGCAACATGGGCACCGCAGCATTATCCGTGGCCCCCGCCCGCAACCGGGCGGGGGCTCACCTCCGAGCGAGTGACGGGACTCGAACCCGTGTAAACGGCTTTGCAGGCCGGTGCCTAACCACTCAGCCACACCCGCATCGACTGGCTACTGTGCCCGCCGCGCAGGTGCCCGCCAATGGTTTCGATCGCGATGATCGCTAACCCTCGTCGTCCCCCACCGGCCTGCCGACCGCTGCCCCACCCTGGGGCCAGCCGGCCGGCGAGTCCTCCCACGGCTCCTGACGTCCGTAGGGGGTGAGATCGAGGAACGGGTACCCGACCGCGGAGTGGTCGAGCCCGCGCGCGAAGGTCGAGTAGGTGTGGAAAACCTCGTCACCGCGGCGCAGGAAGACGCTTGCCCCTGGCCAGTCTCCCCGTAGATCGTCGTCGCTGAACCCGTCGGCACGCAGTTCATCGGCGGACTTGTAGTTGTATTCGATCGGCGCGCGGGCCGGGTCGAGCGTCACGTGATAGTCGTAGGTGAAGTCGCTGTCGCGCGACGAGTACCACGGGAACGTCCAACCGTGCTCGTCCCGGTACGCGGCGATGCTGGCGTACGGCGCCCGGGACACGCAGGCGAACGTGACGTCCTTGCAGTGCAACAACTCTCGGTCCTGCGCGGTGAAAGTCAAGTCGGCTGCGGCGGTGCAGCTGGGGCAACCCCGATCGATCGCGTCGATCCACATGAAGTGATGGATGTAGAGCTGGCTACGACCCTCGAACAGGTCGACGAGTCGCACTTGACCATCAGGCCCTTCGAACGCGTAGTCCTTCTCCACTCTCACCATGGGTAGCCGCCGTCGTTGGGCGTTGACCTCGTCGCGCAGGTGCGTCACCTCACGTTCGGCGGCCAGCAGTTTCTTGCGCGCCTCCAGCCACTCGTCCCGATCGACGACATCTGGGTAGGCATTCAGTGTCAGGGGCATCGAATCACTCCTCGTAGTGGTCTTATACGGGTGAGACTCACGCCGTCGGCGAAACTCATCGTGCGCATAGGCGACCGGGCTACCCGGCCCGCCGGCCGGACCGGAACGAGGCGAAGGCTCCGAGCACTGCCATGACCGCGAAAACTCCGAACAGCCAGCGTGCCGCACCCGCATCCCCGGTGTCGCGAAGGTTGACCACGACGCCGGCCAAACCCGCTCCGAACGCGCCGCAGATCAGTTGCACGGTGTTGATCGCCGCCGCGGCGGCCGGCCCCTCGACTGGATCGTCCACGCTTCGCATTGCCCATGCGGACAAATGCGGCCAGGCGACACCGATACCGGCCCCGGTGACCGCGAGCGCGAGCGCCCACACCACGACCAGCCACGGCGCCATTCCATCCCGGATCAACACCGCACCGGCCGCGAGCCCGGCCGCCATGACAATCGGCGCGCACGCGACCGTGCGCACGATGACGCGCCCGTTCTGCAGGGACGCACTGACGATCTCCCCGGCGGTCCAGCCGACCGACAACACGGCCGCGAAGAACCCGGCCATGACCGGTGTCAGGTGTGCCAGCCGCTGGCCGAACAGCGGCACGTACATGTCGACCATGGTGGCGGCCATCAGCACGCCCAAACTCAGGTAGATCCATTTGAGGGGCCCGGGTCCGAATGTACTGGGCGGCAACACCGATGCGCCGGCGCGGCGGTCGAGGATCAGGAACGCGACCACCAGCGCCACCGCGAGGCCGAGGAGGGCGGCCGTGGCCCGCCAATCGTGCGGGATACCGGCCACACTGACTGCCATGGCCGCCGCACCGAGCACGGCCAGCGACCGCACCGGAATGCCGGGGGCCGGTGCCGATACCCTCCCGCGGGCCGGCAGTGCGACCGGAACCAGCACGGCCATCGCACCCGTCAGTACCACCAGCACACCAAAGGCCCATCGCCAGTGACCGAACTGTGCGAACAGGCCGCCCGAGGCCGGGCCGATCACCGTGCCGACCCCCCACATCGCCGATACCAGCGCAGAAGCCTTGGTCCACAACGCATTCGGCAACGCGGTGTTGATCACGGCGTATCCCAGGCCGGCGAGTATCCCCCCGGCGAAACCCTGCACGGTCCGGCCGGCGAGCAGCACCTCCATGCTCGGGGCAAGCGCACAACCCAGGCTTCCGGCACCGAATACCGTGAGCCCCAACAGATACGCCCGCCGCGGCCCCAGCCTCATCAGCAACGCATGGACTGTGGTGGCCGCGATCACCGAGGCAACCAGGTACACCGTCGTCACCCAGGCGTAGAACCGCCGGCCGCCGATGTCGGACACCGCGTCAGGCAGCAGGCTGATGGTGAGGAATTCGTTGGTGGCATACAGCAGCACGCCACCGGCCAGGACAGTGGACGCACCCAGATACCGGGCACCCAACAATTGCCGCCAGGTCCCGGTATCGGGCGTCACGGTGTCGGTCACACCGACGACGCTAGAAGCTGAACCGCTGTTGAGGTCAACGACCGGCTTACTTCAGACCGGCCGCATCCATCCCCCGCAACTCCTTCTTGAGGTCCTGGATCTCGTCGCGGATCCGGGCCGCCAATTCGAACTGCAGATCGCGGGCGGCCGTCATCATCTGCTCGGTCAGATCCTTGATGAGATCGGCCAATTCGGCGCGCGGCATGTTCGTGGTATCGCGGCCTTCCACGATCCCGGCGCTGACCGCCCGGCCCGGCTCGCCCTGGGCCCGCCGGCCGCGGGAGGCGTTGCGTCCCGAGCCACCCACCTCGACCGACTCCGAGTCGTCGGCCTCGCGATACACCTGGTCGAGAATGTCGGCGATCTTCTTCCGCAGCGGCTTGGGATCGATCCCGTTGGCCTCGTTGAAGGCGATCTGCTTGGCCCGGCGACGCTCGGTCTCGTCGATCGCCTCCCGCATCGAGTCGGTGATCTTGTCGGCGTACATGTGCACTTCGCCGGACACGTTGCGGGCCGCGCGACCGATGGTCTGGATGAGGCTGCGGGTGGAGCGCAGGAAGCCCTCCTTGTCGGCGTCGAGAATCGCGACCAGCGACACCTCGGGAAGGTCCAGCCCCTCCCGGAGCAGGTTGATACCGACCAGCACGTCGTACTCGCCGAGGCGCAGCTGTCGCAGAAGCTCGACGCGGCGCAACGTATCGACCTCGGAGTGCAGGTACCGGACCTTGATGCCGAGTTCCAGCAGGTAGTCGGTGAGATCCTCGGCCATCTTCTTGGTCAGCGTGGTGACCAAGACACGCTCGTCGCGCTCGGTGCGGGAGCGGATCTCGCCGATCAGATCGTCGATCTGACCCTTCGTCGGCTTCACCACCACCTTCGGGTCGACCAGACCGGTCGGGCGGATGACCTGCTCGACGAACTCGCCACCGGCCTGGCTGATCTCGTAGGCCCCCGGGGTGGCCGAGAGGTACACCGTCTGCCCGATGCGGTCGGCGAACTCCTCCCAGGTCAGCGGCCGGTTGTCCACGGCCGAGGGCAGCCGGAAGCCGAAATCCACCAGATTGCGCTTGCGGGACATGTCCCCCTCGTACATGCCGCCGATCTGCGGCACCGTGACGTGGGACTCGTCGATGACGAGCAGGAAGTCCTCGGGGAAGTAGTCCAGCAGTGTCGCCGGTGCCGAACCCGCAGGCCGGCCGTCGATGTGGCGCGAGTAGTTCTCGATGCCCGAACAGAACCCGACCTGCTTCATCATCTCGACGTCGTAGTTGGTGCGCATCCTCAGCCGCTGGGCCTCCAACAGCTTGCCCTGCCCCTCCAGCTCGGTCAGCCGCGCTTCGAGTTCCTGCTCGATGGTCGAAATGGCGTGCGCCATCCGCTCCGGGCCTGCCACATAGTGGGTGGCCGGGAAGATCCGCAGCGAGTCGACCTGCCGCACGATGTCACCGGTCAGCGGGTGCAGGTAGTACAACGCCTCGATCTCGTCGCCGAAGAACTCGATCCGCACCGCGAGCTCCTCGTAGGACGGGATGATCTCGACGGTGTCACCGCGCACCCGGAACGTGCCCCGGGTGAACGCCATGTCGTTGCGGTTGTACTGGACATCCACCAACAACCGCAGCAGGCCGTCGCGCGGCACCTCCTGGCCGACGGCCAGCTCCACCGAGCGATCGAGATAGGACTGCGGCGTGCCCAGACCGTAGATGCACGACACCGAGGCCACCACGACCACGTCACGCCGCGACAGCAGGCTCGAGGTCGCCGAGTGCCGCAACCGCTCGACATCGTCGTTGATCGAGCTGTCCTTCTCGATGTAGGTGTCAGTCTGGGCGATGTACGCCTCGGGCTGGTAATAGTCGTAGTACGAGACGAAATACTCGACGGCGTTGTGCGGCAACATCTCCCGCAACTCGTTGGCGAGCTGTGCGGCCAGGGTCTTGTTCGGCGCCATGACCAGGGTGGGCCGCTGCAACCGCTCGATCAGCCACGCCGTGGTGGCCGACTTACCGGTACCGGTGGCACCCAACAGCACGACGTCGCGCTCGCCGGCTTTGATCCGGCGCTCCAGTTCGTCGATGGCGGCCGGCTGGTCACCGGCAGGGTCATACTCACTGACCACCTCGAACCGGGCGCCGGTACGGACGATCTCATCGACAGCCCGGTACTCCGAATGCGCCAGCACGGGGTGTTCGGTCGCGAAGGCCATGCTCACCAGCGTAGAACTGCATACCGACAACTTCCGCCCGCGTTCGCTGCACGCGTAGGCTTGGCCCATCCACCCGCCCAAACACGAGACATTCGACCTGGTCGCCCGCACGAACACCGATCCAAAAGGCATCGTGCGGGCGGTCGACGTCTATACCGTCGAGCCCTGGGGCCTCTACATGGCCCGGCCGACGCCGGGCCGGGCCCAGTTCCACTACCTGGAATCCTGGCTCCTGCCTTCGCTCGGGCTGCGGGCCAGCGTGTTCCATTTCAACCCCGGCCACGAGCGTGATCAGGACTTCTACCTCGACATCGGCCGCTATAGCGCAGGCCCGACCACCTGGCATTCCGAAGATCACTACCTGGACCTGGTGATCCGCACCGGTCGCGGCGTCGAGTTGTGCGATGTCGACGAACTGCTGACCGCGGTGCGGCACGGTCTGCTGAGCCCAGAGGTCGGCGAGCAGGCGGTGCAGACCGCCGCCGGCGCGATCGAGGGTCTGGCCGGCTGCGGCTATCAGCTGGACCAGTGGATGTCCGACAACGGAATGGCCCTCACGTGGCGTGACGCGTAAGGTCAGGATTCATGAGCTCAGCTAAGTACGCCTGGGGAGCCCTCCCCGCGCTGGCAGGATTGCTCACCGGCGCACTGTTGCTACCCGCCACCGCACAGGCTGACCCGGAGGCACCGCCTCAGGTCGAGCCGTTACCCGAGCAGAAACTCCACAACGTCACCTACCGCGCGAGGATCGACGGCGTATCACGCAATGCAACGATCGCCTACAAGATCGACGACGACAACATCAACACCGCCGACCCCTCCATGCTGCCCGGACGGGTGTTCGAAGCCACCGGCGTGGTGTCGAATCCGGAGGCGGCCGGGATGACGGTTCGCATCGACTGGCCGTACTCGGCCAACCTGCACTGCGAGATCCTCGTGGACGACCAGATCGTCGCCCAGGCCGACACCTTCGTCGGTCCTCGGCTGACCCGGCCCAAGGATGATCCGAACTACGGAAGCCTGCCCTGCGGGGCGACGCTGAACAATCCGGTGCCGGGCACCATCACCGACGCCGTTCCGTCGGTCGCCGATCCCGCGGCGCCCGCGCCGGTCGACGCCGCGGCCCCGGCGCCCGCGGAACCCGAGCCTCCGGCCACCTAGCTCAGCGCTTCATCCAGGACTCGACCGTGTGCCGGGTGTCGTCGATGTGCGCAGCCATCTGCGCGGCGGCCAACTCGGGATCACGACTCTCGATCGCTTCGAGGATCGCCTCGTGATAGTCATTGGCGTTGGGCTCCAGATGTCCGAAGATCGCGCCCACCGGTAACCACATCCGCCGTCGGGCGTCAGCCACTGCCTCCAGTAACCGGTCGTTCTGCGCGGCCTGGGCGATGCCCAGGTGGAACGCCGAGTCCAGGGTCTGGAAATCCGTGGTGTGCCGAGCCGAAGGCTCATCCATCCCGACCTGCAGCGCCGCGTCCATGCCTCTGAGCAGCCTGCGCAGTTCGGTCACATCGCCGGCACGGCGTCGCTCCGCGGCCAGCCGGGTAGCTCCGGTTTCGACGATGACGCGGTAGTCGAAGGCATCGCGGATCGCCCGTTTGTTGCGGCGCAACTCCCGGCGCATCTCGGCCGGGTCGTACTGAGGCGCCTGCACGGTGAATCCACCGCCACGGCCGCGTCGCACCGTGATCAGTCCCTCGCCTTCCAGAACTCCCACGGCAGCGCGCACCGTGGTCCGGGAAACGTCGAGCATGTCGGACAATTCGCGTTCGGTGGGCAGCCGGTCACCGGGCCGGAACTGACCGAGTTCAAGTGCCCGCCGCATTTGGTCGACCACCAGCTCATGCGCCGCGATCTGGCGGACCGGTACCAGTGTCGGCTTGGCTGTTGACACGCGTCCCCCCTTCGGACGCCCCAAACGCTACCGCACGGCCGACCCCCGCGGTCCAGACATCTGGCCGTCCGGTGGTTGTGCGCGAAACCTGGTGCAGGCCAGCGGCCTAGGGCTGCCAGTCTGTGGCGTCAGCCCACTGCTGGGCGCGGCGGTAGGCATCCAGGAACCACGGCTCTTTGGCCACGGCGTAGTCGGGTGTGGCCAAAGCGGCACGCTTGGCGGCCAGGTAGTCGGCCTGCACACCGGGGTTGGCCCGCAGCCAATCGACGAACATCAGCGCGAACCGCTGATTGGGCCAACCGTCCACCCTGATGTGCACATTCGTTGGCCGGCCCGGATCAGCCGAGGCGTGGAAACGCTTGTGCCAGAGCGCCGGATCGTCATCGTGCGGGTTGTCTGCGGTGATTCCCGGCACCACCGGATATCCGGCCGTCAGCAACGCCTCGGCGAGCTCGTCGGCAACGTCCAGCGACTCGACCGTCACCTGCACATCGATGACGTCCTTGGCGTCCATCCCGGGCACCGCGGTCGAACCGATGTGGTCGATACGCACCGCACGGTGCCCGCAAGCGGTGTTCAGCCGGGCCAAGATCCGGCGCGCCTGATCCGGCCAAGCCGCGTCGTAGGGCACCACGGCGGGATCGCGACGGGCCGGGCGGCGAACCTTGAGGTTGTGCGCGAAGGGCAGGATCCGCTCGTGCCAGAGTGCGCGAGCCTGCTCCACGACGGCGCCCGGACTGCCCGAATTGTCCAGCCACACATCGGCGACAGCCCGGCGTTGCTCCTCGGTGGCCTGCGCAGCGATGCGGGCGCGGGCGTCCTCCTCGGTGAATCCGCGATACTCGATGAGTCGCCTGACGCGCAGTTCGGCGTCGGCGTTGACGATGATGACCAACGGGAACATCGGCGCCATCTGCGATTCCACCAAAAGCGGAATGTCCTCGACGATGACGGCATCTTCGTGGGCCGCGGCAATGAGCTCCGACCGCCGATGTGCCACCAGCGGATGCACGATGCCGTTCAGTGTGGCGCGCTTCTCGTCGTCACTGAAGGCGACCGCCGCCAGAGCCGGACGGTTCAACGCCCCCTCGGGCAGCAGGATGCCATCCCCGAATGCCTCGACCAGCCTGGCCAGCCCCTCGGTTCCGGGCTCGACCACCTCACGGGCGATGACGTCGCCGTCGACGACGATGCCGCCGAGATCGCTGAATGTGGCCGACACTGTTGACTTCCCGGCGCCGATACCGCCGGTTAACCCGATGCGAAGCACGCCCCACAGTGTGTCAGGCCCCCGGAATCGAGTAGGGGGCCGGGTTGACCGGCCCCCTCTCACACCACCGGACGTGCGGGCCTCGCATCCGGCGGTTCGTTAGGTCGCTTGGAATCGAGTCCAGGCGTGGTGAAAGAAGATCAGGCCCAGTT
>NZ_VCMY01000003.1:0-358798 GCF_005924235.1 Mycobacterium sp. DBP42
CCCCGGGAAAGCCCGCACCACCTGGCGAAACAGGACAATCCACCCACGCCTACACCCGAAAACTACTCCCCAGCAACACAACTCGACATCAGACCAAGCCCACGCCCATTTCCACGCAAAATCCGGGCTAAATCCACGGATGAACGTCGGAGCGTGTTCTCGACCGGAGTGAACTGTGATTGCGTTCGCTCACCGCGAGTATCGGGTGACGGGAATTTGTGTCAACCGAGGTGATAGTGGGCGAGAATCTGGTGCATCATTTTCGATATCACCGAAGCGAAGGGTAAGGAAGATCGCGTGTCATATACCGCTGAGATCAGCAGAGCCACTCCGACGTGTTTTGTCTTCGTCGTCGACCAGTCCGCCAGTATGGATGATGCGATCGGCGGAGAGGTGCGGCAGAAGAAGTCCGAGGTAGTCGCCGATGCGATCAACCGTTTGCTGCAGGAGCTAACACTCCGCTGCGCCAAAGAGGAGGGCGTACGGGACTACTTCCACGTTGCGGTGTTGGGGTACGGCGGAAATCTGGTCAACTCGGCGTTTGGGGGTCCGCTCAGCGGACGTGACCTGGTTCCGATCAGCGAGGTCGCCGAGAGTCCGGCGGAGATTGAGGACCGTACGAAGAAGGTGCCCGATGGCGCGGGCGGGCTTGTTGAGCAACAGGTCAAGTTCCCGATCTGGCTCTATCCGCGGGCTGGGGGAGGCACACCCATGGTTCAGGCTCTGACGCGTGCAGAAGCCCTTGTTTCGAGCTGGGTAGACCAGCACCCCGCAGGTTTCCCCCCGGTCGTGTTGCACCTAACCGACGGGGAAAGCAACGACGGTGACCCGACGGAGATCGCTACGAAGCTTCGATCACAACTCACCACCGACGGGAATGTGCTCCTGTTCAACCTCCATGTGAGCGATCAGGGCGGCACTTCAATTTCGTTCCCGGCGTCGGATGCATCCCTCCCGGATCAGTTCTCCCGTTTGCTCTTTGCTATGTCGAGCTTGTTGCCGTCTCAGATGAGATCGTTGGCAAGCAACCAAGGGCATCGCGTTGAGGAGGGCTCGAAAGGGTTCGTTTACAACGCGGACGTGGCAGGCATCGTGCAATTCCTCGAAATCGGAACTCGCGCCAGCGATCTTCGCTGAGTCATCCATGCATGGGCAGATCGACACGTTCTGGCTGCCGAAAGCCGGCGCGTCAGACGCGGAATATGAAGACGCTGCAGCAAACAGTGTCAGCGACCAACTCATCGAGGTGGTGCTATCGCCAGAGGTCGACGACGTGAAGGTGGCAGTCTCGGACGGGGCCACCGAGAGCCTGTTGTCGGGAAGCTGGGCAAGGGCGTTGTCGCAACGTGTCGCACAGGAGCAGATTCCCCACCGCCGATGGTCCGATGCAATCAACGCGGCGATCCAGGAGTGGCCAGCACATCTAGTCGACTATCGCGAGGAACGGCTCCGCCGAAATAAGCCGATCGCGTGGTACGAGGAGCCAGGGCTCGAGCGTGGTGCCGAAGCCACCCTCGTGGCTCTAAGGCTTCGCAACCCGCGCGCCGACGAACCTGGTCGTTGGTGGTCGATGGGTGTCGGTGACGCAACGCTCTTTCATGTGCGCGGGGAGGTCTGCAAGCGGGCATTTCCTCTAGAACGCTCCAGCGCCTTCAATACGTCACCGCACCTGATACGTAGCCTCGATCGCGAGAGCACCTTCAAGCGGCGGCTACGCAAGACGAGCGGTGACTGGCAACCCGAAGATCTGTTCTTTCTCTGTACCGATGCTTTGGCTGCGTGGTTCCTGGAGCGCAAGGAACAATCGGAGAGCCCGTGGCGGATCTGGAGAGACTTTGGTAGCAGCGACTGCCAACCGTTCGAAAGTTGGGTAGCCGATGAGCGCTTGAGCGGCCGTCTGAAGAATGACGACGTCACACTGGTCCGCGTGCACTGTTTCTGACCGACGATGACGACCTTCCCTACGAACGGCGACTACGTTCAGGCATTGCAGAACACTGGCATGTGCTTCCGCGACCAGGAACTGAAAACCGGTCGAGTCGAACTGACTTCGTTGGGACTGCCCAAGGCCATCTCCGGCAACTTCGCGTCAGTTTTCTCAATCACCGGTTCGTCCGGGAAGCGCTACGCCGTGAAGTGCTTCACCCGCGAAGTCGGTGGCCAAAATAAGCGGTATGAAGCCATCCACGACGTGCTGGCCAAACTGGCGCGGCCATGGCAGGTCGGCTTCGACTACATAACGCAGGGTGTATTGGTCGACGGACACTGGCACCCAATCCTCCGTATGGAGTGGGTCGAAAACTCTAAGACCCTCATCCCATGGCTGGAACAGAACCTCGGTCAACCTGACCGAATCCTGCGCGTTGCAGAACAGTTCGCCGCCTGCATCGACGATCTACAAAACGCTGGCATCGCCCACGGAGACCTGCAACACGGAAACCTCCTTGTCGACACAAACGACAGGCTGCGCCTAATCGACTACGACGGCATGTTCGTGCCATCGATCAGGGATCTCGGTTCTAACGAACTGGGGCTTGCTAACTACCAGCATCCCCTCCGCTCGAACACTGACTTCGCAGCACATTTGGACCGATTCAGCGCATGGCTCATTTACGGTTCGCTGCTCTCGCTCGCGGCACATCCCGGGCTGTGGTGGACATTCCGCCAAGACGGGGACGAGAAGCTCTTATTCGGCAAAGAAGACTTTGCAGCACCGCTCGCCGCTATTAAGCGAATCGGCTTGCTGGGGTCCCCTCACAGTGAGGTGGCCGACTTACTGACGGAGTCACTCACGTCGTCGAGCTCGCTCGCCGGTGTCCCGGAATTCGATCCGGCACGGATTCCACTCCCAACGGGCGCTCAAGCATCACCACAAATGGGTGCTTCTACTAATCCTTCGTCGGCCTGGTGGCGGGATGCGGGCACTCTCATTGCCGGCGCGACACCCGCGTCCGAGCAGTCGGTCCAGACAGCTCGGCTGGGCACCGGTTGGTTGCGGAGTCACGAGGCGCCACTTCCGCCGGTTGAAGTAGTGGGCCCAAGCACGGCTGCGAAGGTTGTGGGCGCGGTGATGACGGCGGTCGCGATCCTCGGTGCGGTCGCTGTAGGTGCCGTACTGAACGTACTGCTCGGGAGCTTGTTCCTTCTGTTGTGGGTGTCCGCGATGATGTTCGGAACCTGGATGCTGTGGCGTAGATCCGATACCGTTGTCGGTCGCACTGCAGCGCGTCGGCAGGTGAGACAGACGGGCCGCGAAGTGGCCCAGCAGGAGAAGCGGGTGGTGAAAGCGAGAGCCGCTCGTGCTGGGTTGGATGGCGACGAACGACGCGCCATTCAAGCATTGGAGGATCAACGATCGAAACTACCGAAATCCTCAACCGCCGAATATGAGCGCCAATCCAAGGATCTACGCAAGCAGCTGACGACGCTCCAGACCGCGTTCAACCGGTTGGACAATGCCAAGGCAACGGAAGCGCAAAAGCAACTAAAGGCGTTGCGCGAGCAGCATATCCAAACCTACATGGCATCGCGCCGTATCGAACCGGGCGTTATCCACGGCATTGGACCGGCACTGGTCGCGGCACTGGGCGTCCACGGTCTACACACAGCGGCAGATATTGCCGCGGTTAACGGCACCCAGTTCCGTAGAACGGGGTCGAGCAGTTGGTTCACCATCTATGGGATCGGTCCGTCCAAGTCCATAGGTATTCGCCTATGGCGCGAGCGGGTACTCGCGGCCGCCGAAAGCAGCGCACCTCAGACGCTGCCTAGACAACAGATGCAAGCTCTCGACCGCAAGTTTGCGGACCAGAAGCGACAACAGCAGGTAGCCATCGATTCCATAGCCCCGCAGCTGCGCCAGATCCAAGCGTCCGTCGATACCAAGTTCAAAGCGCTGGACCAGGAAATCACGCTGAAAGTGGATGCGGTCCGCCTCGACTATCGGCGCCGCCGGTCCGACGGCGATGCCACCGTTGCTGAGGCTGCAATGCGGTTACAAAGCCTCGAAGATGCACTCCTCGACGCGCAGCGGGATCTCGCCAGATATCAGAAGGTGTCGCTCACCGCGTACCTGACGTCCTAGGCATGCGGTGGTACCCGTGTCGATGTCCAAGTTTCGCTCGATCAAACTGGCGGCGCTGTGGTGGCCAGGTCACGCCGAGAGCAAACCAGGTCACAGAGGAAACAGCTTCAAGGCTTGCTTGGCCAGCTTCTCGGTTCGAGCGTCGATCTCGGCGGCGGTCCACTGGGGCGCCTGAACCACGTCGTCATTGAGTGGCAGCCGGTTTTTGAACCCGACGTAGTTTCCTCGGCCATCCTTCCGAATCTTCTTGGCATGGAACGATCGATTACTCAGCGTGCTGTTGTAGCCAGTTATCGTGAGATTGCCGAGCCTGTGGACGTGCTGCTGTTGGATGGCTGACGCCTCTGCGGTGCCCCCGAGCATGCTCAGCCACTCCTTCGGAAGATTGGGTCCTTGGGGCAGGATGTGCTCGATCGTCCACTTGAAATGCTTTCCCTCCCGCTCCCACAGATCGTTGGTGGTCTCTTTGGTCATGGTTGCCTTCGCGAGGGAAACGAGGATGTACCGGGTCACGTCGGCGTTCTCGTTATAGAGCGGGCCCACGAGCTTGGCGTAGAAGGCTTTGTCATCAGAGGCTTCCTTCCGGAGCCGTGTCTCGATCACCTCGACAATCTGGCGTCCGGTTACCTTGGACACCGTGTCGATGATCGACATGAAAAGCCGCTGAAGGGTGTTCGTGGCAGGATCACCCGTGAGATTTCTGCGGACAAAGAAGCTCGTCAACGTTTCGGTGACGGATCTGAGCATCGGCTCAGTTAGCTCTAGGGACTCCTGGTAGGCCATGAGATAGAGCAGCAGCGCTTCGGAGGGCGCTCCTTGCACACGGCCGAGGTCGGCGAGCGCGTCGTCGAATGAATTCCTAGGCTCGTCGGAGTCCAGATTTCCCACAATGCGTTTGTAGATGCCGCCGCAAATCAGGAGATCTTCCAGCCGAGTTTCGAGATCGCTTGTGATGAGCTTCTCGTAGATTCGGATCAGTTTCGACCGCGTGGCGATCGGCGCATTCTGGACTGCCGGGAGCTCAGATTTGAACGCGTTGTAGTAGTGCCTAAAGAATCTTTCCTGGGTCTTGTAATCGTCCCCGAGGTCACGAAGTAGTTCGTTCCATTGCTCGAACACTTCTTCGGCGGTGAGGCCGCTGTTCCGCTTCTTGTCCGCCGCGGCGAGCAGGGAGTTCTTGATGATATCGATCGGCGTGAGTGGAATCCCGCGGTTGTTCAGCGACTCGAACAGCGTGAAGGCATCCGCGGTACTCTCGACTTCCAGCTTTACGAGTATGGCCCGTTTAACGCGTTTCAGCAGTTCGAGCACGGGCGTGACTGACGATTTTGGTCCAGCAAGCTGATCGAGTCGATCGGTAAAGTGGTTGTAGGACTTCATGATCCGGCGGTTTCCCAGAAACTTGACTGACGGGGCCTTCACGTCGAGTCCACTGGCCTTCAGGACGTTGAGATAGTCGTCATTGTTTGAGTTCTGGCTCTGAGGGCGGACCCGCAGTCGAATGGGATCCTTCAGAACAAGCTGCCGCCCCAACGAATCAAGATCAAACCGGCCGTCGGCGTCGAGCTGGCCGCTGTGGTCAGTTAGGAATCTGTAGATCGATGCCATGAGTATTGACAGTGTAGTCAATCGCTGTTGGCCATCAACGAGCTCGAGGACGTTCTCTTCGTTGGCGTTTGACGTTCTGTTTATGCAGATGATGGTGCCGAGAAAATGGCCAGATCCCGAGCCGTCATCCTCCAGGAGGTCATCGCAGAGTTCGTCCCATTCCTGCTTCGTCCACGCGTATTCCCGCTGATACTTGGGAATCTCGTAGACGACCGTGTCTTGTGGACTGAGTAGTTGGAAGACCGGTGCGTTGGCTACAGACTTGATCACTTCAGCTCCCCACCTGTTGTATTTCTGGCAGCGCTTCGGGATTGCTAGCGTGAGACCGGCGATTTATAGCGGTCGCCCTAACCTCAACAGGCTCGCATCAATGATGGTCGATGACTGGCTGCGGATTGCGTGCGGTGCAGGGGACATCGCGGCTGCATGCCGATCGCACCAGCGGCCGAAGAGTCGAGGCGCGAGACGCTCGAACGTCGAAAGCTGAAGAGACGATGGTTCATCCATGTTTGTTCCTCTCGTTGTTTGGGAGCTCGTCAGAACGTCGATTCCGGGGTTGTATGTCCCGAGCCCGACTCGAGTACCGTCCGTGCGGGTTTCAGAAACAGCCGCACTTGTTCTGATTCGACCCCGATCTGACCGCAGAGCTCAGTCACGGACTGGGGTGGGTTTGCAAGCGAATATGCTTCACCGCCAAGGGAACCCTCGCTTAGTCGCGAGGCGGGCGTGCTCAGTGAGGACCGAAGCTTGCCTACACGCCAGCAGTTGTTCTCCGCGACTGCGAGGATTGAGTTGTGACGGAGTAGAACACACTTCCCACGCTTGGTCTCTACGAAGACACCGCACGTCTTCTCATGCTCACCGATCACCGTTGCGATCTTGGCGGCCACCGCACGCGGAGTGGCTTGCGCTGCTGAAACGATCCACAGTCCATCGCCGAACTTGACGTCCCAGCCCTTTTCAGCTGCCGCGTCTTCAACAGCGGTCCGAACTGCGGCGTTGGAGTCGTTGACGTAGTCCTGGGCCAGCTCAATCACGGACTCCACGCCTGCGAGTCCGGCAACCCGGCTGTAGCCCTCGGCCGGTTGATAAAGGTACTGCTCGCTGAGCCCGATCTCAGCCATCGCTGCGTGCAGACTGGCGGCCTCCCAAGCCTTTCTGAAAATCAGGTCTTGCTCACGACCGCCGTGTAGCGATGCACCTTGGGCAAGTAGCGCGAGTCCAACAGCAGCGAGTGAACCAAGGAAGTCGAGCGCACGATCTGGTACCTCTTCGTCCGCGGTGGGCGGGAGCGCGATGATCGCATCAGCCACCGGTGCTCGCCACCCGTCGTCGTCTGGGCCCCAGACGCCCGCTGCGAGGAGATCCAGGATAAGTCGGAGAACAAGCATCCTAAGCTCGAGGCTCGGCTGCGGTGTCGCTCGCGACCTCGCGGAAAGTTTGATCGCGAAATGTCGCATTTTATGGCGCATCGCGGGCGGCACGACTGGCGGCAGGCGTTCGCCCGACTCCTCCTCGTCATCGGCGATCGGATCGACAGATTCGGGATCCTCGCCCTCCGCAATGTCTTCTGAAGCTCCAGCGAGATCAACATCCCACTGTTGCAGCTGAGCCGGAGTGGGCGTTCTCGCTGCCGCAGAGAACGGGAACAACGACGCGGTGAAGGTCGGGCCGATGGTCGCTTCTGTTCCTTGGAGCCACAGAGTCCATCTGTCGGTGCTGGACGCACGCGCAGGTTGCTGACGAGTGGGGCGCGAGGCGGCCGACTGGCTGCGCTGGCTAGCATTCTCGGCGAGCAGTCGAAGGAGGTCGGCTTCGAAGCGTCGCTGCAACTTCTCGTCGCTAAAGAAATCCCCGAACTGATGCTTCAGGCGAGGCGCGGACGAATTCACCTGTCGTGGAAGGCATCGCGCTGTATCGGTAAGAAAGACAGCAGGAGTCGTGTACGGCGTCTTCGGGTCATCGACTACCGCGCGCACCGCAGCGCCCATTTGCTCTGGCGCTTGGAACCGCTCCGCTACAACGCCGCTCAGGCTTGCGCCGTCGGGTCGGATGACATGGCATTGCTGCCATGTACCCGGACCACCATTGGGCGACGTCTCGATCACAATGGGTACCGACGATTCCACGATCAACTCAACTGTGATGCCCTGTAGTTCTCGGCGTGCACCGAGCAGTGTCACCGGTGGGCTCAGCCTGGGCTCCGCTGCTGCGGACAGAGTCGAGCGCTGTCGAATGGTCTCCACGGCTACATCGGTGCCTTCAGGTAGCAGCGTCTGATCGACTGGAAAGACCACTGCTAGCTCGCAATTGCCGCCTTCTTCCGTGCTGGAAAGCAGCGCTGCATAGCTCAGGTTCGGGCTTCCGATCAGCGCGGTCGACTTGCCGTCGACCGTCCATTCCACCAACTTCCCATGACTCACGCGTCCGTCGGAATCGGGAAGATCGCGAAACGCTGCTGAGGGAACGTGCGCGGTCGCGGCGACGAGGCTAACTCCGTCGTAGCTGCCCAATCTTGGTTGTATGCCGACGATCAGACTCTTCGGTTTGAACCGTCCCACAAGCTCGCGGACTGCGGCTGACGCATAGTCGAAGAATGGTGCACTCAACGCTAGTGAGTTCACCTCGACTGCTGGCAACTGGTCGATGATCGGTTTCTTGAGATTGCCTAGGATGCGTAGTGCGGGTACTGAGTCGTCCGTGACCTCGGGTATAACCATGTCTGCGATCTCAATAACCGTGGACGCGATCCAAGTTGGCATTTTGACGTGAGAGTGAAGGCGTCGAAGCCAGTCTGCGAGTTCCAACAGAGCGGCGGGTCCGGTCGTCCGACTCGACTTCAGGACTAGCCAGAGTTCGTCGTTATGGCCCCAGCCGGATGTTGTCGGATTGCCGGAGCCGATTGCGACCCAGACGTCTTCTTCCCCGACCAGGACCGCGAGCTTCGGGTGGAATGCTCCCTGGCACCCAACATTCGCATGCTGGTAGGACGTTCCCGCGAGGCGCACATCCGCAGGGTCGTGCACCGACTGGTGGGCATCGGCGAGCACGGTGATACGTGCGCCTAACCCGCGAGCTAGTGAGACACAACGCTTCTCGAAGAAGGCAAGGTCCAGCGTGTAACCGGTGATTAGTACTTCGAGCAGACTTGCGCCGTCGGCTCGTAGTTGCCACTGTCGGATCAACGCCAACGGCGATTGAAAGTCAAAACGCACGTGGGTCATTCGGGTAGTCCTAGGAGTGCACAGCCGATCGCCGTTGGCATTGGAGCGCCGTCTGTCTCGATGAACATGCCAAGTTGGGTACAGATCTGGCCCAATTGGTACGCACGTACACCGATGTTGCCGGCTCCTTCGCGACTCTCGGCGAACCAACGGCCTTCTCGCTCATGGAGCTTCGTCGGCAGGATCATTTGGCCGTTGTTCTCCACACGCATTTTTCGCAGTGAGACTCGATGTGATTGGGCAAGCATGTCGTCGACCAGTGCGCACGCCAAGTCGCCGAGAGAACGCGACTCGTACTCGGTGTGCTGTCCACGCACCCAGTGAGGGTCGAGATAGACGCGACGTCTCGCTGAACCGCCCAGATACGAGGCAAGCACCTCGCCGTCTAAGTGGTCGAGGCGAAGCCCGCCAAGCAGCAGAATTCCGATTGATGCTTCCACTCCGGTGTACTGTTGGCCGACTGTTTCCTCGGCCGCAGCGGGATGGCCGTTCGCTTGGACGGGTGGCAGTCCGTCGACGAAAGAGTCGACCGTGCCATTCCCGACCTGGCCCCGGATCCACTCGTGAAGTTGATCGCGACTGACCGGGTCGGCAGTACGAATCACCTCGTCGACAAGTGCAGACCACAACGCGCGCCATGCTCCGACGGAATGGTGCCGAAGGAGCATCCCGCGCCATGTCTGAGCCTGTCGTCGTTCCGACACGAACACCGGGTCGCTATCGATATGACCGCCGTACGCCACGCCGTCAGCCAGGGTGAAACGCCAGCCCTTGGAGTTCGAGCAGACTTGGGCCGACCTTCCGAGTATCCGCAGCGTTGATCGGCGCATCCGGTCGGCGGGCAACCAATTATCAGCACTGTGAACACCGCTGTCGGTCGCACACAGTAACTCCCGGAGCGGTTCGACGTCCGGCGACATCTCGCCCATGACTGTTAGGTCAAAGAAGGCCGCGACGTCGGAGGCGCGGGGAGCACGAGCTGCCGCCATCGATAGCAGACCCTCGTACATCTGCTTGATCGAGTCGGGGCATGACCTTGAGCCTCGTCGAATGGCGTGGCCGTCCGCCGCAGCGATCTTCAGGGTGAGAGCTGAGCCCCGATATTGGGACCAATAGCCCCACGATCGAGGGGAGTACGTGCCGGGCCCGACGTCAGCGAGGTGCTGATCTTGCCCCTTCTGGAGCAGTCGATTGACTGTGTCTGCGCCATGCATTTTTTGAGTGCCAGTCAGCTCATCGCCCTCTGGCTGCAAGGCCGACGCCCAGGCCAAGGCCACCTCAGCATTTCGGACGAGTGTTCGGCTCGCGGCGGCATCCAAGTCATGGGTTGCGGCAACGTCGGCGAGAGCCCAGTAAAAGGAGAAGTACCGAGCGATGGTTGTCAGGGTCGTAACACCCGGGACCAGCAAGCCGACCTGGTTCAGAACTGGTTGCTCGACGGCGAGGGGGTACACACCACTCCGAGTGGTCAAGCCCGGGGCGCACCAGGCCGGCCCTTCCACTGTTGCGACGTCCATGCGAATCCCCCGGCTAGCTAGTTCCCTCAGAATGTTCGCACCACGGTGTGCCAAACGTACGGAATTCCAGTACTCGCTGGCCTCTGGCTGAGCGAACATTTGGCCCGCAGGAACGTCACTGCCCCGGAATTCGGCCGCGACACGGCATGTTGGGGATACGGCTCTACACCTGGCGCTTGCGTTACGCAATACTGTTGGGGGCCCATTTGGAGGTGACGAGCCATGCGCACTGGCGTCGGTACCGCAATAGTCACCTCCAGCAACGCCGTTCCGCGTCTCATCAACCTTCTTCTTGTTCTGGTTGTCCCCATTTTGTCGGCTCCGCCGATAAAGTCTCCGGAGTGAAGCGGTTGTGGTTGCTACTTGTGCTTGGATCGCGCATCTGCATGCCTAAAAGCGGGACGCGATGAAGCATGACTCTCCACTGTGGAAGGTGATGGGTGAGCCGGCAAGTCCTGCCGAAGCCGCCGCACTCGATGCCTTTCGCGAGCTTCTCCCAGACGACGGCATCACCACCGCCTGGGCGAACCTGACCTTCATCAATGACCAAGGACGCACGGCCGAGGTCGATGTACTCCTGCTAACCGCTCAGGGGATGTACCTCGTTGAGCTCAAGGGCTGGCATGGCACGATCCGCGGCAATGCGCAGCGTTGGAACCAAGGCCAGCGCAACGTCGAGAACCCCAGGCTCGCCGCCGACCGCAAGGCGAAATGGCTGAAGGGTCTCCTGCAGGACCGAACGCCCAACCAATCCGCGAGGGGACAGGTGCCCCGCATCCACGCCGTCGTGGTCATGCATGGTGAGGGCAGTACCGTCAGCATCGCCACCCCCGGCGACATCGGAGTGCTGACCCTCGACGGCTACCACGTCAAGTCCTCGCCCCACCTCTTGAAATTCTCCGACTTCCTGGCCCAGCCGCCGCACGATTTCCGGCAGCCGATCGACTACCAGCGGGCAAAACAGGTTCGTGCGCTCTGTGACGCGGTGGGATTCACACCGACGCCCAAGGTCCGGATGGTGGGTGACTTTGTTGTTGCCGATGACGAGCCGATTGCGCAGGGCCGGGACTGGCAGGACGTGCTCGTCAACCTTCCCGCGCTGCCCGACATCAAGCGCAGGCTGCGCCTGTACGACGTGCCCGCGACCGCGTCACCGGCCGACCGCCAGCAGATCGAGCAGCTCGCGCAGCGCGAGTTCCAGCTCACCCAGGGGCTGCGGCATAGCGGCATCGCGGCCCCGATCGACTTCAAGCGGACCGATGACGGGCCGGCTTTGGTGTTCGAGTACGAAGCCAAGGAACTCCCGCTTGACGCCTACATCGCGGGGGAGGGAATCGAGCTCGATCTCGAACAGCGCATCGATTTGGTGATCCGTTTGGGCGAGATTCTGCGGTTCGCCCATAACGTCCACCTGCGCCATCGAGCATTGTCGCCGCGACGGGTGTGGGCGACCCCGGGTGCCGACGACCTGCCGCACCTAACGATCCGCGATTGGTATTTCGCTCAACGTGACAGCTCGACCAGGAACGTCTCCCGCCTGACGGCTATCAGTGCGGGTGTCGAGGACATCATGGGTGTGGCGGATCTGGACGACTGGCTCTGGCTCGCACCCGAGGCTCGTCATTCGGTCGACGGGCTCCCGCCAATTCCGCTGGATGTCTACGGGTTTGGTGTCCTGGCCTATCTCGTTCTGACGGGAAAGTCGCCGGCCGAAACTTTCGTGGAGTTGGAACAACGGATGTCGGACGCGGGTGCACTTGACCCCCGTGCAGCATCACCGGGTATGCCTGATGGTGTCGCCGACGTCGTTGTGATGGCAACTCGTGCGGTCGAGTCGGAACGGTTGTCAACCATTGAGGAAGTGCTGGAGCTCCTTCGGCTAGAGAGCGAAGCGCTTCGCCGGGGAAGCCAGACCGACGAACCCACACCAGCGGCAGACGCCGTCGATGCGCAAAAGGACGACATCGTCGCCGACCGTTTCATCGTGACCAGTCGGCGTGGCGAAGGTTCCAGCGGCGTCGCACTTGCTGTCAACGACATCGACTCCGATGATCCCAACCGCGAGCTCGTGCTTAAAGTCGCTCGCACTGAATCGGCGGGGCGCAGGCTCGCACTCGAAGCCGACGTGTTGAGAGCTCTCGATCACCGTCGGGTGGTGCGACTCGTCGCGGGCCCCCTCGACGTCGGAGAAAGACGTGCACTTCTACTCAGCGACGCTGGCAAGGAGACACTGGCTACGCGACTCTCCAAGGAGGGCCGGGCGACGGTCGGCCAGCTAGAGCAGTACGGCAGCCAATTGCTGGAAGCGATGATCTACCTGGAATCCCGGGGTGTCTTCCACCGCGACATCAAGCCGGCCAACCTGGGCATCACTCCAGATCCCGGCACCAGGAGGCCGTCTCTGGTGCTGTTCGACTTTTCCCTCGCGAATGAGAATGTTGACAACGTCGCGTCCGGCACTCCGAGCTATCTAGATCCCTACCTCGGTCGTGGTCGGCGTCAGAAGTATGACCGGGCAGCCGAACTGTGGGCTGTCTCGACCACCCTCTTCGAGATGGCGACGGGGCAGCTTCCGTGGTGGGGAGAGGGCGCGGGACGGCCCTCCGACCCGAATGACCCGCCGATCATCGAGCCCGCAAGCTTCGAGCTGGCCGTGGCAACTCAGCTCACGGCTTTCTTCCAACGCGCTCTAAGCCCCGACATCGGTGCCCGGTTCAGCAACGCTGATGAGTTGGCAGTTGCTTGGCAGGGAGTGTTCGCCGCTCTCGACACAGAGGAGGATGGCGGGGGCGGAAGCGACGACCTCGCCGACGCCGCTACGCTCGACACCCCTTTGGAGCGCGCTGGCCTGTCCGCTCGGGCGTTGTCCGGCGTGTCGCGTCTCGATGTGGCGACCGTCGGGCAATTGCTGGGCGTTCACCCGACCCGGATTAACTCGATACGAGGCCTCGGGGAGACCTACCGCAAGGAGATTCAGGCAAGGATTCGCGGCTGGCGGTCACGGCTCAGCGGTGCGGAGGACATCGGCACTGGTCAGCCGATGGGCACAGAGCGCCTCGTCTCCTTGCTCGTAGACCAGCTCAAGGGTGCTGAGCAGACGGTGATCGAGCGGCTCCTGGGACTATCTGGTGACGCGGCCGCCGGTGATTGGCCCTCCACGGGAGACACGGCCCGATCACTTGGGATGACCCGAGAGCGCGTCGCGCACGCGGTGGATCACGCAGTCACGGCGTGGGGCAAGAAGGCCCGCCCTGCCATCGATGGCGTGCGAGACGAAGCGGCCACACTCCTTGCCCGCAACGGCCGAGTGATGGCGGTGACGTCCCTCGCGAACGCACTGGTTGCCCAGCGCGGTTCTCTGTTGGACGGGGACGATCGCCTCCGGCAAGGGGCCGCCCTGCTGCGGGCAGCTTACGAGGTGGATGCGAGGATGCCCGAGCCCGCGTTGGAACTGCGGCGAGGTATCGGCAAGCGCGCCGACCTCATCGCGCTCCGAGAAACAGCGGACCCTGATGGATCAGGACAGGAGTTCGCGCCAGCCGACATCCTGACGGAGGCGGCGATTGAGCTCGGACGCCGAGCGGATGACCTCGTGGCCGCCGGCGTCGTGGCCTTCGCAACAGCGAACGCCGCCCTGACCGAAATCGTGGGCGAGGCAGGATCTTTCCCGCTCGTGGACTTAACGGGGCGTCGACTACTGACTTTGGCAGCCTCTGTGTCGAAAAAGGCTGCCGTCTCGGGGTTCGACGAATTGTATCCAGTCGACCTCGACCCCCAGGAGGCCGTCGAGCGCGCATTGCGTGGCAAACCTGGTCGGCGGATCAGCGAGGCCGCCGTCCGGCGCAGTGTCGCTGCGCGTTTCCCGCAGGTCGAGCTCCCGACTGCGTCGCATCGACTCGACGCTCTGGTCTCTGCGGTCCTGCCTGGGATCGTGAACCACAACGGCGTCTACGAGCTGGCATCAGAGGTGCGCTCGGCCACGCATACCGGCAGCGGCTTTACGGTCTTCACACCGGTCGCAGTGGCAGAGGCCGCGACGAAGCTGGAAGAGTCGCTCTCACGGAACGGCGCACTCACCCTGACGACACCACCCAAGCGATACGTGAAGGCAGCGCACGAACTTCCGAACCGGTACGGCGTGGAAGTGCTCGATGTCGCATCGCTCGTCGTGAACACGACGCGCGCACTCGCCAACCAGCACGGGGCAAGTTGGGAGTTCGTCCTGGGCGTTGATGCCAGCCAAAAAGACAGCGGAGACTGGTCGAATCTCGTGGGCCTTGTCCAGCGAGCCCTGAAACCAGCCTGGGAGGAAAGACTCGTAACGGACAAGCCGTTGCTCATCGTCAATGCCGGCCCGCTCGTGAGATACGGCATGGCAGAGCTTCTTTCTACGCTGCTCGATGTCGGAACTCCCCGCCCCGCTGCCCGCTGGTTGCTTGTCGCCAAGCAGGGCAGCCAAGCCGTCCCCCTGCTGGAGGGCAAGCCCGTGCCGCTCGGTCCCAGCGGCTGGGTTGAGCTGCCCGCAGACCTCTCGCTCCTTACGGAGCCCATAGCCACCCGCAGTAACTCAGGAGCCCGAAAGTGATCGACTCGTCTGCCCTCCTCGCCGACCTCAAGGCACAGCTCAAGATTCTCCAAGCTGACCTGAAGCAGCGCGCCGATGACCCCTCGAACTCCTGGGGTGCGCGATTAAAAGAGGAATATGCCGAGGCGTTCCGCCGCGAGCGGACCGGCTGGTCCTGGGTGGACTGGCGCGACAACGAAGTCGACCAGGCTGCCGTCGCCTGGATTGTCTCAACGACCTTCCTGCGCTTCTGCGAGGACAACGATCTTCTCGTCGGCGCCAAAATCGACGGACTACCGACCGCTGTCGGCTGGATCGGCGGTCCCGGCCACCGCGTGCAGCGCGCCGAAGAGAACCTCACCGCCTACTTCCGTGACAACCCAACCCACAACCGTCGTCACTGGCTTCAACAGGGATTCGCCGTGCTCGCCGCACAGCCGGCCGGGCAGGCATTGGTCGACCCGAAACACAATCCGGTGTGGCGGGCGGAGATCAGCCCGGAATCGGCGACTGCGCTGATCTCGTTTTGGCGGCGCACAAAGGAGGACGGCACCCTCGTCCACGACTTCACCGACTCCACCCTGGAAACCCGATTCCTCGGCGACCTTTACCAAGATCTTTCCGAGCACGCCAAGAAGACTTATGCACTATTGCAGACACCGGTGTTCGTAGAAGAGTTCATCCTCGACCAGACGCTAACCCCGGCAGTCGCGGAGTTCGGACTCGACGGCCTCAAGCTGATCGACCCTTCCTGCGGGTCCGGACACTTTCTGCTCGGAGCGTTCGAGCGACTCAACCATGCGTGGCTCGAAGCTGCGCCCGGACTTGACGCCAAGGAGCGCGTGCGTCGTGCGATGGCGTCGATCCACGGCGTCGACATCAACCCGTTCGCCGCGGCGATCGCACGGTTCCGCCTTAATGTCGCCGCCCTGAAAGAGACCGGAGAACGCTCACTTGTCGGAGTACCCCCGATGGGATTCCGCCTCGCCATCGGCGACTCGCTTCTTGGTGTGCGGGGCGGCCTTGATCAGACCTTCGATTTCGATGACGACGAATCCGGGGCAGCATTCAGCTACGACACCGAGGACCTCGACGAGTACTTCGGCATCCTCAAGCCGAGTCAGTACCACGTAGTTGTCGGAAATCCGCCCTACATCACGCCGAACGACCCGGCTCTGAACGCCCTTTATCGGGCGATGTATGCGACCACATATCGGCAGTACGCGCTCACCGTCCCGTTCATGGAGTTGCTTTTCCGCCTCGCGGTTCGGGGCGAGCAGGGCCAGGGTGCGGGTTACGTCGGCCAGATCACCTCGAATTCATTCATGAAGCGCGAGTTCGGCAAGAAACTCATCGAGCACCTTTTCGCGGGGCATGAACTTGGAAATCCAGTCGACTTGACTCTTGTCATCGACGTCTCCGGCGCATACATCCCAGGCCATGGCACACCGCCAGTAATCATTATCGGCCGCCGTCGTCGACCCGTCGACGATTCGGTCCGGGCGGTCCTGGGCGTCCGCGGCGAGCCCGGTACCCCAGCTGATCCCTCAAAAGGGCTTGTTTGGACTGAAATCGTCGAAAATATTCATCGGATGAAACACGACGGAAGTTTCGTGACCGTCACGGAATTACAGCGGGATGTCCTTGCAACTCACCCTTGGTCGCTAAGTGGTGGCGGTGCCGCTGATCTTTTCCAACAGGTCGAGGACGTCGCGGTCCAGAAGTTGGCGCACGTAATCGATGTAGGCATTGGCGGTGGGGTAAGGGTCGGGGCTGACGACGTATACATGCGTCCCCGACGTATGAACACTGATCGAGACATCGCCAATTTCGTGCGCAAGTTCCTGATTGGAGAGGGCGTTCGCGATTATAGAGTCGGTGGCGAGGAAACGATCATCTTCCCGTACGCCAATGACTTGACCGCGACGACGACCGTCGATCGTCGTTTGTGGCCTTGGCGCAGCTTGCTGGCCGGTCGCAACACCTTCCAAGGCGTAATGGCGGATGCAGGGCTTCGGTGGACCGAGTATATGCAGTTCACCCGCTGGTCAATGCGAGCCAAGAAGTTGATTACCTTTGCATTCGTAGCCACTCACAACCACTTCGTTCTCGTAACCGGGGCTCCGGTGGTAAACAAATCTGCGCCGGTGATCAAGCTGCCGGACGACGCGACCGATGACGACCATTTTGAATTACTCGGCGTACTGAATTCCTCCACGGCCTGCTTCTGGCTCAAGCAGGTAAGCCACAACAAGGGGAGGCCGAGCGCTGACGGTGCGGGCGCAGACGAACCGTGGGAGCACCGATACGAGTTCACCGGCACGAAGCTTGAGCAGTTTCCACTACCGGCGAATCTTCCGTTGAGCCGGGGGCGTGTCCTTGATGAGTTGGCGCAAGAGCTAACCGCGAACACGCCATTCGCTGTGGTGAGGGCCTGGCTTGACAGCTCTACGGGGACCGTTAGCGATGCACTGGCAAGAGCAGAGGCTGAGTGGCATCGAATCCGGACACGGATGATTTTCGAGCAGGAGGAGTTGGACTGGGAGGTCTACCTTCTCTACGGACTTATCGGTGAGGACCTTAACTACCGCGGCTCGCAGATCGACGGGATTCGTTCCTCGGAGCGGGCGTTCGCCATTGCGCTCGCGCGGGACGTTCGAGACGGGCGGAGCGATAGTTCATGGTTCCGCCACTGGAATCATGGGTACTCAGAACTCACTGAGCTGCTCGACTCATGGCCGGACGACTACAAGGCACTTGTTCAGCAGCGTCTCGACCTGATGGAATCCGACAAATCCATCCGGCTTCTGGAGAAGCCGGAATTCAAGCGTCGCTGGGCCGTCACCGCATGGGACGCACAGCGCACCGCCGCTCTGCAAGCGGCACTCCTCGACCGGCTTGAAGATCCGGCCCTGTGGCAGGACCCTCAGGGGCCGATCACCAGGTCGGTGACTGAACTCGCTGACCTGCTCCGTACAGACCAGGTACTTAAGGAGCTCGCTCGCACCCTCACTGGCACCGCTGAGCCGGACCTTGCTGCGGTGATTGGCGGTTTGATTCTTGACGAGGCGGTGCCGTTCCTGGCTGCCCACCGTTACAAGCCCCCAGGCATTGAGAAGTACCGGGCCTGGCAGGAAGTGTGGGCCTTGCAGCGGCGCGAGGACGCCGGTGAAAAGGTCACGATCGCGGTGTCTCCCAAGTACGGAAAGGGCGACTTCGCGAAAGCGACGTACTGGACAGCTCGCGGCAAGCTCGACGTCCCCAAAGAACGTTTCATCACGTATCCCGGTGTTGCGCGCGAAGGCGACCCGACACCGGTGTTCGGTTGGGCCGGATGGTCCCACCGCGACCAAGCGCTCGCCCTCGCCCGTGAGATTCCTGTCCAGCAGGCGCTCGGTGCCGACGACGACGCCCTGGAGCCTCTGGTGGCCGGGCTGGTGGAGTTGGAACCCTGGTTGGCGCAATGGTACTCGGAGATCGAACCTCAATTCGGCGCCAGCCCCGCCTCGGTCATCACCGGCGTCATTGACCAGTACCTTGCCCGTATGGAGAAGACACGCGATCAGGTGACGGCGTGGACACCGCCGGCCGCAGCCCGCGGACGGAGGGCGTCACAATGACCGACTTATCTTTGCCGTTGCGGGACGCGATCGACATCCCGCTCGCCGTCCACGACGACGACTTCGTCCTGCAGATCCACCGCGCACAAGAAGCGGCGTCTCAAACGCTCGCCGACTATGTGGTCACCGAGTCGATCGCGGAGTCGTTCGAGAAGGGGCTGACTCTGGTCGAGGCCACGTTGTCGAGCGGATCCTCCAAAGGCGCCTTCATCCACGGCTCGTTCGGTTCCGGTAAGTCGCACTACATGGCCGTCATGCATCTACTGCTTTCCGGCAACGCGCAGGCCAAGTCATTGCCCGGTCTCCAGGCACAAGTCGCCAAGCATGAGGCCCTGCTCACCCGCAAACTGCTCGCGATCGACTACCACCTCATCGGGGCAGAGTCCTTCGAGTCAGCGCTCTTTGGTGGCTACCTCGCGACCATGAAAAAGCGGCACCCAGATGCCTCTGTTCCGGTGCTGCATCGCTCGGATTCGCTGTTCGAGAACGCCGATCAGTTGCGCTCGCAGCTCGGGGACGATCAGTTCTTCGCCCGGTTCAAGGAAAGCGGCTCGGGTTCCTCTGGCTGGGGCACGTTCGCCGCCACGTTGACTCCTGAGTTGTATGACGCTGCCCGCACCAAGCCAGCAGGCGACTCCGACCGTCAGCGTGTCGTCGCCGCCCTGGTTCGCACCTATTTCCCGGCCTTCGAGAACACTGGCACCTGGCTGGACATGACCGACGGTCTGCAAGCAATGACCGCACACGCTAAGAACCTCGGGTACGACGGGGTCGTGCTCTTCCTTGACGAGCTGGTCCTGTGGCTGGCCAACCACCTGCGCGACACCGCCTTCATCCAGACCGAGACCTCAAAGGTTGCCAAGCTCGTCGAGACCGGCATTGGCGCGTTGCCAATTCCGTTGGTGTCCTTCGTTGCTCGCCAGCGCAACCTCAAGGACTTCCTAGGCGGCGGCGCGGTGGGCGCCGAACAGGTCGCCCTCGACGACTCGTTCCAGTGGTGGGAAGGCCGCTTCGAGAAGATCACCCTCGCCGCAGCCAACCTTCCCCAGATTGTCAACAAGCGACTCCTCGAGCCGACCAGTGAAGTCGGTCGGGACGCCCTCGCTGCGGCGGTGGCCCGGGTGCGCGCGAACCCGGTCGCCTTCAAGTATTTGCTCACCGATGAAGCCGGGTCTGCCGCCGTCGACTTCGAGCAGGTCTACCCGTTTTCGCCCGCGCTGGTGGATGCCATGGTCGCGCTCTCCTCGATCATGCAGCGCGAACGCACCGCGCTGAAGATCATGAGTGAGTTGTTGTCGCGCGGTCGTGACGAGTTGACCGTCGGCGACGTGATCCCTGTCGGCGACCTCTTTGATGTCGTTGTTCTTGGCGACGCCGAGCCGCTGACCGACGACATGAAGAACCTGTTCCGTGCCGCACGCGCCTTCTACACCCGAAAGATGCGCCCCTACCTGTTGAATCGGCACGGCCTTACCGAGGAGGAAGCGAAAGGACTGGCGCGGAATCACCCCTTCCGGCGCGACGACCGGCTCGCCAAGACGCTTCTGGTCGCTGCCATCGCCCCGGGCGCTCCCTCGCTGAAGGACCTCACGGCCTCCAAGCTGGCGGCTCTCAACTTCGGCACCGTGGTAACCATGATTCCTGGGCAGGAAGCAGTCCAGGTTGTCGCGCTTGCCCGCGACTGGCGCGGAGAGTTTGGTGAAATCACGGTCGGCACACAGGCGACTGACCCGGTCATCACTCTGCAATTGTCCGGGGTCGACTACGACTCGGTCCTTGTCCACGTACAGAACGAGGACACCCATGAGAACCGGCGCAGTCTATTGCGGCGCCTTCTCGCCGAGCAGATCGGTGCGGCGCCGACCGGCACGTTGGGTAGCGAATATTCGCTCTCTCACGTCTGGCGCGGTCAAAAGCGCGAGGTTGATGTCGTGTTCGGGAATGTTCGTGACGCGCGGGCGCTTCCTGATAGCGCTCTCACGTCCACTGGCGGACGCTGGAAACTGGTGATCGACTTCCCATTCGACGACACGGGCCACCCGCCATCCGATGATCTGCTGCGGCTTGTACAACTCAAGCTGGACGGTCTGGAGAGCGACACGATCGCGTGGTTGCCGCATTTCCTGATCGCATCTCGGATGGACGACATCGGAAAGCTCGTCGTCCTTGACTACCTGTTGACCGGCGCACGGTTCGACCAGTATTCGACCTCCCTCCCGGTCAACGACCGCGAGCCTGCCCGCAGGCAACTCACCAACCAACGAGATTCCCTGCGCGATCAGATTGTGCTGGCCCTGCGCCAGTCTTATGGCATTGATGCGCCGAGCGATGATCACCTCGGTGAGCGAGTGCCCGAGGGAAACACCTTCGTCACCCTTGCACGCGACTACGACCCCCAGAAACCGTCCTCGCCCTCCTTCGCCGACGCCGTCGTAGCCGTTCTCGGAGGCGGCCTTGATGCACGTTTCCCGACGCATCCCGCGGTCGATCGCGGTACTGACGAAGTCCGCAGGACCGAGTTCAGCGCGGTGCTCGACCTCGCGCGCAATGCAACGGCACAGGGCGGACGCATCGACACCGTCGACAGAACCACTGCCGGCAAGGTGCGGAGGGTGGTCGATGCCTACGGGATCGGTGCCCTGAGCGAAGTGACCTACGTCCTGGACACGGTGCGCTTTGCCTGGCATGACGACTTCACGAAGGCCCTTGCTAGTGGCGATCCGACCGTCGGCACGCTGCGAACTGCGCTCGCACCTGCGGGCATGACCACCGACGCCCAGGATCTGTTGATTCTGGCGTGGGTGGCACTCACTGATCGGCAACTGCGCCGTCACGGGTCATCAGCAGGTTCGCCGGGGATTGGCGGATTGGCCAACGAAATGACCTTGCAGGAGCCAGTCCTCCCAAGCCCGGAGGACTGGACCAACGCCCTTGCCCGCGTCAGAGCGTTGCTCGGAACAGGGGCCAATGAACACCATCTGTCGAGCAGTGCCGTGCAGCGGCTCGGCGATGAATTGATGGCAAAGGCCCGGCACGTCGACCGGGGAGTGACCGACCTTGTCGGAGCCCTTGAAGGACACAGTGACGTGCTCGGTTTGGAGGACGTAAGTCCTCGCCTTGGTACCGCTCGCCGCGCACGGGATCTGATCGTGGCTTTGCGCGATGCCGCTGACCACGTCGACCGGATTCGGGTGGTTGCCGAATTTGACCTTCCGGACGAACTGCAGCCGCTGGCCCGCTCGCTCGCCACCGCAGCCGACATTGCGGCTGCAGTTCAAGGTGCGAATTGGCAGCTCCTGAACCAACTTCCGAGTTTGGGCGGAGAGCGGTCCGCCGCTGTACTTGGCACGTTGCGGACCGCTGCCGAAGCCGACCAGATGCATGCGGATTTGGCTCCCGCCCTTGTCTCAGCAGCTCGAGAGGTCACCCAGATCCTTGTCGAGCAGCGCCCCAAGGACGCCAAGCCCGGCCATGCGGCCGCCGAGGAACAAGAACGGGCGCGTCGTGAGCAAGAGGACCAACGACGCCGCGAGCAAGAAGAGGAACTCAAGCGGCGTGAGCAGGAAGCCGCCGACCGTGAACGCCGTTTGCGGGAGCAGGAAGAGGAGTTCCGCCGTCGGCAAGAGGAGGCGCAGCGCGAAGCCGAAGCACGCGCCAGCCAGCAACACACGATCGAAGTTGAGGCTGTCTCGCAACTCGAGTCTCTCGTCAAAAATCTGACAGCCGAACTCAGCCGTCCGGTTGAGGGCAAGAAGTTGAGGATTGACTGGCGATGGTTCTGAGCGAGCGGCTCCGCACCGTCAGCGTCTCGCCGGCGATGGTGCAGCAGAGAGCAGCAGACCTGGTCAAGTCGGATGCCCAGATCCTTTTGCTTCGTGCGCGTCCCGAATGGAGACACGGAGATGTCAATGTTGGCGAGGCAGTTGTCCGGGTACTGCCAGGCGTGTCTCAGCTCGCCGTTCTCGACATTCTCGCCTCGTTGGCAACTGATGAGCGAGCAATCGTTCTGACCGACCGACCAGCGGAGGACCTTGGCGACGCCGTACTGGCTCGGGCGTACAAGAATGTCATCGAACTGCCAGATGAGTGGCAGGCCGTTCCTCGGCTGTTTCCTGGGGCGATCGAGGTGGGTCGCGACCTCCGGCGTCTGGACTGGGCCGCGACAGCACTACTCGATCACCAGCCACCAGGTGGATGGCCGCGATCGGTTGAACCCGCGCTCACCGCTCGCCATGCCGTCGGTTCTCTCCTCGCACGTGTCCTCGGACTGAGCGCCGAGGCTCAGCTGGATGGCGTTGTGCTCCTTACGTCTTTGGGGAGACGAAACGTACGCGCTGCGTGGGCTGCGATTGATGCGCCGTTGCGCGCGCGCCTGATCGATTGGGCTGGAACCGAATTGGGCGATCCTGCGGCCGTAGCGCTGCTGATCGCTCAGCGCAACGAGCACGTCACTCCACTTGCCGTTGGCCTTGTGTTGGACGTCTTGTGGCCGGAGGATGGTGTTCCGCCCACGGAGACACAGGTTTCCGCGCGGGTGCGGGTCGAGGCATTCATCGATGGGAAGGCGGTTCCTGTCGATGTCGCTAAGGCCACTGCGCAACTGGCCAAGGCGGCGGTGCTGCGTCTTGAGGTTGATAACCCTCCCGAGCTGGGTGTGGCCTTACAGCAAGCAGAAGCACTCCTCGGTGACCTCGGCTGGCCCGAGGGGGCCGAGCGATCGGCCATCCTGCATCCTGGGTATCTGGCCCGTGTCCGTGGACTTGCGTTGGCGCTGACTTCCGGAGACAAGGTCGAAGAGGCGCTAGCTCGCGTCCTTGAGCACCGTGACGCCGATGCCTCGCAGGCCCCGACGATGGCAGTGCGCATCCATCGTTGGCTTGCCACCAGTGAGAATGCCTCAACATCGCTCGGTAGCGATCTCCAACTGCAGATGAACGACGGCGCATGGGTCGATGCCGCCATCGGTGCTGTGTGGCATGGTTCCGGTGACCCGACTGTCACGGCTGCGTATCAACAGCTTCTCGACAAGGTGCACGGTCGACGTAAGCAGCGTGATCGCGCCGCAGCATCAAGACTGGACCAAGTCAACGGCGCGGACGACCAGCACGCGATCGGAGTCGAGCGACTGCTCGCCGAGATCGTTGATCCCTGGCGCCGCCAAGGCGGTGCACTTCTCATCGTGCTGGATGGAATGAGTAGCGCCATCGCCACAGCGCTCGCCTCCGAAGTTGCCCGGTTGGGCCTTGTGGAGTGGGTCCCCTCGTCAACGCACGCACGGCGTTCGGTGGCGGCGGCGTTGCCATCGCTGACGAACGTCTCTCGCGCTTCGTTGTTTTGTGGCGAGATCTGCACAGGCACCGGTGAAGACGAGAAACGCGGACTGTCAACGGCATTCCCCGGCGCAAAGCTCTTTCATAAGAACGACCTGCGATCCGAAGGTGGTGCTTCGCTACCGAGCGACGTGATGGCCGCGGTGCGGGATGGCGCCATTCCCGTTGTCGGAGTGGTGATCAACGCAATCGATGATGCGACCCACAAGAACGACATGTCAGCGTGGGATTGGGATCTGCGTTCGCTCGATCCTCTGCGAGCGCTTCTGGAAGCCGCGATCTCCGCCCGGCGCGCAGTCATCCTGACGTCCGACCACGGTCACGTCGTCGAGCGTGGCACAGAGGCACTGAGCGTCAGCGGTGCCGATTCCCGTTGGCGGCCGGCCCCGACCGGTGCTGCTGGCGATGGAGAAGTGCATGTATCGGGGCCGCGGGTGATCGCACCAGGAGGCGAAGCGGTGCTGCTCTGGCGTGATGACGCGCACTACGGCCCCCGACATGCGGGCTACCACGGTGGTGCCAGCCTCGCGGAGCTGACGATTCCGGTACTCGTGTTTCAAGCTGCTGCAGTGGCGACCGGGGCACCTGGGTGGGAGCAGGCCGCACCGCAGGTTCCTCTGTGGTGGAACGATCCGATCGCCTCGACCACAGGGGCGCCGACAAAGCCCACCGGGAAGCCGACGAAGACGAAGAAGACGGAAGCGTCGAGCCAGGGCGATGGATTGTTCGAGCTCCACGATTTGCCCACGTCGACGAAAGCCCCCGCGGGAGTTGCCGAAGCGGTGCTTGCGTCGACCACGTACGCCGAGCAGAAGCGGATGGCTGGTCGGCGGGCGCTCGACGACACGACCGCAGGAGCGTTTTTGCGCGCACTGGTGGATCGTGGTGGTCGCGCTCATCAGGACACGGTGGCCGCCGCCGTCGGAATTCCAACCGCCGAGTTCGGACAGGTCTTTGCGGCCGTTCGTCGGTTGTTCAACGTTGACGGGTACGGCGTCATCGAGCTCGACACCGACGGGGTCACGCTGCGGCTCGATGAACATCTCCTGCGTGAGCAATTCGAGGTCGGAAGCGCGCCATGACCGAGGTCTCGGGCGGCATCAGCCCGCGCCGTCGCAAGGACATCATTGACGCATTGCGTCGCGGCACCGTGCCGCAACAGGGGCTCGACGTCCTCGCTGTCGGCCTGGGCCGCTTCGAGGATGCCATTGATGAAGAGCTGCACACTGTTGCTGGGGGAGGTGCCGTCTTCAAAGCCGTTCGCGGCGAGTATGGCTCGGGTAAGACCTTCTTTTCTCGCTGGCTCACCGAACGCGCCAAGCGTGCAGGGTTTGCAACTTCCGAAGTGCAGATCAGCGAGACGGAAACGCCTCTGTACAAGTTGGAGACCGTGTATCGGCGGATCACTGAGAACCTATCCACCTCGACCACCCAGTCGGGTGCTCTTCGCGACGTCATTGATGGTTGGTTCTACATCCTCGATCATGACGTCAAAGACGGAACCGGAGAGCCGACCGGTTCGGAAGAAACACTCGAACTTCTCCACCGCCGGCTCTCGGATGTCTCGAAGGAGGCGCCGGCCTTCGCCGCGGTGTTGCGACAGTATCGATTGGCGCAGGCTGCGGGTAACACTGCGGAGGCAGATGGACTATTGGCGTGGCTCGGTGGTCAGCCTCACGTAGCGGCCTCCGTGAAGCGCGCTGCTGGAGTTCGCGGCGACCTCGACCACTTCGGTGCTCTTGGCTTTCTTCAGGGGCTGCTCACGGTTCTTCGCGATTCGGACTACGTGGGGATTGTCATTGTTTTCGATGAAGTTGAGACATTGCAACGCATGAGAAGCGACGTTCGGGAGAAGTCGCTGAATGCTCTTCGTCAGCTCATGGATGAGATCGATGGCGGCCGGTTCCCCGGTCTGTATCTTCTTCTTACGGGTACACCCGCATTCTTCGACGGACAGCAAGGCGTGCAGCGTCTTCCACCGTTGGCCCAACGTCTTCAGACCGACTTCACCACCGATGCGCGCTTCGACAACCCGCGCGCAACGCAGGTCCGCCTTACCGGTTTTACACCCGAGTCGCTCTTGGAGCTAGGTAGTCGTGTTCGCGACATCTACGCGTCCGGAGCTAAGGATCCTGAGCGCATCAGGAGCGTCGTCGACGACGACTACTTGAAGGACCTCGCAACCGCGGTCGGAGGCGAGTTGGGTGGACGAACCGGAATCGCACCGCGACTCTTCCTCAAGAAGTTGGTGTCCGACGTCCTCGACCGCGTGGACCTCTTCGAGGACTTCAATCCACGCCGCGACTACCACCTCACAGTCAGCGCCGACGAGCTGACGCCGGCGGAGCGGGAGGCGCACGCGCGCACCAACCGCGCTCCGGCAGAAAGCGTCGACGAAATCGAGTTGGACCTCTAGCCGATGTCGGCGTTCACTGGCCTCGACCCGGCTATCGAATACCACATAGTCAACTCGCTGGGCTGGACTGGACTCAGGTCACTACAAGAAGCATCGGTCGGTCCGGTGAGGTCGGGATCGGACTGCGTCCTTGTCGCACCGACCGCCGGCGGCAAGACTGAAGCCGCCGTTTTTCCTCTGCTCTCTGAAATGATCGAGGGCAACTGGTCAGGTACGACAATCCTCTATGTCACGCCACTTCGCGCTCTCCTGAACAACATTCACCCGCGTGTGACCGCTTACTGCTCCTGGCTAGGCAGAACCGCGGGGTTGTGGCATGGCGACATTGGGCAGTCCGAGCGTCGCCGCATGCTGGCCGACAGGCCAGACATTCTTTTGACGACCCCGGAATCCATAGAGGCCATGCTCGTGTCACGACGAGTCGATCATGAACGATTTCTCGGGTCGATCCGAGCTGTTGTGATCGATGAACTTCATGCGTTTGCCGGATCCGACCGAGGTTGGCACTTGCTTGCCGTGCTGGAGCGATTGGAACGGATTGCCGGACACAAGATTCAACGAGTGGGGCTTTCCGCGACGATCGGTAACCCCGAGTCTGTTGGTGCATGGATGCAGGGGTCGACCGAAGGCCGGAAACCGGTCATCGTGGTGCGAGAGGACTCATCGCCGACGGTGAGCCCAGAGGTCACCATTGACTATGTCGGAAGCATGGACAACGCCGCCACGGTTATCTCTAGGCTCCATCGGGGAGACAAGAGACTGGTGTTTGCCGAATCACGTCGTTCCGCCGAGGAACTCGCTTTCCTCTTGCGCGAGCGCGGCGTCCAGACGTTTGTGTCTCACTCGTCGCTCTCGGTCGACGAGAGGCGGCAGAGTGAGCGTGCTTTCGCCGAGGCCAAAGACACTGTCATTGTTGCGACTTCGACCCTTGAGCTGGGCATCGATATTGGAGACCTCGACCGGGTCATCCAGATCGACGCTCCGCGCACTGTCTCGTCGTTCCTGCAGCGGCTTGGCCGCACTGGAAGGCGGGCGGGCACGAGTCGTAACACCCTCTTTCTCGCCACCAGCCTCGACGGATTACTCGACGCTGCTGCCGTGCTACTTCTGTGGAAGCGGGGATTCGTCGAGAAGGTCGTCGCCCCACCACATCCACGCCACCTTGCTGCCCAACAGCTCCTTGCACTGGCGCTTCAAGAGGGGGCGTTCGGTGCATCGGACTGGCCGCGGTGGTGGGGAGATCTTCCGCTCATGGCGGACGGTACGGAGGTGCTCGCCTATCTTCGCGAGCAGGAGTTCCTTGTTGAGGACTCAGGGTTGTTGATGATCGGCCCGCGCGCGGAGAAGGAATTCGGGCAGCGTCACTTCATGGACCTCCTCTCTACCTTCGTCGCCGATCTCGAGTTGCGGGTAATGGCAGGCATTAGGGAGATCGGATTCGTTTCGCCGCTTGCCATTCCAGCCAGGCCAGAGCGCGAGCAGCGCCCCCTCGTTCTCGCGGGCCGAGGCTGGTTCGTGCAACATGTCGACTGGGAGCGCTTCACCGTGTGGGTCGAGGAGGTTTCGACTAAGGGCGATGTGAAGTGGCCGTCCGGTGCAGTCACGCAATCCTTCGAGGTGTGCCACGCGAAGAGAGAAGTGCTGCTTGGAGCGGTGCCTGAGGTCGAGTTGTCCAAGCGCGTGCCGGCAGCGATGGAGCGACTCCGGGAGGAACGCGCTTCGGAGGTCAGTGGAGACGGACTCGTCCTGCGTTCTCGCGGTGCGGGAGGTGCGCGCCTGTGGACGTGGGCCGGCTTGAAGGCAAACGCGACGTTTCTCTCAGGGCTGGGCATTAACGCGAGCGGGGTCGAAAACGAAAGTGTCCTTTTGCCAGAAGGAATCACTGGAGATGACGTTAAGGCTGCAGACCCTGTGGCCGTCCCGCGCGTTGATGACGACGCCATCTCTGGGCTGAAGTTCTCGGTAGCACTGCCGCCTGACCTTGCCGTCAAGACTCTTGGTGAGCGGCTGGCCGATCCGCGTGGTGCCGCGGAGACCGTCCGAGCTCGCATCGTTCGGTATCACGCAGGGTGAGGCGGTTGCGTCCACTTGTCGGAGTTTTGGGACGGTCGAACCGCCGCCGACTGTCGGAGCCGTCAGCTAACGTCTGTGCACCGCACGAGCTAGAGGGCGGTCGCAACACTAGGGAGGCAGCGTGCAGGAGGGTCTCGAAGCAATCGACTTCGACAGGGCGATCGCGCGCGCACTTACGGCCGGACACGAAGAAATGGCTGTGCTTGACGAGTTGGGTGAGGCAGCGATCGACTGCTACGCCATTTCTCTGCCCCGAGCCGATGGGCTTGGACCACTGATTCAGGAGGTCTCAGACGCGACCGCCGCCTTCGCTGAGAAGGTGCGTACTCACCTCTCCGAACAGCGCGATGTGCTGTCGACCTTCAACGTGGCTTTCTTCGGCCGCACAGGCGCCGGGAAGAGCACGTTGCTGTCGGCCTTCGGTCAGCTGGATGGAAGCGATGTCTCGCCCGGGGAAAGTGACTGGACGACTGAGGTTCACTCGGTGCCCTGGCGGGGATGCCGGCTCTACGACACTCCCGGGATCAACGGTTGGGGCGGCCGAAAAAGCCGCGCAGAACTGGAGGCCACCGCGCGTCGAGCAGTAGAAATCGCTGACGTCGTCCTGCTGTGCTTCGACAGCCAAAGTCAGCAAGCCAGCGAATTCTCAAAGGTCGCCGATTGGGTGCGTCACTACGGCAAGCCCACCATCGCCGTACTCAATATCCGGAACCTACGTTGGCGGCACCCGGCCAAGGTCCCCAATCAGACTGCCCGGGAAAATATTTCGGTGCCCGTCCGCCAACATAGCGATAACATCCGCACCGAGTTGGCCAGCATCGGTTTGGCTGAAACACCCGTGGTCGCGATTCACAGCAGGCGAGCGTTGTTCGCACGTGCAAGTCTGCCCTTTCGGGGGCCTGCAGAACGGGATTTTCTGAATGAACGCGAGCAATACGGGGTGGAGTACCTGGCTCGTTGGTCGAATTTCGGGGCACTCGAGGCGCTGTTGACCTCGGGGATCGCCTCTGGTGGTGCACAGCTGCGATTGACCTCGCTCCGTGAGGGGATGCGGGCGATTCTCGCCGACGAAGCCGACATGTTGTGTGCACTCGACTCGCGACTCAAGGAGCGATTCGACGAAGTCGACAGGCTGATCGCGCGACACCTTGAAGTGCTTGGCTACCTCGAACCTGCGGAACGCGGAGCCTTCGTTCATGACGACGACTGGAGCGGTGACCTGCTCACAATTGCAGAGACCGCGCGTGGCGCCCCGTACCTCACGCCGGCCGACGGCACTTTCAGCAGGTACCTGCGAACAGTACTGAAGCCGCACCTCTCGGCTCCACGCGGTGATGCGCTGAAGCGCTTCAAGCGGCTCGAGCGGGAGGCGTTCGAGAAGCGCATGGACGTTGACAAAGAATCGTTCGTCAAGGAAGTGTTCGACGAACCGGCAATAGCAGATGCTCTTGATCGGGTGTGGTCTGAATCTGCACAGTTTCTTGAGCGCGAATTATCAATGGCTGCAGCCGAATTGCGGCATCGCGACTTCTCGGCGGATCATGACTCCTCCAAGATAGGCGGCTCGGCTGGTTCGGGGTCAGCGACCTTTGAAACCGCATTTAGGACAACGGGACTGTTGACTGGAGTCACTGCCGCCGTGGGGGTGATTGCACTCGCGAATGCCTGGAACCCTATTGGTTGGGCGGGCGGACTCGTCGTCGCAGGAGTCAGCATCGCGTCGTCGGTTTTCAGCATCGTCGGTGGACGGCAGGGCGACTCCGCTGAACGGCAGCGGGCTGAGGCGCGCGCCAAGGCTGCGTACGCTGGACGCACGGCGATTCGTAAAACTTTTGACGGAATTGAGAAGGACTTCGCCCGCGACGCACGCTCAATGGCCTGGAATCAAGCAGCACCTGTTGTGAAGTTACTGCTGCGCGAGGCGGCGGTGCTGTCGCGGTTGCGTCAGCAGGTCGCTTCTATCGGTGACCAGCTCAGTAGCAGCGCGGGCAAAATTGCGACAACGCCCAAGGTAGACGTCCTCGCCGAAGCGCAGCAGTCATTTAGCGACCCGTCGGCGAGTGGAGGAGGTCGCGGGAATGTCCAGCGCATCTTATTGGGAGAAGACTGGTTCGACGTCGCAACACCGTCCGTCGACTCCCCACTAGGAGCTAGCACGGCGTTTTTGGATTCATGCCGTGAGCGCCACGACTTTGACGGCGCCCGGCTGCGCCGCGCACTCACGGACGCGGTCAAGAGACCTGATATCGCCCACATCTCGAACTGGATAGAGCTGCTGTCTGGTGCGGCCAGCAGTGACCCGGCATTCCGAGCCGCACTAGTTGCTGCGAAGCCAGCACATAATGCCCGGCCGGGGATCGCTGTTGTTGGCGACTTCAGTGCGGGAAAGTCGTCCTTCATCAAACGGCTGCTAGTTGAGCTAGGCGGTGAGGTGCCCGAAACGCTTCACATCAGAGCTGATCCCACGACGGACGAAGTGCACGTCTACGAATTGGGCCGTATCGACCTCGTGGACACACCCGGCTTTCAGAGCGGACGCAGCGACCACGATGAAAGGGCGGTCGCCGCTATTGCGAACGCTTCGCTCGTGATCGTGTTGCTTCACGTGAACTTGTTGATCGGTGACACCGACCGGCTCGAAGGAGTGGTGAAGGGTACCGAGTCGGCGCCGGCCAAATGGCCACGGATGTTGTTTCTCATCAACCGTTGTGACGAACTTGGCGTCGACCCGAGTAACGATGTCGACGAGTACTTCAACCGACGCGATCGCAAGGCAGCGGAGTTGCAAGCCGCGTTGAAGTCACGGGGCATCGACGTCGCTGCGGATCACATCCACGGCATCGCCGCAGATCCATTCTCGGCCGTCGGAAGCCAGCTATCGGTCACCTGCGACTCGTACACTGCCAATCGCGACTGGGATGGCGTCGACGCGTTTCTGGAAGCGTTGCGTTCATTGTCACCGAGTGATTTAGCTCAGGCCAATGCGATAGCGGCATTCGATAACGCGGCTGCAGAGCTGCTGCACTTGCAGATTGCCACACGCGCTGAGAGTGAGACGAGTCGATCGGCGGCCGATATTCATTCTTCTTTGATTCTGGCGCTAGAAAGGTGTCTGGACGATGCTCAACAGCTGTCGGACAAATTTGATCACACGCTGTCAGAGTTGGTGTCACGGCACACGGCCGAAGCTATCAGGAAGGTCCGCGAGGTGAGCCGCGGCGATGAACAGAATCTGGCTGCGGCCATGGAGTCCTGGAACAACACCGATCTCCACGCTGAGGTTGAGGGATTCTTGGTATCTGCCAGCGATGAGATTGGCGAATGGGCAGCGATACACGAGTCTGCAATAAATCGAGAGCTCGCCGCCATGAACTTCACTCAAAAGCTGAGCGAGCCCGTGACAGACACTGGCGAATCGCCGCGCGATGCTACCGCCGACGTGGTCGGGGTGGGGAAGTTCGTTACCGAGGCGGCGCAGAAACTTGCGGCGGGAGCGGGCACGCGGGACGCCGTCTACGTCATTGGGAAGAAGCTAGGCCAGAATTTCAAGCCGTGGGGTGCGGTCAAACTTGGCCAAACAGTTGCACGAGCTGGAGTGGTACTGCAGGTCGCCGCGGTTGCATGGGATGCGTTCAGCTGGGTGCGCACCGAGGGTAAGCGCGCGCACTGGGAGGAAACTGTCAGCGCGGCGGTTGAGTCGGTGGAGCAGAACAGCGCAGATCACATGGCGGAGTTCTTGCGCGGCGAGGGCGCTCCCGTTGCCTACCTCCTGGAACGAATTGTTGACATAGGAGCTGTTCGCGACGACCACAAGAACCAGCAGATGCTGGCGCAATACGACTTGTCCCGCGCGGAACGACGACTCTCGGTGATTGCCGCGCTGTTGGAAGCCTTTGATGATGTCCGGAAGGAAGCGATATCACAGTGAGTCCCTTTGACATTGTTTCGGCCAAGTCCTGGCTCGACTCCATTCCCGGCGGGCACCTCGGTTTGGACGCTGATGAGCGGTGGCAACGATTTGCGGCCAGCAATGAGCCTGTCGTAACGGTCTACGGTGCGTACGACACGGGGAAGAGTTCGCTCCTTCGACGCTTGGTTGTCGATTCCGGAGTGGAGGTGCCGGAGTGGCTCACGATTAGTGCTCGCCATGAGACGTTCGAAGTCAACGAGATTTGCGCGGCGGGGTGTGTGCTCCGAGATACCCCCGGGTTCGTTACGGGAGCCGAAGACGCCCGCGCCGATATGAACACTCAACTGGCCGCTGCCGCAGTCGAGCTCACTGATGTCGCGATCGTTACGGTTACTCCTCAGTTGGCGACGGCTGAGTTCTCTGCGCTCCAGACGTTGCTCAAGCTGGGCTGGAGGGCGGGCTCCTTGTGGTTCGTCATCTCGAGATTCGACGAGGCGGGTGTAGATCCCGAGTCGGATCCTGAGGGGTACCGCGAACGGGCCCACCGAAAGACCGAAGAACTTCGCCGTGCGCTGGGGCTCGAAGAGTCTGTACCGGTGTTTGTCGTGTCACAGGACTTCGCGCAGATGGCCGGATCGGAACGCAATCCGGATCCGCAGCTGTGGGACGATTTCCGGAGCTGGGACGGAATGTCAGAACTGCAGGGCGCGCTCGCAGAGCTCGGCTCCGGGAACAAAACATCTTTGAGAGCTGCTGCTGCTCAGCGCTTCTGGCGACAGTCGGTCACAAATGCGATCGACGGACTACGCGCGGAGGTAGCAAGGTATAGCGAGCATGAAAGCTTCGCGGACGAGGGCCTGCGACTCCGCCAATCATGGGTGACGCAGCTGAGTACGCTGCAGGCGTCCGCTGATGCGGATCTACGCGGCAGGATCTCGGAATCGATGGGGCAAGCCGTCGACGACCGGCGCGATGCCGATGCCATCCAGCAGTCACTGAAGACAACCATTGATTTTTGGTACGGACTCCAAGAGCGCAACATAGAGAAACTACTGCGCAACGTGGATGAGACGATTGCCCTGGAGCGGCAGCGCCCATCTTGGCAGAAGCTGGACGAGCTCGCCGAATCTATCCGTGCACGGTCCACGCGCGCACCGGAGGTCGAGGAACCAACCGAGGTCGTCTCGCCGGCGTTCAAACAGGTTGCCAATGCAGCATTAACAGCCCTAATCGAGTACGAGAAGCTCTCAACACTGCGAAAGCCGGCGCAGGTCGCGACGTCGGCGATGGGCGTGAGCAAGCGAGTTGCGGCTGCGACCGCTGTGGTTCCACTGCTCGTCGAAATATCGTCGGTCGCCGAACAGTTCTTCAGATCCCGAGTGGAGGCATCGGAGCGAGAGCGCCAACGTAGGGAGATGGACGCAGAGCTCGATCGCATGGGTGCCTCTGCGGCGAGCGCGGCGATGAACGAGCTCGAACCACTGATCGAAGCAGCACGACAGGCGATTCTTGACGCCACCGCCGACCGAGCCGAATTGAACGATGGGCTGAGCAAGCTGGTCGGTGAGCTGCAGGCGCTCGTCAAGTCGGGTGAAGATCTACTGGAAATCTCCGAGGTGCACCCTCGGTAGCAATTGACCGGGTAATAAGCGCTACGCGTCGAGAAGTGCTTCTTGCAAATGTATTTCGATGATCAGGATCGACCGCATTGACGTTGCCAAGCCGCGCAACTAGGGCCTCGTCGGTTCATTGGGTAGACCTACATATGCCTGCCGCTACCTAATCGCATGCTCCACAAACGCATTCAACGTCGCGATCAACCGCATGTCCTCCACCGTGCGGGCCCGAGTGTCGAGCAGCGCCTCGGTGCAAACGAGGTACGCCAGACACCTAGCCCGGCTGACCGCGACGTTGAGCCGATTGCGGGAGAACAAGAAGTCAGCGCCGCGAGTCATGTCGTCGCCGCTTGACGTGGCCATGCTGAAGAACACGACCGCTGCCTCCCGGCCTTGGAACTTGTCGACGGTCCCGACCGGCACACCGCGGGTGCGATCGGAGCTGTCGAGTCGCTCGCGGATGGTACGAACTTGGTCGTTGTATGGCGCCACCACCATGAAATCGTTTACTGCCAACGGACTTTGGTTGCCGTCGAAGTCCGTCCACGGTGTGCCGATCAGTCGGCTGATCTCGTCCGCGATCAGGTCTGCCTCTTCGACGGAAGCAGTGCTACAGCCGACATGACCGGCGCGCAGCCACCGCAGGCCAGTTCCGGCGATCGTCGACTGCTGGCCGCAGTTGGGATGGCTACTGAGCCGGCCCTCATAGATCTGGTCAGAGATGAATCCACACACATCGGGATGCATGCGCCGGGTCTCGGACAGGAACGCACCGCGGTTGTCGGGCATGGTGACTGCCTCCTGACTTAGGTCATGGTCGGCTGGTCTACGAATCCGCAGTCCGTTGACCTGCAGGTTTCCTCGGCTTAGTGCCCCGTTTGGGGCACTAAGCGGGTAGGTTCTGGCGGTGGCATACGTGCGGAAGGTGCGCACCGCCTCGGGCGCTGTCGCGGTGCAGGTGGTGCGTAAACATCGAGGTCAGCGGACGATTCTGGCGCATGTCGGTTCCGCGCATACCGATGCCGAGCTGGGCCTCCTGCTCGAGGCGGGCCGCCGGATCGCCGCCGCCGATCAAGGTGCCCTCGACATCGAGGTGACTGCCCGTACCCAGCGCGTCGATGACGTCGCCGACTGGCGGGCCGGCACGCTGAACCTGCCCGCCGCTGGTGCTCCCAAAGGCGCCGCGGTGCCGTCGGGACGCACCACGGCGACGTGTTCGCGACTGCTCTACGACACCCTCGCCGCGGTGTATGACTGGCTGGGTTTCAATGCCGTCGATGATCCGGTGTTCCGGGATCTGGTGATCGCCCGACTGGTCGAACCGACGAGCAAGGCCGATGCCGCCCGGGTCTTGACCGATCTGGGCGCAGACACCGTGTCCTACAAGACAATCCAACGACACCTGGCCAAGGTCAACACCGGCAACTACCGGGATGTGATCGCCGGCAAGTGCTTCACCCACGCCGCCGATCGAGGCGGGCTGAGCCTGCTGTTGTACGACGTCACCACCTTGTATTTCGAAGCCGAGAACGAAGACGACCTGCGCAAGGTCGGCTACTCCAAGGAACGTCGCATCGATCCGCAGATCGTCGTCGGTCTACTCGTGGATCGGACCGGGTTCCCGTTGGAGGTCGGCTGTTTCGAGGGCAACACCGCCGAAACCACCACCCTGGTGCCGGTCATCAACGCCTTCCAATCCCGCCACGAGCTCGGTGACGCCCCGATGGTCATCGCCGCTGATGCCGGCATGCTGTCAGCGACCAACCTGACCGCACTCGACGACGCCGGGCTCGGGTTCATCGTCGGCTCACGGAGTGTGAAAGCCCCGATCGATCTGGCGTCCCATTTCCATTGGAACGGTGACGTTTTCACCGACGGGCAGATCATCGACACCGTCACACCCCGGCACGCGAAATCCGTCGTCAATGATCCCGCGCACCGGCGTGAGCCGGCCTGGAATCCCGACGAGCACCCCAACGCCTGGCGTGCGGTCTGGGCGTACTCGGCCAAACGCGCACGCCGCGACCAGAAAACCCTCTACGCCCAGGAGACCCGCGCCCGCGCCGTCATCAACGGGGAGCGTGCCGCCAAGTCCACCCGCTTCGTCACCACCCACGCCGGCAACCGCGTCCTCGACGAGGCCAGCCTGGCCCGCGCCCAATCACTGGTCGGCTTGAAGGGCTACGTCACCAACATCCCCGCCACCATGATGCCCGCGGCCGAGATCATCGCGAAGTACCACGACCTCTGGCACGTCGAACGCTCATTTCGCATGTCCAAGAGCGACCTTCGTGCCCGGCCCATGTTCCACCGCACCCGCGACGCCATCGAAGCCCACCTGACCATCGTGTTCACCGCCCTGGCCGTCGCACACAACGTCCAGGACCGCAGCGGCCTGGCCATCGCCAAAGTCATCAAATCCCTGCGGCCGCTACGCTCGGCGACCATCGCCATCAACGGCGCCACCCAGACCTTCCCACCGCAAATCCTGGCAGCCCAACAAGAAATCCTGACCACCCTCGGCATCCCAAAACCGGGGCACTAAGCCAAATGTCCTAACTCAGGTTGGAACTTGTCGACGGTCCCGACCGGCACACCGCGGGTGCGATCGGAGCTGTCGAGTCGCTCGCGGATGGTACGAACTTGGTCGTTGTATGGCGCCACCACCATGAAATCGTTTACTGCCAACGGACTTTGGTTGCCGTCGAAGTCCGTCCACGGTGTGCCGATCAGTCGGCTGATCTCGTCCGCGATCAGGTCTGCCTCTTCGACGGAAGCAGTGCTACAGCCGACATGACCGGCGCGCAGCCACCGCAGGCCAGTTCCGGCGATCGTCGACTGCTGGCCGCAGTTGGGATGGCTACTGAGCCGGCCCTCATAGATCTGGTCAGAGATGAATCCACACACATCGGGATGCATGCGCCGGGTCTCGGACAGGAACGCACCGCGGTTGTCGGGCATGGTGACTGCCTCGCCGAGGATGTGGTTGAGCACGCTGCGTCCGCTGTCGTGCGGGTGGACCGCCTGCGCCACCTGCGGCAACTGCAGCGGGTCCCCGAGCAGCACCAGATTGCGTGCCGAGGTGGATGCAGCCAACGCGTCGGCCAGTGAAAGCTGCCCGGCCTCGTCGATCAGCAGGACATCGACTGGGGCATCGCGCATCGCCTCCGACGCGAACAGCCACGTAGTGCCTGCAACCACATTGAATTCGCTTCGTGCACAGACCTTGTTATCGCCATACCGAATCACCCCGGCGAATGTCTTGGTCCCGTCAACCGGTGTCTTTCGTACGGCGCGAAGTTCACCGATGCTTCCCAGTTCCTCGAACGTCTTCAGGACCTCTTTGACCACATTGTCGATGGCGACATGCGTGTTCGCGCTGATGCCGACCCGCAGGCCGCTGCGGACCAGTGCGTGAATCAGATGCGCTGAACTGTAGGTCTTTCCGGTTCCGGGCGGGCCCTGGATGGCGGCACAGCTGGCATTGAGGTTCGTGACCCACTGCGTCATATCGGCGAGAACGTCGGTGAACGTTCCGCCAGCGGGACCGCCTCCGGTGGTGAATGTCGGGATATCGCGGCGCAGCAGGGCCAGCGTCGCCGGATTGACATGACCGCCGTCGAGCAACTGGCTGGCGAACGCAGACAGGGCTTCCGGCTTGGGCTGCGCTTGGACCCAGTCATGCACGACAACGGATTTCGGTATGTGGCCGAGGTACTGCAGACCCTCGTTCCACTTGAGGTCGAGTACGCGCTCGTTACGGTCGAGTTGAGCAATCTCCGCGTACCGCTTCATCCCGTCGGGGTCGAGGAAGACGACGCTGCTGCCCGTCAGCGGAAAACTCGTGACGTCCTGGTCGGGAAAAGTGAATCGCATGGCGGGCAGGAGCAGTTGTCCCTTGGCGCCGAACTGGTCGATCAGGCCGACGGACTCCAGACCGGTGATGGCCTCACGGTCCTCATAGAGGCGTGACGCGTCGCCGGCCAGATTGGCGACTTTGGGGGTGATGTATGCCGACCACTCGCGCCCCCAGTAGCCGAGAAGATCGCCAAGGAAATGCTCGTCGCTGCCGACCTCGAACTTATGCAGCTGGGCGATCCGCTCGTTGAACTCGGGATGTTTCTCCTCGAATTCGATACGCGCTGAGCGCCATTCGATATCGGGAGGCCGCTGTTCGATCAACCAATCACGTAGCGCCATCGTCGCCAGGACGTCGTCCTCGTTGTAGATGGCGATGGCATCCAGATCAGCGCGATCGCCGTCGGACATGAAGCGTTCGTATTGCAGCACAGCGCCTGCGCCCTTGTCGATTTCGTGGCTGCGTTGAAATCCGGTCAGCTGTTCGAGTGCCTTGAGACCGTAGGATTCAGTTCCCGCTTGAATACTGTTGCGTGCCACCAACAGGAGGTCGACGAAGTACCCGGTCTCGACGAGACGGGTGAGGGCGGGCTCGGCCACGCCGTAAGACTGACTTAGTGAGACCAGCGATGACCGTTCAGTGTGGTTGTAGTGGTAGGCGTGCATGTCGGGGAACTGCCCGCGACGCTCGGCCAAGTAGTCGATGAATTGAGCTGTCGCCGTCGCTTCCTCGTCCTGATTGTGTGCCCACCAGGTGCGGTATTGCCACTGCCCGTCAGTGTTGCGCTCGAGCAAGCCGAACAGAAAGAACAGGCCGGTATCGGCACGCCAGAACGGATGGCCCTCGAAATCGATGAAGACGTCACCGTCGTCGGGCTTCGGCAACGTCTCGAATCCACGGCCCCACTGAGGATCATCGCCGGGCGGCACGACACGATACGGCGGCACCCCATCCTGGAGTCGTGCCTGCACTTGTAGCGCAGCCTGCTGGGCGACCCGTTGCAGCCGTTGTTCCCGCATCCCCTCCACGGAGTCGGTCCGGGATGCCAAGTCCGCCAATGTCCGGACGTCAACGTCGGCCAACGCGGCAATGTCGCTCTGGCGAATGCCGGCAACGAAATGCAGGGCATCGTCATCGCGCCACTGCTGCACACAGGACTCCTGGAACTCACAGAAGTCGCAGTGCGCGCAGGGTTGCGGGGTCGTTCCGGCGATCGGGCCGGCGGCGAGCGCGGTAGTCAGTTGGGTTCGCAGCCGTCGCCAGTACGGGCTGAAGTCGTCTACTCGCAACTTCTCCAGATGCCCCGAACCCAGCCACACGTACATGTGCTCGGGACGAACTCCCGTCTGCGCCTCGATGGCGTCGGCGTAGAAGCACAACTGGAGCACGTGACCAGGCTTGGCGTCGGACCGGGCGAGCTTCGCGTCGACCGGTTCATACGAGACGGCACCTGTCGTGGGATCCTGCACTTGTACAACGAAATCCGCGATGCCGCGCACGCCGTCGTGCATGAACGGCATCTGGTACACCACATCCCAGTTCTCACCGAAGAGATTACCGCTCCGCGCCACCCAGTCCGCGAACGCCTCGCCATCACGGCGGCCCGGAACATCGAGAACGGACTTGCCGTCGCTCCGATAGTGGGCCAGGCACTCCTTCTCGTGCTCCTCGCCCTTCGATAGCAGGAGCTGGGCGAACGACCCGAACATTGACTTCGGCTGGGGGAGTAGCCCCTCATCGACCTGGTGGCGCAACGTCAGGTAGTGCGGGCAGTCCAACCATGCCGTGATCTTGGACGGGGTCAGGAGGTGCTCACGCATCGTGGTTGCTCCTCTCGGCCTGGGCTTGTGTATCGGATGGGCGATGCTCGGGTGCGGTGCCGCGCCCGCGACAACTCGGTACCACCGCATGATTGTGGACTGTGCCACTGACAACGGTGAGGAAATTCGGCCGTGCAGATGCGCGCATTTGGTTGACTGACCCGGTGCCCGCGTATGAGGACTTCACCTGGACCGCCGCAGAGACGCTGAGAAGCATGGCCGAGGGTGACGATCCGTGGTGCTACTACGAGCAGACTGCGGTGCGCTTCGAGTCCGGCCGGGTTGTTCCAGTAGCCGGCGGGAGCGCGGACGAGCGCCCACCGTTGGGATCCTTGCACATCGTCACCGCAATTCAGCCCGAGACCGGCCCTGCTGCCCGATCCGGAACTTCTTCTTGAGAGCACGGAGGAGCGCTGACCAGCGCACTCTCAAGTAGTTTCGGACGGGTCCGACCCTGTTTGTCCACGAATACTTGACGGTGCCGGACAAGTTTCACGAAGACCTGAGAGCACCGGAGCGAACTGCGGCAGGCCGCCGCACTCGTCGGTGTCCGGTGTCATGCTTCCTTTCATGGACGGCTACGACATCTCGCTTGGTGCTCCACGCGATTGGTGTCCTGCATGACCGCGGGTGCCACAGCGTGCGGATTGAAGCCGGCGAGAGTTCGACGGGCATGTGGTACGAGGGCCACCGCGGCGATTGGCGCGTCGGACGAGATCCGTTTCCTAAGCCGTCGCCACCCGTACATGACCCTGGGCCGCTTCGTGGTTGGCCCGATTAGGGACCGAGGAAGCGCTCGATGCTCGGCGCCTTCGTCGGCGAAACGTGCTGCACGCGCGTTCATGTACCGGGGCGCCTAGCGCACATAGGTTGTTGCTCGCCAGCTACGCTCCGCCCGAGAGCCCGTTCAACTCTGCGGCCGCATGAATGGCGGTCTTGAGTTCGTCGAAGGAACACTGCCTCGGACCGAGGGCTAGCAGCCGTCCGAGCCGAATCTTCTTCTGCTCCGGAACGTTTCGGTTAAGTTCGGTCGTGGGCATCACATAGAACGTCCATTGCCTGACGTCGAGCGGATCGACCGGTTCGCCAATCGAGCCGTTCAGCAGGCAGAAGACGTACACTTCGGCGCTTCGCTTCGCACGGGGCGCATAGGTGTTGGTGTGGGCGTCCCACCCCTTTGCCGGACCGATGCCGAACTCGATCACCGAGGGTCGGGTCTGCTCCCACGATTGCACGTAGGCAGCCGATTTCACTTCCACCCCGACCTTGACACCGTCGACGTCGACGTCGAGGTCGTGACTGTGCCATTCGACGCGCTTCACCTCATCAATGCCGAGTGCTATCGCCACGATGTACTCGGCCAGCACACCACGGGTGGTGTTGGTGAGCAGGTCGTCGTACGCCCAGGCATGGAATTCCTCTTTTTTGATGTCAGTCATCGCCGAGTCCTTAATGCTTGAGCCGCTCCCCTGCCAAGTACCGTCGTCACTTTGAGCCGATCGATGTCGTCGATGGTCAGGACCGCTTCGGGTCGGGTGATCCGCTTGATGTCCTCGGCTTGCGGTTGCGGCACCAGGAGTGCCAGGTCGCGTGCCTCATCAACGTCGATGTTTGTGTGTATCCACTGGCTCTGATCGGTGCGCTCGTGGTCGACGCTCACGAACCAGTTAGCCAAGAATTCCTGCAGGTGCGGGATCAGTGTCCACACCTTGCGCCGGGCCAGCGCCGAACGCGCATCTGGACGGGTGAATGCGAGCCAGGCGAGTGCTTCACTGTCGGCGTCGGTGAGCTTCCAGAACACCCGGCCGTTGTGCGCCAGCGGCCGGGTGACAGCGATGCGCTCTCCGGTCTCGCGGGCCCGCGTGGTGTAGTCGGGAAGCGTGTCGGTGTGGTCGGGAACGCTGTAGAAATAGTCGTGTGGCCTCTGCGGTCCCAGCCGTCCGCTTCGAGCGTTGTCCATCAAACGCGCCCCCTCACCGCGCACCATGTTGCCATGTCATCGGCTCCCTGTGTCTGACGATCCGACTACCGGTCGTTGGCCGAACGGCAACAGAGTCGCACATGCCTCCGACAAGACGCCGCCGACAGAGGTCGTCCACAACCTGAGGGCACCATCGCCGGCATCCCGGAGGACGCCGCACTCTCAGACGGTCATGGGAAATCCGCCGAATCCGGATCACTCTCAGGTATTCGCGGAACACTCTCAAGAAGTAGTGGATCGGACACCTGACTCAGCGGACAACGCCGCGCGCATGATCGTGCTGGACCAGGAGCTCGCCGCGGCGCGTACCCGGTCGCTGCCAGTCGTCGGTGCCAGCCCCTATGGGCAGCACGCCGAGGAAAGCTGGGCGGTGTTCGGGTTGAGCGACGATCAGGCGCGCCAGCTCGGTCTGCGATTCGGGCAGGTCGCGGTCTTTGGGTGGAGCGGTCCTCGGTGGTCACTGTTGGCCTGTGCAACCGACCGCCAGACGCATCGAGGGTGGCGGTGGCTAGAGGAAGGCGGGTGACCTCGCGCGGCGCCGCAGGACCGATGTCTGGGCGTCGTCGACTGCTGCGCAATGTGGAGACGGCGGGAAACATAGGACCTACGGCGAAATGATGGAGGTCGCCGGCTGTTCTGGAGCGGATGCAGCCGGAAGTGTGGCAGGAACAGGAACTCGACGAACAGTTCAAGATCACGAGGTGTCCTGTACTGCACTACTCGCGCCGTGATCCGTCCGCCGGTGAGATCGGCACCCGCCTGCTGAGGCGGCGAGCAGTGTGCGCTCACACACCGTCGGATTATTGGGTCGGCGGCGATTGGACGAAGCTCGCATTCCGGAACTACACCGGCGCGCAGCTGCTAGATCTCGCCGACGTTCAGCCCAATCTTCGGGCTGACCGCGCAGGGGTGTGTGCGGCCGGAAGAATCTGTCAGGCGGCGTTGTTACGGTGAGCGAGCTTCACGAGATGCCGTCGACAAGCTCCGACTGGGCGGCACGCCAACCCCACGCTCGTGGGTGGCTCGGATGACGAAGCGATCGCCTTCAACAGGAGGCGGTAAGAGCGCCTCGATGAGGGGCGAGCGGTCGCGGCCGTACATCGAGAGGGTGGGCAAGATGTTTGGAAACGAGTGGATCCGACTCGCCGCGGGTGATCTTGTGTTGCGCACCTGGATCGGCGATTCGCAGGTCACCTACCATGCAACATGGGATGCCTTCGGGTGGAATGTTATTCGACGTGTTGCAGGTGCCGTGGCGCCACTACTGTTGGTCGCCGCTGAGCCATCCTTCAGCGCTGTGCAGGCCGCCGTCGACGACGATCGGCATGGGTTGTGAATGTGTACAACCCTGGCGCCATCGCCTGGGAAGTACCCAACTTGCATCGCGCTGGGGCCCCGACCGGTGGCCGTGACCGTTGCAGGTCCGCGATCGTTCTGCCGTCGGAGTCGAGTACTGACATCTGGAGAGGGTGGCCGTGACTATGGACCGCGAAGGCACTGTGTTGTCTACCGCCGCACCCGAGTACGCCGCCAGCACGTGGGGCCCGTACTACGACGTCCTGTATCCGCAGCGCCAGGTTCACTACATGGTTCAGTGGAGAGCCGTCCCGAACTGGATCGACCACGCGGTCGCGCTCTGGCGCCAGCGCGAGGAGCTGCGTCGGGTCTACGAGACCGAACACGGCGGTGCACCAGAGCGGTGGCCCACCAGACATCCCGGCGTAACGCTCGGCGACTGCGCAGGATGCCTGGGTTGCCAGTGGATCGCTACGGCCTGGCGTGACTCTGCGGAGCTCGCCCGACGCCACGAGGTGTCCAACGGGATTTCGAACTGAAATCTAGCGGCGCAGGACGCTGTGGCCGACTCCGTCTGCTTGCCCTCGCGGGCCGGCAGGTCAGGCGATTTCGTACGTTCCGTCCGTCAACGCGTCGCTAACCCATTCGTCGAAGTCTGGCAGGTTGCCATCGGGACCTGCGCTGGCCAGATAGACATGGAACATGTCATCGAATCCGAACCATTCGTCGTCGGCGGTGCGGTGATACTCGTGGGCGAACGCATCGCTCGATTCAATACCGGAATTCAGTAGCTCGTCGGTGAGGCCGACGAGTGAGTTGGCGAACTCGACCCAGTGTTGCGGGTCTTTTGCGCCGCCCGGTCCGCCGGCCGTGGGTGCGGCACCGGGCAGCCGCTGGAATCCCAGTCCGGCATCGCCCGAGTAGCTCACCAAAACATTCTTTCCGTCTGGCCAGGCGGCGATACCGGTAAACGAGACGTCCGACATCATCGACAGCCCGGAACCGCTCAGCACCGACCATTCGACGGTCGTCTGTCCGTCCCATTCCAGTGCAACCTCGCTCTCGAGATGTGAATCTTCATCCCATGGGGTCACCGACCACAAGCTCAGCCCGAAACGCCCGGGCTTGATCACCTCCGGAAGCTGGTCGACGGGATCCTTCTGCCAGGGCTCGAGCTCCACCTCGTATGCAGTGTCGGTGCGAGTGATCTGCCATGGCTCGATGCCCCGTTGGTGGAATTCCGTTGCGACGTCAAGGGGTACGGTCTTGTCGATGTATTCGACCGCATCGTCGGCGTCGATCTCGGCATTCGCCCATTCGCGGGCGATGGCGAGGGACACACCGGCATCGATGAAGGTCTTCGCATCGCTGGCAGACAACCCAGCGGCAAGCCATTCGGCTGGGATATTGGACGGGTCCGTGCTCATGGGGTCCTTCCGTGGCTTCGGCGTGTAGGTGTCGAAACTTGTCCTTCTGCTTGCGCCGCGAGCCATCCCTGAAGGTGCTCAGCAAGCGCGTCCGCTGCGTCCGCTGGGTTGGCTGTGGTGGTGTTCCAGTTGAAGCAATTGATCGCCACGGGTCCGACGCGGACGTGTGCCCCGACTTCGCGCTCGCCGAATGCGATTACGACGCCGGCATTGACGCGGTATCCGGTTGCGAACGTGGTGATCTGGTTGAGGTCGGAACGCCCAATCGAACCGTCCGGACGATGTTTATATTTGATGTCGCCGACTGCGAAGGTATGTCCGAATACCAGGTCTGGGTTCAAGCTTCGTTTCTTGTCACCTTGCAGGTTCTTCCGCCGTTTCTCGATTGTGCAATATGTGTGGAGTCGCCGCTGGAGGCAGTCGCGTACTCCAGCTTCGACTGCGTCTGGGGTGCGGTAGAGAAATGTCCAAACCGGTTGCGCACCTTCGCAGATGGAGATGCTGCTGCTTTCCAGAATCATCAGCGCCAGTGGAAGGACGTCTTTGTAGCTGCTAGTGAGTGGGTCGAGCCTGACTTGGGTATCGCCGTCGCGCAGTCCCCGGATGTCAGTCAATCGATCGCCGATTCGTCGGCATCGCCGCCGCAGATCAGCCGGCATGTCCGGCCAACTGAGTAGTCGGAGCGTGGCGCCTTTGACCACCCGGTTCAGGCTGGTGTCCTCGCTGCGGATGTCGTAGTCGCAGCGGACAACTGGTCTGCCCATCATCACTGAACGTGCGGTAGCTGTGGCCTCGATCCGGCCGCGGGCACATCCGAGGTTGCCGGTGACACGCGAGTAGTCGCTCGCCAGCCCATGCCGCAGCAGCACTTCACATGCTTCGGTGAACCACGTCGCCACGACAATGTGGAAGCTGGAGTCTGTTTCGAGATGGGTTCGTTCGAGCAGGTGACGTGGAAACTGTTGAGACGCTGCGAACAAGAACAGTAGATGTGCCAATGAGATCTTGGGATTGACCACGAGCTGAGTATGTTGCAGTCCGATCACGCCGATCGCATCCGAGATGCGTACCAGGTAATCGGATGCCGACACGGCATTGCACCGCACCACCGTCTGGTTGGAGGAGGGATCGTCTTCGTCAGAGGCGCCCCACCAATCCTTCTTGGACGCGAGCTGTTGCCCGATGCTGCGCAGCGTTGCGGCTTCCTCCGCCGTCAGCGGCACCCGCTGCTCGGCGGATTCGGTCAGATGCACTGTTCTCATAGCGGAGGCTGATCTGGCCACAGGTCATTGAACACGAACTGGTCCACCAATGACGGCTGGTCGAAGTAGTACTCACGCAGCAGCGGCAGTATCTGGCGCAGCCACGTCCGGCGCAAATCGTCAGGCGTGTACGTGCGGCGCATGAAATAGCTGTGGCCGATCGTGTGGTTCTCATCGATGTCTTCGCGTAAGCGAGCATTCAGCTCCTTGAACCCATCGAGGAGGCTGAGGACCTGCGAGTCGTATCCGCCACGGTCGTAGTAGCGCTCCAACACTGTGTCACGTGGCGGGCAGTCGAAAATGTCGAACCGCCGGCGTAGTGCGGCATCGAGATTGCGCACACTTCGGTCAGCGGTGTTCATGGTGCCGATGATGTACAGATTGCGCGGCAGAGAGAATTTCTCGCGGAGCAGGAGCTGAATCTCCTTTTCTCGATACTCCAACAGGTACAACAACTCTCCGAACACGCTGGGCAGATTGGCGCGGTTGATCTCGTCGATCACGAGCACGAATGATTGATCAGGGGAGTTGCGCGCAGCGTCGGCAAGTCGGACGAGCTTGCCCTCGATCACCTCGAACGTCACCTGCCCGTCTTTGGCAACGGGACGCAGTCCTTCCACGAAGTCCTCGTAGGCGTAACTCGGGTGGAACTGAATAATCTGAACGGTGCCCGGCAGCCCACCGGTCAGATGTTCAGCAACCTTCTCGGCGACATACGTCTTGCCGGTACCGGGAGGTCCAGCCAGGATCACCTGTGGTCGACGCGTACGCAGGGTCTCGGTCAGATCATCGATTTCCCCTGGAGGCCAATGAATTTCGTTGATCAACCAGCCATGGTCACGGGGACCTGGAACAGGTGTGGGTCGTTCCAGCAAGGTGCGGAGCATTTCCCACTGCGGCCCAGTCACCTTGAAGTTGGCGGCAGTCGGATTCTTGACGATCTCCAAATCTTTGAGGACCGGTTCTGCGGCCATGCGGTCCAGAGTCAACGGATGTGCGAGGAGGCTCTCCTTGAGTTCGAATCCGATGGAGCGGCCCGCAGTTGACTGACCGTCGGGCTCCGCCTCGGCTTCGTGCTCGGTCATATTGTCCCCGGTGATGCTCCCAGTCGCGTAGATGCCGGGTTGGGGCGTCGGTGACCACAGCAGCACGGTGTCGCCTTCGGCGACTTCCTTGACGTGTTGTCGCAACCGCAAGTTTCCTGGGGTGCCTGCTCCAACATCGGGCTTCTTGAGATAGTCGGTCAAGTCGAACTCATCGGCGGCAGGCTGCAAGATCCAGACTTGGCGTTTCGGTGGGGCGGGTTCAGCCCAGCGCTGTTCGTAGACAGGATCGCGGTAGAAGTCGATCGGCCCACCAGCGGCCTGCGTCAGATTTGCGTAGATCTTATGCAGGTCGATGTCGACGTCGTCCGTCTTGCCGCCCTGTAGGCATTGGTCGGCGAAAGCGTCACGGATCCTCGTCCGCTGGCGGGCAATGATGGTAGGCAGATAGAACCAGGGGAATGCCAGGTACAGCAGTGATTGGCGTTGAGCGCCTTCACTTGCTCCGGGTGCTGCCTGTACGAACTCTCGGAATGACAGCGGGTCGGCCAACGCGGCAGTACGTTCTTCTTTGCTCACTCCGCAGGCGTAGTGGGCAAAGGTGATGAGCCACCGTAATCGTGCGAACCGACCGCTCTTGAAGCCGATGCCGCCCTTAAACATTCCGTGGTGGAGTGCCGCCTCGACGTCAGCGGGGATGGTGGCTGGGGGGTCGAGATCCTCGATGGGCAGACAGACGAGCTCCCGTTTCCGGACTGCGCCATAGTCGCCGAGGGGCAGCAGATTCAGCAAAATGAGGTCGGAAAAGAGCAGGCGAGCTGCCCGTGAGGTTGTGCTGACCTGCTTTCGCAGTTTGTTGTCAAAGCTCTCGCCCGACGTATCCGGGCTCTCGACGTAGACCGCGATCAATTCCGCCGCTGCGGCCTCGGTCCAGGCCTGTTCGGTATGTGACATCGTCGAACGGCCCTGCAGAAGGCCGTTATTGATGATCTTTGGTCCCAGGGTTTCGATGAACGGTGTGCCTTCACGTCCCATTCCGCTGTAGGCCTTGGTGCCCAGGTCGTCGATTGGCGCCATGATCGCTCCTTGTAGTTCGCGGCTGATGTTATTTGAGGTGGACGAAGGGGCGGATCGACTTCCCTAATTCCGTACCGTCGGCGGGGCTGTGGAGGATGCCCATCACCTCAGTGCGTCGAGACGGTCTTGTAGTCGGTTGTGTACGGTCGTCGCCATCGAGACCTCCCAGTGCTCGGGTGACGTCAGTTCCCGCTCGGCATGGAATCTCCAGCGAGCCGATCAGTATGGACCCGGCGACCGACAACTCGATCGAGCCGGACGCGCGGCAAACCAGGTTGATGGTCTCGCAGAGAGTTGCGGTTCGTATCTGAGTGCGCAGCGGTCGCGAGCAACCGCGGCGATCTTCATGTTGGCGTCACTGTTCGGAACCTGGGATACGCGGCCTGGTAGTTGATCTTTGTGCGTCCAACGACGAGGCTTCACCGACGCCGTGCAGAGCCGCCGGAGCCGAGTCGCCCGACCGCGGGTTGTAGACGTGACGTGACCAGGAGATTCTCTCATTAGCTAGCGCGTTCGGTGCCGACGAGGACGCTCCGCTGCGGGAACGGCAGACACATTGGCCGCCAATTCCGGACGCCTTGGAAGTCACCTTTGTCAGGTTGCTGCACGGGCACCACGGCTTGCGGCACGCAAGGCTGACTGGCATCAATTGAACGCGCACGTCGGTGCCACGTAGTTCAATCGTCGCGTGGAAGAAATTGACCGCGCCGGCAGTGAGATGGAGCAGTCTGTTCAGGAGGCCATCCTGGAGCTGCTCGATGCCGACAGTGAGCTGGACGAATCGGCCCGCAACCTCGTGTTGGGCGCGCTTGCCGAAGTTACCGATGAAGCCGACGGCAGCGCGGAGACCGACTGGTCCTCGACGTACCTGACCAACATCACGGTGTCCGGCTTCCGCGGCATCGGTTCCACGGCCAAACTCGACCTGGAGCCCGGCCCTGGCCTGACCGTGGTCAGTGGTCGCAACGGCTCGGGCAAATCAAGTTTTGCTGAAGCCGTCGAACTGGCCCTGACCGGCTCGAGCTACCGCTGGCGAGGGAAGCAAGCGCTGTGGTCGGAGTCGTGGCGGAATCTACACAAATCCAATCCCTGCGCATTGCGGGTCAGGTTCACCCGCGAAGGCAGCGGGCCGGTCACCATCGGCGTCGACTGGGCTACCGAGGCGGAGCTGACGGACTGCACGCTGTGGACCCAACGGGACGGCGAAGACCGCCTCGACGGTATCGACAACCTCGGCTGGACGCATCCGTTGCAGCGTTGCCGTCCGGTGCTGTCCTACGACGAACTTGGCCGCCTCTTCGACGGTGGGCCTTCTGCTCTGTACGACGCGCTGGCCAAACTCCTTGGACTTGAGGTGCTTTCGGTGGTCGAGAAGAGGTTGGCTGCCGATCTCAAAGAAGCCAAACTGGTGAAGGACGCTGCCGACGTCCTGCGGAAGGAAGCTATTGCGGCGCTGTTGTCGTCGGAAGATGAGCGAGCCGCAGGCCTGGTGAAGCTGCTGAAGAAGCATGTACGGCCACTCGATGAGATTCTGGCGATAGTCACCGGGGCGAACCAGCCCGAAACGGGCATCGTCGCGGCGCTTCGCGATCTCAGTGAGATGGTGGTGCCGTCTGTTGAAGACATTGGATCATGCCTGGCCCGGCTGCGAACTTCACTGGACAACCTACGCCGCAGCGAAGTCGCGATCGCGGCATTGGCGTCAGACCGGGTGGAACTGCTGCGGAGCGCACTCGACTACCACACGCGTGCCGGGGACACTGACTGCCCGGTGTGCGGTGAAGGCCGGCTGGATCAGGGCTGGGCCGAGCAGGCGCGCACCGCACTCGTCGACGGTGAAGCCTCGGTCGCCGAATACCGCGCAGCTGTCAATGATCTCAAGACTGCCCAGGCAGGTGTTCAAGGGCTGACGGCACGACTGCGGCCGGTCGAGGCAGCCCCGGGGGTCGACCTGCAGGTGCTTGCGCTGTACAACACCGCAGCTGAACACGCCGCGGAAATCCCCGTGGACGACGTCGCGAGAGTGGCCGAGTTGGAATCGGCGCTGACCGATGCCCTCAGCGCGGCGGAACTGCTAAGAACCGAAGCCGGTCAAGTTCTGGCGAGCCGCGAAGACGCCTGGGCGCCGCTGGCGGCGCAGGTGGCTGCGTGGGTGCCGGAGGAGCGCAGGGCTCAGCAGCTCGATGCGCGATACAAGGCGGCCACGGCCGCCAAGAACTGGGCCAACAAGCAGGGGATGGCATTTCGCAACCTCAGACTCAAACCTATTGCGGCTCAATCGCGCCAGATCTGGAGTGAGTTACGACAAGAGAGCAATGTCGATCTCGGCGAGATCACTCTGAAGGGAACGGCTACCCAGCGGAAGGCGGTGCTGAGCGGCTCTGTGGACGGTGAGCCCACCCAGGCTCTTTCGGTCATGAGCCAAGGTGAGCAGAATGCTGTCGCGCTGGCGCTGTTCCTGCCACGGGCCACGTCGGTCAAAAGCCCGTTCCGGTTTGTGATTCTCGATGATCCGATTCAAGCCATGGACCCGGCCAAGATCGACGGCTTCGTCCGCGTGCTTACGAGCATCGCCCGTACCCACCAGATCGTGGTCTTTTCCCACGACGATCGATTGGCTTCGGTCATCCGGGATACCGGTGTCGAGGCGCGGCTCGTCGATGTCATTCGGGGAGCCGGTTCGAAAGTCACGACCCGGCTGAACACGGACCCGGCGCGTCGGCTTGTCGACGATGCCTTCGCGATCGTTCAAGACAACGGCCTACCCGACGACATTAAAGGACGCGTGGCGCCGAACCTGTTTCGGATGGCGTTGGAATCGGCGGCCAAACAGGCACATTACGCACGCCAGTTGTCGGCGGGGCAGTCCCGGGTGGCCGCCGAATCGCAATGGCAGTCCGCGAAGAAAACGCGGAACCGCCTGGCGCTCGCTGTCCACGGCGATGAGCAAGCAGACGTGACGGCGTGGCTCAACGCCCGTCGTGGGCGGAAGAACGTGCTGGACATCGGCAATGCCGGCGCCCACGGGAGCGTCGAGAATCTGACAAAGGAGGACGTGCGCGAGCTCGAACGTACCGTGGACGATCTCCTGGGGCGGCGATGAGCGCGAACGAACTGCTGCGGCAGGCACAGCGGATTGTCAGACAGTCACGCGCTGATGGACTTTCGTCGCGCATGGCGGCCTTTCTCGCGCGTCAAGCGTTGGAAGAGATCATCGAACTGCGGTGCGCCAGCGTGGGTGCACCCGCGCCATGGGCGAATACCAGGAGTCAGCTTGTGGTGCTGCGTTCGTTGGACACCGAGGAGGCCGCCGACGGCGCGGCGATCGCGTGGAATCGGCTCAGCGCGGCATGCCACGTCCATGCGTTTGAGCTGCAACCCTCAGCCGCTGAGATTGAGTACCTGTGCGGTGTTGTGGAGTCCTTGTTGCCAGTCTGACTTTCGCCCCGAGTGCCCGGGCGGACACACCATCTCGATGCAGTGACGTTCTACGCCGGGCGAATCGTGGATAGGGCAGGCAGTGGCGTCTCAGGGCACTCGACGAATCAGTTCCATGATCTGACCTTTGATCGCCCAGGCCTGATCGCCTGTGCGCCCCTGTTGGTCGCTAGATTCGGCGGCAAGCAGTTCGCCTGCTACGCACATCTCGTCCGACGGGTGCCACTGGACGCCTGCACCAAACGGCTTGACGAGCTTGGGCACGAGGCCGATGGCGTTGCGGCGTTGATCTAATAGCAGTTTCGCGATCTCCTCAGGGGCTTCCCCGAGCGCTGCGGCGATCCGGTCCGCGACGACAGGCACGGTTTCCGTGTCGGTGTGGGCCTGGTGTGCGCAGATCACACCGTCGAAAATGCTCTTCACCAGCGCGCCCCACACTGGATGCCGTCCTCGCGGTGCTCGGACCTCGACCTTGAGGACATAGGGAGTGCCAGGGGCGCGGCATGGCGCGTAGAGCTGACCCGGGTTCCGGGCGAGAGCCAACCAGATCTCGGCTAGCTTGGGGTTCCTGGTGAGTTTGCCGACATCGGTCCACTCGAACGAAGCGAGCTTTCGTCCTGGCCGCCAGTCGTCGAAACCGCCGCCACGTGGGGCGAGTGCGTAGCGGTAGGCGTACGGGTACTCAGCGCGGTCCTCAGGCTCCGAGAAGGAGTGACCATGCTCGAAGCGGATTCCGTTCTGGCCGGCGGCTTTGAATGTGCCGATGTTGTACAGCACGCGGTTCTCGACATCAGCGTTGGGCGGTTTGGCGCCAAAGTACTTCGCGTGCAACACCTCACTGGCAGACGGGCGGAGCAGGTTGCACCGGCTCCGGATCTGGGAGCGCAGGCTCAGCTGCCACGACGGTAGTCGCTCGAAGCGGATGTAGTCGTCGGCCCGAGCCTCGACCACGGGATTGTCCGACTGCGGTCCACGGATGGCGAAATGTTCGTCGAACTCCAAGGACGTCGGGGCACTGTCCTCATTCTCGTTTGTAGTCGTGCCGAGGGCGCTTGTCGGGCGGCAGGTGCCACATGGCCGGATTTCCTGCTGAACCGTCGTAATGGCCCACCGCGTCAGATCTTCGAGATAGTCGGCGCAGTGCTTGACATACGACTCAGTCAGCGTCTTCCCTGGAATGCTCCGGCCACCGATGGTCGAGCAGTTGGCGCGGTGCACGCGGGCGTCCGCCGGGCTGTAACCGCGCTGAATGTTGAGGACGTAGCCCGTGGGATGCTCCACCAGCCACCTCAGATAGCCGTCGTCATCGTCGCGGAATTCCACGGTCGGTGTCATGGTGCATCATTCTGCAGGTGCCTGCCGACAGCCGCCCCGGTTGTCGACGAGATCAATGGAATCACAGCTCAAACAAACCCGACTCCAAACCGGGTGGACTTGTCTGGGATGCGTTTTCGGTCATGTCAACTCCGTCATATTGCGATCGGCGCCCGGGCGGGAGCTGATCAGAATGGCACATGCCACCGACAGCAGGGCCGTGAGCCGGCCTCGGCGCGGCGATGCTGGTGGCAGGGAAGGTACTTGTCGGTCGGCTCTGTCATTCTGTTCGGCTCGCGTGTGCGAGCGACACGAACAACGGATGGAGCACACGATGATTACCTACCTGGCGCAGATTGCCGCGACCCACACCGTCGGCCGCACGCCTGCCAATTCGGCGCCTCCGAGCGCCAAATCTCGAATCAACATGAGAAAGGGTGTCGGTGCCCTTGTCGCAGGCATCCTGTTGACCGTCGGTGGCACAGCCCTTTGGTCCGCGAATACTGGGCTCGGGGTGGCTGCCACGTCGGTGCAGTTGGCCAGCGCTGTCACCAGCGTCGAAGAGCGCAGCCAGCCGCACGCTCGCGCTCTGTCGGGACCCACGATCCCGTTGGAGCCGGTTTCGTCAGCGAGCCAACGCAATGCGGTGCGTAGCGCCAAGCAATACCTCGACTACAGTGCCTTTTCGCGTCAGGGGCTCATCAAGCAACTGGAGTACGAGGGATTCTCGACCGCAGACGCGACCTTCGCCGTCGACAGCATCGTCGTCGACTGGAATGTGCAAGCGGCGAAAGCTGCCAAGGCTTACCTGGATTATTCGGGGTTCTCGCGTAGCGGACTGATCAACCAACTCGAGTACGAGGGGTATACCTCCGCGCAGGCCGCCTACGGGGCCGCTGCGGCAGGGTTGTGACAGTGGAACCGCAGTTATTGCGGAGTCCGCAGTTACTGCGCTATAGTGCGTCATGTTCAACCCCTACGAACAGATCCGCCGTCACCTGGCTGACGCCGAAAAGGCCGGTGCCACCGCAGAATCCCTGCGACATCTGCGGCTGGTGCTGACGGAGGTCGGCAAGCTCCTGGACGAGCAGCTCGCCCGCGCCGTCGTCGACGACGAAATGTCGCTCGCGGCGGCCGGGAAAAGTGCCGGCCTCACCGAGAATGCGGTCGGGCCCCGCCTGGCCAATACGGCCCGGCTGGCCCCGTACGCCACCACGGGCGGTCGCGTGACCGCCGAAGACGTCAAACGTGCGCGGAACGACAAGCATGCCCGCACACCGCTGCCGCCCACTCCACCTACCGAACCGATGCGGTTCAAACCGCGCCGAAACACGAAGCGCTCCTAGCGCTTCCGGAAAGGACCGACCATGGCCAACTCGAATCTCACCCACCTTGTTTTCCTGCTGGACCGGTCCGGGTCGATGCAGTCGATCAAGTCCGACGTCGTCGGCGGGTTCGACGCCTTCCTCGTTGAACAACGAGCCGCCGAGGGGCAGTGCATCGCGACGCTGGCGCAGTTCGATCACGAATACGAGGTTGTCTACCAAGGTCTTTCGATCGACCGCGTGCCACCGTTGGTGCTGGAGCCGCGCGGGCGAACGGCACTGCTGGACTCGATGGGCAAGCTCATCACCGACACCGCCGCACGGATCGACGCGCTGCCCGAGGATGGCCGGCCGGGGACAGTGGTTGTGGCCGTCATGACCGATGGCCATGAGAACGCGAGCATCGAATGGCCACGTCCGGCAGTCAAGGCTCTCGTCGAGCAACAAACCAACGAGCGCGGGTGGGAGTTTCTGTACATGGGTGCCGACCAAGACGCTGTCGAGGTGGGCGGGGGCCTGGGCGTCAAGGCTGACCAGGCTGTCACCTACGCACGAGGAAAATCCCGCGAGGCCTGGGTGGCGGCATCCGACAACGTCCGCAGGTATCGGGGCGCGAAGCTCATCGACCCTGTAGCGGCAATGCCCGCCTTCACTGCCGACCAACGGTCCGAGTTGTCCGACGGCTGAGCGCCCTTGAGGTCGGCGCGCTGTCGTTCGCTGAAGGAGTGCCCTTGCCCTGTGCGCGCCTAGTTTGCTGAATGGATCGATAGCATAATTGGCACGGCCGCAACCTCATCCGGTAGATATCGGAGAAATCCTGCGACGATAGGACGATGCCGGACGAACCGAGCTTTGTCGACGTGGTCAACCCGACGCCGGAGGAGATCCGTGACTGGGCGTACAGCGGAGCGTTCGAGCCGATGCAGGACTGGGACCTCGTCATTGCCGACATGGACAACCTGGAATTGCTGCTAGCGCTTATCGGTGATCAAGCTTGCCCTGCCCGGAAGTACCTTCTTGACAGCTTGTACTGCCTGGTCGGCCATTCGGACCACACCGATCATCGACTGTTGGTAGCCGCCGAGACTGCGCGGACAGCTTCGGACGCGTGGATCGCGACGTGGGGTCGGCGCGTCTATCAGATCGCTGAACATCCATCCGATTTCAATCGGTGGGACTGGTGCCGCCAGGACGGTTATCGCTCGAACCCAGACGGATAGGTCAGCGGTGTTCACTGTCAGACGTTACTGATCGGACCTCGCGACGGTGGGTTTCCAACCGAAGATGTCGTTCAGAAAGTTGCCACGGTTCACTCCCGCGTCATGGTAGGAACGTTTGCAGGTGAGTGTTCCTAGCCAGCGCGATCGGAGAGTCGCAGGATGCCGAGACTTGTCAGCAAAGAAGAGCGCCTTGAGCGACTCATCGCGAAGACGCGCAAGCGGATCGATGACAAACCGGAGGTGACGCGGTCGTTGTCGCACAGCCCAGACAGCCTGCTCGGAACGCTGGTACGTGAAGCCGGCTACCAACGTAGCTCTGCCAAGTTGTTGCAGACGTTGGAGCAGCGTCTGCTCGATGAGGGGATCGCGACATACCCCGAGCTCACGGACCCAAGTAACACGCACCGTACTCGAATGGGCCTGCTGCACGATCAGGTGACAGTTGCGGTCACGCGGCCTGACTGGCCGGTGTGGTCATGATGACTTCGTATTCGATCGGGGTCAACCGCCCGAGGCCGGCTTGGCGCCGGCGGCGATGGTAGGTCCGTTCGATCCAGGTGACGATGGCGATCCTTAGCTCTTCTCGTGTGCTCCATCGGCGGCGATCGAGCACGTTCTTCTGCAGCAGGGCGAAAAAGCTCTCCATGGCCGCATTGTCGCCGGCCGCACCGACGCGGCCCATCGATCCGACCATCTCGTAGCGACCGAGTGCGTGAACGAATCGTCTTGACCTGAACTGAGATCCACGATCAGAATGCAGAATGCACCCGGCCACATCACCGCGGCGAGCCACCGCACTACTGAGCGCTGCGGTGGCCAACCGGGACTTCATCCGGGAGTCGATCGAGTACCCGACGATGCGGTTGGAGAACACATCCTTGATCGCGCAGAGATAGAGCTTGCCTTCATCAGTGCGATGCTCGGTGATATCGGTGAGCCACAATTGATTTGGCGCATCAGCGGTGAAGTCGCGCTCGACAAGATCATCGTGCACCGGCGGACCAACCTTGCCGTTCTTGCCGCGCTTCTTACCGAACACGCTCCACAACTGATTCTGCGAGCAGATCCGCCAGGCAGTGCGCTCGGCCATCGACTCGCCGGCCTCTCGGGCCTCTTCGACCAGGTAGCGGTACCCGAACTCGGGGTCGTCCTTATGGGCGTCGAACAGCACGTTGGCGCGGTAGGCCTCGACGAGTTCGGCGTCGGTGATGGGATGGGCCCGCCAGCGGTAGTAGGGCTGGCGGGCGAGCTTGAGGACCCGGCACGTCACCGCGACGGGGATCCCGTCGGCGGCGAGCTCACTTACGAGCGGGTAGAGCCTTTTCCCGGAAGGTTGGCCTGCGACAGATAGGCCGTGGCCCGGCGCAGGACTTCATTCTCCTGCTCCAACAACTTGATCCGACGCCGCGCGTCGCGCAGCTCAGCGGACTCGCTGGTGCTCTTGCCCGGCTTGCCGCCTTCGTCGATGTCGGCTTGGCGCATCCACTTGTGCAGCGTCACCGGGTGAACACCGAAATCGGTGGCGATCTGCTCGATCGTCGCACCGTCATCTCGGTTGCGAGCAACGCGCACGACGTCGTCGCGGAACTCACGGGGGTAGGGCCTAGGCACACTGACATCCTTCCAGCCTGCCCACGCTGGGCAAGCCAACTCAGATGTCACCTGATCGTGCAGCAGACCCGCCCACAGGGATCCTGATGCGTAGCTATTGTGGCTATATCGCGGTCCAGGAGTGGATAGATAGCCCGTATCACCTGCATAAAGCAATTATATCGGTGGTCCACCGACACCCCTGCTTCTATTTGCTGCTGGGCCGTGCGATAGCTGGCAGTGACGTGGCGGGGCACTTCACCGCGCTAGCGCCGCATTCAGGCCGACGGCACGTAATGCTCTGGGCGGATCCGCTTTTCGCCTGACCAGCGGTAGGCGGTCAAGGTGCCGCCCTGCACCGCGCTGAAGTCCACGCACGCGGTGTAGTCGGTCCAGTCGTGCAGGTGCTTGGGCGAACCCTGCCGCCAGTAGTGCCCGTAGAACACCGGGACCCCCGCCGGATAGACGTAAGTCCGGTCGTTGCCGGACAGCTCCTTCTCGGGAAGTGGCGGGTAGGGCTCACCGCTGGCCGTGGTGTAGTTGCCGCCCATTTCCGCGAGGTCCCGCAGGGTGCGGGCCTCGCTGTTCCACCACCGCACCCGTGCACTGTCACGCGGGTTGTCGTCCTTGTCGCGGTACGCCGGTTGGTCGCGGTCGACCAGGCTGATCTCCGGGCCCTTGAGCAGGGTCTCGATAGCGTCGTACAGCGGATTGTCTTTGTCGGTGGCGGCGACGAGGTGATTGGTATCGCCGAACGGTGTGCTTGAGCCACACTGCTTTTCGACGACGGCGATCGAATCCTGGTGCCAGCAGGCATGCACGACCCGCAGGCCGCCGAGATCCAGCCACAGCGGGATGGTGGTGAACCACTCCAGGGATCGACGGCGGTCAGCGCCGGTGACCTGATCGAGAAACGCCTTGTGCTGCTTGGTGTTCTTTGCAGAATGCGCACGTAGGTACTTGCCGCTGTCTGCCGGCCATTCGGTGTCGTAGGCCAGTGCGTTGAACTCATGGTTGCCCATCACGATCTTCGCGCTGCCGGCGTCGACCATGTCGTTGGCGATCTGCAGAACCTCCAGCTGTTCGTCGCCGCGGTCGATCAGGTCACCGACATAGATGACCTGCCGCTCGGGGTGCCGATATTCGCTCGGTCTGCTGGTTCTCCGATATCCGAGCTCGGCGAGCAACGCCTTCAGCTGTGTGGCGCATCCGTGGACATCGCCGATGATGTCGTAGCCCTCGGGGGAATCGCTCATCGGGTGGCTCCCTTCGTGTCGTCGGGGCACTCGCGTCAGGGCGTCCAGTCGGAGCTGGTGACGGCATCTCTTGACGCATCGTCAGGATAACCGGCGCCCCCGACAAGTCGTGTGCCCGTCGGCGTATCCGAACGCTTGTCGGTGGTCGGTGTGATACTGGCCGGCTCCCCGCGAGCGCCAGCGGATTACCCCGTGGAGCCGTTCTGGCCCAAGCGAATCAACGACAGGAGGAGAGATGAGCGAGAAACGCTCCTCGGACGGGTCCAATGCCGTCGGCGGACTGGTCTTTTTCGTCATCGTGCTCATCGCCCTGGTGCCGAAGCCGGTCTGGATCGCCCTCGGGGTCATCACTGCGGTGGTGATGCTGGGCTGGATTTCCTACAAGATCACCGTTGCCTTGGAGAAGCGCAGCTATGAGGCGCACGAACGGGAACGAGCGCAGCAGGTGGCGCGGACTGCGGCCGCCAAGCGTGAACGCGAAGAGCGAGTGCGCAAGGAAAAGCAACGCCGCATCGACACGCTCGGCAAGGACAATGCCGCACGCCTGGAATCCGCGCTGAGCGCGGTCAGGCAGGTGACGGCGTCCGAAGCCGCCCGCGCCGGATGGCTGGGCGATGTCGACTTCAGCGCTGACATCAAGGGGATCACTGACAATTTCGAGAAGGCGCACGCCTTGGGTGCGGTGACGAGCAAGCTCTCGGCATTGGATAAACCCAGTGCCGAGGACCGCAAGATCCTCGCTGAGGCCAAGGCCACCATCGCGAACCTGGAACGCGCCGCGGTCGAGCGCGTGGAACTCGTCGGCAAGTGCGCCAAGGAAGCGCAACTGATCGACAAGTCGCTACGCACCGAACGCGAGGACGCTCGGGTCGCAGACCAGCGCACCGAACTGCACGCGAAGTTGAGTGCCATGTTGTACGGCATTGAGGCCACCCCAGAAACCATGCAGCAGGACTCGGCGGTCGACGCCGTGATGGCGCGCGTGCAGGCATACCGGGACATCAAGAGCCGATTGATGATTGGAGGTGTAGAGGAATGAGTCGTGAAACGAGACTGAGCCGCAAGTCAGCGGTCGAACTGGACGACGACCTGTTGGAGCGCATCAAGGAGGTGGTCACCGACAGCGATGTCATCGAGACCTTGAGCAACAAGCGCACCAATTGGGTGACGTCGTTCGACCGCATGGGGGTGCGGGTGGAGACCGAGCGGTCCCGGGCACATGCCGCCGGACCTCAGCTGGTGCCCGCATGGATGATCGTCGTGGCCTGGGAACAGTTGTGTAAGAACGGAACTCTCAGCCACATCGAGTTGCTCAACGACCTGAAGGTTATGCGGTCGGCGTTCGTCTGTGCGTTGCTCGCGCAGTTCCCCGATGTCGTGGTCGTACAGGATCGCCCGGCGGTCCTGGAAAAGATCATCAACCGGTGAGCGAGAACTCGATCGTGGGGTGCCCGCAGCGGAGGGTGCCTGATCCTACGGCGTCCCCTCAAACCCCGGCCCGCGCAACGGTTTCCCAAACCGCGCTCGCAACTCCAACAGGGGCTCGATCGTGCGGACCGCGAGATCGAGGCGCTGCTCCAGCGTCCCGGTCAACAGCACCCACGAGTGCCCGGCTGCGGTCAGCGCGTCAGCGAACCAACCCGTCATCGCGGCCCGGATCGCCAGGTCCCCTTCCCGCATCCCGTCGTCGTGCCACGGCACGCCCTCGTGGTCGGTGAGCAGATACACCGCCCGCGGCGGGACCTCCGTCCAGGGGCCGCCGGACGCGTCGCCGAGGTAGCGGCGCTTCCAGATCGCGGTGGCGAACGCATCGGTATCGCAGATCAAGACGGGTGAGCCGGTCCGCGCTGCCTGTTCCTCGAGCCTGGTCTGCTCAGGCCCGATGGCATCGAAATCGGCAACATCCCAATGCAGTTCGGTGATATCCACGCCGGGGTTCGCGGCCCACTTAAGATCGGTGTACTCGCGCCCGTACTCCGGCACGCATTGCGTGGCGGCCCACGCCCCTCCGCGCGCGGCATAGTGACGGGCCAACCGTTCGGCCACCGTCGTCGTCCCCGTCGACTCGGCCCCCACCACCACGACGCGTGTGATCAATCCGGCCCGGGTGGCCGGAGCCAACTCGTGCCAGCGGCCCGCGAGATCGGTACGCACCGCAGTGCTGCTCCCGGGTGCGCCCCGTCCTCACGGCGGTCGCGCCGAACCACCGGGCGAGCTCGTCGACATAGTCGTCACCGCTGAACACCGCGTCGATGTCCGGCGCGGCACCGGCGGCCCGCACCCCGGCCCGCATTGCCGCGACCTGAGCCGCCCACACCCGCTCGTCGGTCACGTCGACCGGTGCATCACAAGGGATTCCGGCGATCCGCACGTTCGCATCGCGCTCGTGTTCCTCACGCAGCCACGCCATCCGATCCGCCAGCGGAATCGTCTCGACCGCCGCGGCCATCACCAGCACGGTGAACCGGTCGCAGCGTGCCGCGGCGGCCCGGATCGCCTCGTGATGCCCGAGCCGCGGCGGATAGAACTTGCCGATCATCAGGCCGTGCCGGAACTTGGTCATCGCACCGCGCTGTCTGCAGGCAGGGCCTCGTCGGCCGGCGCCAGTTCGCGTGCCCAGGCTCGCAGCCCGGCGATGCACAAACCGAGGAACAATACGTACACCGCTGCGGTGAGGATCAGCCCCTGGCTGAGATAGAGCGGGATGAAGATGCAGTCGGCGGCGATCCAGAAGTACCAGGTCTCGATTCGCCGGGTGTTGAGCAGCCACTGGGCGATCAACGACAGGCACGTCGTCACCGCGTCCAGGAACGGGGCCGCGTCATGTGCGGCCGTCAGGATGACATACAGAACCCAGGTGCCCAGCACCAAGAACACCGCGCACCAAGCCAACTCGGCCCGACCGCTGCGGCGCACCACGGTGGTGCCGGTGTCGGCCCGGCCTCGCAGCCACTGCCACCACCCGGTGAAACCCAGGGCGATATAGAGCACCTGCAGGCCCGAGGCCGCCCACAGACTGGCCGAGGTGAACAGCACCAGGAAGAACGCGTTGTTGGCGATCCCGACGGGGAAGTTGAGGATGTTGCGCCGGACGGTCAGCGCGACGCACAGGCCGCCGGTGACGAAGCCGAGGAACTCGGCCCAGCTGACCGCATCGGTGCCGATCGTGAAGAGCGCAGTGTTCAGCGGTTCCACCACCCGGGCCAGCCAGTCGATCATCTGCCACAGCCTATTGGCTACGTCTTGGCCCACCACGGCGGGAATGCGATATCCAGCCGTGTGCTGGCCTTGTAGCCCGTCCAGGTCGGGATACCGGCTGGCTGCCCGCGGTAGATTCCCCGGGCCGCGGCCACCACCCGGTTGTGCTCTGTTGGCCAACGGATTTCGTCGGAGATCTGCTCCAGCACGTCGCGGTCCCGGTCGAGGACACGATCGACGATGCTGACCGCCGGCAGGGCATTGCTCTTGTCGCCGTTGCACCGACGGCAGGCCAGTACCAGGTTGGCCAGCCCGTCGATGCCGACCAACGACCACGGCAGCACGTGGTCGACGGGATCGCCTGGTTGAAGGTGGGTATTGCAGTAGAAGCAGTGCGGGCCGAAGGCCTCCGTGAACGGTTCACGGACGGCGGCGAGGTCCGTGCGATCCCGGCCGAACAGATGCCCGGCCACGTCGGGCACTTCGGCGTGCAGAAACTTGTTCATGCCGCGGACGTCGTCGACCCACATGATTTCCAGTGCGGGTTTGAGCAGTCCGGCCAGCCGGGCCAACCCGTGTGCCACGCCGGGCATCAACTCGATCGCATCGCCGTGGGCACGCAGGGTCTTCCGGGACACGTTCTCGCCGAGGAACGCGTCGTCGTACAGAAACGGGTCACCGGTTGCCGACCCTGGCAGCTTCTGCAGCCGCGGCAGCGGTTGCTTGGCCATGGCGATCACGATCTTGTCGATCGCCGCCTGATAGTCCTTGGCCGCTCGGACTTTGGCCACTTCCAGCGACAGGCCACCATTTCCCGCGCCGGCCGCCGCGCGAAGCTCCAGCGTGGCATCGATGATGCGCGCCTTCGAACCGGTCCGGCGTTGGCGCAGGACGTGGCCGTCGAAGGTCCGCACCTGCCGCCAGTAGATCCCCAGCACGCGGTGCGCGAGGTCGGGTAGCGATACCCGTAGCCGATCGTCAGGTTCGGCGGCAGGTTTTCGATGCAGTGCTCGATCAGACCCATCAAGGTGGCCAGCTTGTACGTGGCGTCCCGTTGTCCGGTCTCGAGGATCGCCACCACCCGCTGGCCGAGCAGTAGTGGATCGTCCACATTGGCACTTTCTCACACGTGGTGCGGGTGCACGTCGCGGTTGAATCCGGCCCGGCGGTTGCCGCTGCTGCACCGCGTTACGGCAAGCCATCACGCCCTGTAGATGTGGGCGCGGTGGTCGATATCGATGATGAGGATGGTGTGGTTCTCGTCGTCGATCCGTAACAGGATGCGGTAGTCGCCGCGACGTGCACTGCGCGTGCCCTCGAGCTGATCGCGGAGAGGCTTGCTCAGTCGGTGCGGATTCTGCGCCAGCGGTCCGGCGACAAACTCGATGACCGCGTGCACGACGCGGCCGGGTAATCGCGCCAGTGCTCGCCGTGCCGGCGATGCGATTTGGACTTCGTACGGTGGCAGAGCTTCATCGCTCATTGCGGCGGAAGGTTGTGATCAGCCCGGAGTTGGTCGAGCGAAATGGTCTCACCGGCTTCGTACTCTGCAACGGCCTTCGCCACTGCGTCGGTCGTACCTGATCGTGAGAGCCAGTAGATCGTCTCGCGCAGCGACTCGAGATCGTCAGCGGACATCAGTACCGCGGCAGGTTTCCCGTGCTTCGTGATGGTGATGATGTCGTGTGTTGTTTCGGCGCTGTCGACCAGGGCTGAGAGCTTGTCCTTGGCCTCGCCGAGCGGCACTGTTGTCATGCCCGCCATTTTAGCCCAAATATTAGCCATATTGAAGCTAGAATAATGGCCAAATGCTGTATCGCGATCACGTCTAGTCCAACGCCGCGATCAGCGCCGAATGATCCGTCTCGCCGGCAAGCCGTGGCGCATGGTCGAATTCGCAGGTGTGGACCCGTTGCGCGTACTCAGGCGCGGCGTAGATGTAGTCGAGCCGGAACCCGTTGTCGCCGGGGCGGCTGAACCAGGAGTATTCGCGGACGCCCGGATGCAGAGACCGCCACACATCGACGTATCCGGACGCGATCAACCGGCCGGGCATCTCCGGCCCGATGAACTTCGTGCCGTCGGGATCTTTGTCGAGATCGTTGTTGCCCGTGTTGAAGTCACCGATCAGCAGGTCGACCTCGCTGCGTCGGGCCCGGTCGATCAGGGCCTCCCAGTAGGGCAGCTTCGCGTGGGCCTGCGGCAGATAGACACCGCCGACGATGGTCCCGTCGAACTCGGCGCACCACAGATGATGGGCGGACAGATCGCGGCTGAAACGCGATGCGCGGTCGATCGACGTGCGCGACGCAATCAGCACGGTGTTCTGCTTCGGATCGGCCAGCGGGTGTGTGGTCGCGTACCCGGCGCGTTCGAGCTGCGGCCAGGCGCGAGCCGGTGTCGTTGGCCCGGAACTCGGTCACCACGAGCAGGTCGGGGTCATAGCCCAGCAGCCGCGCGGCCAGTGCGTCAGCGTTCTTGCTGCCGCCGTGGCGGATGTTCAGCGTGGCGATTCGCAGCGTCATCGGGAGTGTCCTCTCGCTCGACGTGGAATCTCCAGCGAGCCGGACAGTATGAAGGGGAGGGCTGACAAGCTTTCCCGGATGGGCTGTGGTTGGCGAGGCTGAGGTGCTTCAAGCGTCCCTTCTGTGTCGAAAACCGAGACTTAGATCTGTCGAAAACCGAGACTTGGACATGTCGGAAACACTGACTCATGTGGTGGCAGCGTGTCCCTGGGCACCGCCGCGTTGAAGGTCGGATCGATGGATCTTCTCGCCGACCTGGCCGCCGCCGAATTCCATTTTGAAGCGATGACCGTACGCGACCTTCGTATCTATGCCCAGCCTCTCGGCGGTGCGGTCTATTCCTGGCGAGAGTCTCACGGCCGCAAAGAGGTTGACGCGATAGTCGACACACCAGACGGCTGGGCCGCGTTCGAGGTCAAGTTGACAGGCGATCAAGGCGTCATCGACAGGGCCGCGGCTGGCCTCGTCGATTTCGCTGCTGCGGTGGATGCCTCGAAGCATGGCGACCCGTCGGCGCTCGTTGTCGTGACGGCGACAGGAGGCGGCGGAAAACGCGCCGATGGTGTCCATGTGGTGCCGATCTCTGCATTGGGACCGTAGGGCTCTGGCACACCCGTCGGGCATGCCTCTACCCACCGCTTCGCGAAGCGGTCTCGCGCCGCAATCTTCGCGTGATGGCGACGTACCCTCAGCCTATGTCGAAATCGAACCGCCAACGCCGCGCAGCCAAGCATCGTCAGGCTCGCCGAAACGTCCGGTCGATGAACCACGAGCCGGCCGAGCCGGACCTGTTCGCGCAGATACGGACGGCCCTGGTCGATCCCGATCCCCTGCACCTGCTCAGTTTCGCCAGTACTTTGCTGACCGCCGTCGATCCACGGGGCAGGGACCACCCGTTCGCCCGATCGGAGCAGGCACCGGACCGACCGACCCGCGAAGAGCTCGCCGCGATGTTCATCGACGTCCCAACCCCGGAAACCACGGCGCTGCTGACCGTGCTCGCCGAGCTGGCCAACGACGACGACCTCCTGCATGCCCGTATCCGGCGTGAACTGGCCACCCGACCCGACGCCGGTCCGCAGTGGCTCACCCGGCTGGCGGAGTCGTCGGCCTACCGGGCGGTGCGGATGGCCCATGTCCTCGGCGACGGCGACAACATCATCATCGGGGTGCACCTGGCGGGCGACCACGAGATCACCCTCGTCGTCTACGTTGACCACAATCTCGGCCAACTGGTCAAGGACGCCTTCGTGGTGTCTGAACCGATCTCCGTCATCGTCGACCAGTATCAGCGCATCGCTGAGGAACCCGACGTGGTCTGGGAGGAACTCAGTCTGGCTGACGCGCGGGCGTGGGTCGAGGAGGCGATCAAGATTGGCGCCATCACCTTCCCGCCAGTTGAAACCGAATCCTGGCCGGCGTGCCGTCCGCTGATCGAGTGGGTCACCCGAGGTTTGCCCGGAGGTGGATCCGGCTATCAACGGCCGCAGTGGGATTCGAACGAACTCAGCCGGCTGACGGATCGGTTCTTCGCCTCGCAGTGGGGGCGTCCGCTTGACGACGGCGATCATCGCGACCTGCTCGAGTCACTGCTCTGGTACGGCACGGACTATGGCCCAGGCGATCCGCTGCGGTGGAGCAGCGTGCAGGTCGAGATACTGTTCATGGACTGGTTGCCTCGCAAGATCGTCGCCCCCGCCGAATATCTGGCCGAGGCGCCGGAGCTGTTGCGGGCCTTTGTGCGCTTTGCGCACAACGAATCTGGCGTAGGCGCTGACCTGACAGATCAGACGCTGGCCGCGATCGATTACTACGCACCGGAATACCAGAAAGCGATCCGTTCACCCCGGCCACAGGGACCCGCGGCACTGCTCGACGCGCTCGGAGAGTTCGACGAGCCGTCCTGGTACCAGGAGATGGAGTTGGAGTCCTTGGCTCGGCAGGTGGGCGGCGAGGAGCAGCTGGACCAGCTGAACACCGTGCCGTTGCCCGACGAGCCATTCGACTGGTCAGGTATTCCCGATGACGTGACACCGCGGGTGGCCGAAGTGCTGGAACTGGCGGACAGCTGCTGTGACGCACTGCTCGACGTCGAATACCGCACCGTCGCTCGGAGGGTGCTCGCACGCGTCGCCTCCGAGGGCCCTGAAGTGTTCAGGCGCAAGGCGCGTGCGGACACGGCGGCCGCCGCCGTGGTGTGGATCGCGGGCAAGGCGAACGGCCAATGCGAACTGGTTGCGGGACCCCTTCGCCTTCGATCTGCCGACATCACACGGCATTTCAATGTCAAGAGCAGTCCGTCGCAGCGTGCCGAGGTCATGCTGCGGGCCGCCGGCTTCCCGGGCCACCACCTCGACGTGGAACTCGGCTCACCCGACTTTCTGACCGCTGAGCGTCGCGAACAGATCATCCGACGGCGCGACGACCTTCGGGGGCAGATCGCGCAGCTGTGAACGGCGCGGACGGTGTATGCCAGAGCCCGTGAGTAGCGTCCGCGACATGGGTGACAAACGGTGTGAACACCAGGTGGTCGTCGTCGACGCGCTGGCGGCCCATTTTGTGCGCCGGATGATGCACTCGTTTTGGGTGTAAAATGTGTGGCATGGGTAAGCGAGTGAGTCTCATTCTGAAAGACACTGACGAGGCTGCGATCGAGCCCTACCTCACCGAAGGTTCGACCTCGTTCGAGGTGTTGCGTCAGTGGGCAAGCCAGCGCGGTGAAAGCGACGTCAAGTCCGAGGCTGGTGCACTCCGTGCCTTGCTGAAGGCTGGGGCCGAAGCTATGCGTGAACATGTCCTCGACGCCGGATATGCGCAGTTTGCGGAAGAGTTCAATGGCGATGCTGCTGAACGTCGGGCGGCGCGCGCACGGTATGTGCGGCGGTCGGAGGCCGGTCGTTGAATAGCGCGACGCGCTGTCAGGTGTACCGGGTCGATTTGGGACACGGTCCGAAACCGTGGGTGATCCTCAGCAACAACTCCCGTAACAGGAACCTTGAGACGGTGCTGGCCGCCCGAATCACCACGACAAGCCGAAATGCGCATCTACCGACAGTCGTGCAGCTGACTGTGGCGGACCCTCTTGTCGGGTACGTCCTGGTGGACGACATTGTGCAGCTCTACCAGGACGAGCTCACGGAGTTGCTCGGCGCCTTATCGGCACAGACCATGCACGAAGTCAGCCAAGCGTTGCGGATTGCTCTTCCCTGAATCAAATACCCGCTCAGTGTCTGCCATGGTCCTGTCGGAGCACTTGCCTACGCTTAGGCCGTGGACTACGACGCGATCACCACGCTCCGGGAGCGGCACCCGGCGTGGCGACTGCTGCGCGCCGGTAACGCCACGTTGATCCTGTCGTTCCTCGGGCAGTTCTTCGTCGAAGGCAACCGTGGTGCGTGCTCGGCCAGCACGGTCGCCGACGCCCTCGACGACCACCTCTACGCGTTGAACACCGATGACGTCCGGTACCCGAAGGAACCGCGGGCCTATCTGGAGGACTGGGCGGCCACCGACGCCGGTTACCTCCGCCGGTTCTACCCACCCGGCGACGACGAAGTCCATTACGAGGTGACACCCGCGTTCGAGAAGGCCTACGCCTGGGTCCTCAGCCTGCAGGGCAGATCTTTCGTCGGCACCGAATCCCGGCTACACACCGTGGTCGAACTACTGCGCCAGATCGTGCACGGCACCGAGGTGCAGCCCGAAGTCCGTTTGGCCGAATTGCACCGTCGCCGAGACGAACTCGACGCCGAGATCGCCGCTGTCGCGGCCGGTGACGTACCCGTGCTGGATGCGACCGCGGTGCGCGACCGCTATCAACAGCTGTCGACGACCGCGCGGGAACTGCTGTCGGATTTTCGTGAGGTCGAAGAGAACTTCCGGCTGCTGGACCGCGCCGCGCGCGAAAAGATCGCTGCCTGGGAAGGTTCCAAGGGGGAGCTGCTCACCGAACTGGTCGGCAGCCGCTCGGAGATCGCGGGTTCCGACCAGGGCCGCAGCTTCCAGGCGTTTTACGACTTCTTGCTCTCAGAGCACCGTCAGACCGAGCTCGCCGAGTTACTTGCCAAGGTATCGGCCCTCGACACCATCGAGCCCGATCAGCGCATCCGGGGAATTCACCACGACTGGTCCGAAGCCGCCGACCGGGCGCAACGCACCGTCCGGCAGATCTCCGAACAACTGCGCCGCTTCCTCGACGACCAGATCTGGCTGGAGAACCGCCGTGTCCTGGACCTGGTCCGGGCGGTGGAGGCCGCGGCCCTCGACGTCCGCGACAACCCGCCGTCGCTCGGGCTCGAGGTCGACGAACCGGGCGTCGGCATCGCGCTGCCGTTCGAGCGCCCGTTGTACCAGCCGCCGGTGGCGGTCGCGGTCGAAAGCCACATCGCCGACGGTGCCGAGGAGGTCGACGCGGGCCTGCTGTTCACGCAGACCTACATCGACCAGGCCCGGCTGGCCGAGACCATCCGCGCCGTCCTGCCGGAGAACTCATCGGCACTGTTGTCCGATGTGATCGCGGTGCATCCCATCGAGCAGGGTGCGGCAGAGATCGTCGGCTACCTCGCGCTCAACGACGAGGACGTGACCATCGACATGGATGACACCGACGAGACCGTTCTGGACTACCCCGACCCCGCCGACCCGGCTGTGACCAAGCGGGCGCGGCTACCGAAGGTCATGGTGCGGCGCCTATGAGTAACGAGCGTGCCGTTGCCGCAGCCATCATCAGGCTGATGCAGGGCGTCGTCTACCGCGCCTCCGACGAGGACAGCTGGCTGACTCTGGAGCGGGCGGGCGCCGGGGTCCGTGACCACTTCGCCACCATCGGCGTCGACGTGGTGGTCGACGACGCCGAGGGTTATGCCTACCTCCGCTCACGACCAGAGGAGGAAGGTGAGGAGGCGCTGCCGCGCCTGGTGCGCAGGCGGGCCCTGACCTACAATGTGAGCCTGCTGCTGGTGCTGCTGCGCAAGCGGCTCGTAGAGTTCGAGACCAGCGGTGGCGAGGGTCGATTGGTGTTGAGCACCGAGCAGATCGTCGAGCTGCTCCGCCTCTTCCAGGCCGAGTCGACCAACGACGCGCGCGTCGTCGACCAGGCGGAGACCACCATCAAGAAGGCGGCCGAGCTCGGCTTCCTGCGCCCATTGCGCGGGCAGCGCGACCATTGGGAGGTGCGGCGCATCCTCAAGGCGTACGTCGACGCCCAGACCCTGTCCGACTTTGCGGCCAAGCTCCGCGAGTACGCCGGGGCGGGGGCCGACGATGAGTGAAACCCCGTTCAGCACAGCAGAGCTCGACGACAGTCACCGCGTCGGCTACCGGCTGCAGTACGCCGAGGTCTACAACTGGGGCACCTTCGACGACCACGCCTGGAGGTTCACGCCCGGCACCGACACCGCGCTGTTGACCGGCGACATCGGGTCGGGCAAGTCCACGATCGTCGACGCGCTCACCACCCTGCTGGTGCCCTCGCACAAGGCGGCCTACAACAAAGCAGCCGGCGCCGACGCCAAGGAACGCACCCTGCGCTCCTACGTCGAAGGTCACTACAAGTCCGAGCGCAACGAGTCCACGGGCAAGTCCCGACCGAAAGGCCTGCGGGAGAACAAGCGCTCCTATTCGGTGATCCTCGGAGTCTTTCGCAACCACGGCCATGACGAGACGGTCACCCTGGCCCAGGTGTTCCAGCAGCGCGAAAGCACCGGGCAGCCCTACCGGTTTTTTCTCACCGCCGGCAAAGAGCTCTCGATCGCGACGGATTTCGCCGATTTCGGCACCGACCTCCGCGAACTGCGCAAGCGGCTGCGGACCGCCGGAGCCGACATTTTCGACGAGTTCCCCAAGTACGCTACTTCGCTGCGCCGGTTGCTCGGTATCCGATCGGAACAGGCCCTCGAGCTGTTCCATCAGACCGTGTCGATGAAATCCGTTGGAAACCTGAATGATTTCGTGCGCGATCACATGCTCGAACCGAGCGATTCGACCGATCGGGTGCGCGACATCATCGGCCACTTCGACGACCTGACCAAGGCGCACGACGCCGTCAAACGGGCCCGCGAGCAACTCGAAGCCCTGCAGCCCATCGTGGACACCGCGGGCAAGTACGACGCCGCGCTCACCGAACGTGGGGGTTTGGAACTCGAGCGGTCGGCGGTCCGGCTGTTCATCGCAGAACTCCGCTCGGCGTTGTTCACCGACGAGATCACACAGCTCGAGGCCGACGGCGCGGCGCTGCTGGCCCAATTGGACACCGCTGAATCCGACCAGCGCAGGCTCAGCCACGAACGCGACTCCCTGATCGAGGAGCGCGCCAAAGCGGGCGGAGACCGCATCGGTGAGTTGGAGCGGCTGGCGGCCGACGCTCGCGCTCAGGCCGAAGCACGGCGGCAGGCAAGGACATTGTTCGATGCCGCGGTGGCGGGCTCCGGGCTGGAACCCGTCACCGACGGGGACGCGTTCACCAATCTGGCCGCACTGGTCGCCACCGCGCGGCCCCGGCTGGCCACCGAGAAACGCGACATCGATACCGCGACCGTCGATGCGCTCGGGCGGGAGCGGGAATGTCAGCGTAAATGCGACGTCCTCACCGAGGAGATCGCGAGCCTGGAACAACGCACCGACAACCTGCCGCACGAGCAGGTCGTGGTGCGCGCCGAACTGTGCGCGGCCCTGGGGTTGACGCCCGAAGACTTGCCGTATGCCGGTGAGCTGCTTGATGTCTACGAGGAGCACGCCGACTGGCGGGGTGCCGCGGAACGCGTGCTGCGGGGGTTCGCCTTGTCACTGTTGGTGCCGCAGCGCCATTACGACGCGGTGACCTCGTGGGTCAACGGTCGCCGGCTCACCGTGGCGGGCCGCGGCGCCAAGCTGGTCTACGAACGGGTGCCCTCGCTTCGGGTTCGGTTGCAGCCGCCGGCGCACGATGGGCTACTGCTGGCCGACTGTATCGAGATCCGGGAAGGCCAATTCGACGAGTACCTTCGCAACGAGCTGACGAAGCGGGCCGACTTTCGTTGTGCGGAAACCCTTGCCGAGTTTCGTAGTGAACGGCGTGCAGTCACCCGGGAAGGGCAGGTGCGCTCGGGCGACCGGCACGAGAAAGACGACCGGCACCGAGTCGACGACCCCAAACGATGGGTACTGGGCTGGGTCAATGAACGCAAGATCGACGCGATGCGTGCCGAGCTCGGCGAGCTGGAGCGCGAGCGGCAACAGGCCAACGCCGAAGCGGAGAGGCTCGGCAACCAGCGGGACGTGCTGCAGAGCAGACTGGATGCGCTCCTGCGCGTCGAGGGATTTCGCAGTTGGATCGATCTCGACGTCGACGAGGCCGTATCGCGCGCGAAAGCCCATGATGCCGAACGGATCCGGTTGCAGGCCGGCTCGTCGCGGTTGGAGGAGATCACCCGTGCGCTGGAAGGTAATGCCGAGGAAACTGACGCTGTCACGGAGCTGATCAAGAAGCTCACCGGCACGCTGGCCACCACGCAATCGGCCCTCAACCGGGCCAAGGAGGAGCGCAACCGAGACGACGCGTTCGTCGCCGGGCAGGTGCAGGAGCGGCTGGAAATGGCACGCGCGTCGTACCCGGCCCTGGAGGAGCGCCTCGGCAAAAACCGGCCCCGACGCGCGGCGGACTGTGCCGACACCGAGTCGACGCTGTCGGATGACCTGCACCGGCGCATCGAGCGGCTTTCCGGCCAACTCAATGGCTACGGGCTGAACCTGGGCCAGCACATGGCGGCGGTGTTGAGCCGCTGGCCCGAGTTGCGAGCCGATATGGATGCCAGTGTCGACGCGCGTGGTGACTTCCTGGCGTTCCAGGAACGGGTGGCCACCGACGATCTCCCACGGTTCGAGAGCGAATTCAAGGAGCAGCTCAACAAGAACGCGATCCAGGAGCTCGCCGGGTTCAACAACTGGCTGGGCCGGCAGGCGTCGGCCATCGACGAGCGCGTCGACCGCATCAACGAGGCCCTTGGCGCGGTGCCCTACAACCCGGGCCGCTTCATCAAACTGGAGAAGGAGCCCACCACCAATCAGGATGTCGCGCAGTTCCGTTCCGATCTGCGCGACCTGACCAACGACACCTTGGCCGTCGACGGCGACCAATACTCCGAGCAACGATTCCTCGACGTGAAGAGGATCATCGAACGCTTCCGCGGTCGCGACGGCTACGCCGAATCGGACAAGAACTGGACCCGCAGGGTCACCGATGTACGCAACTGGTTCGTCTTCTCGGCCTCCGAACGTGACGTCGACACGGGCCTCGAGTGGGAGCACTACAGCGATTCCGACGGCAAGTCCGGCGGTCAGAAGGAGAAGCTTGCCTATACAATTCTGGCGGCCTCGCTGGCCTACCAGTTCGGTCTCGAATGGGGCGCCGAACGATCACGTGACTTCCGCTTCGCCGTCATCGACGAGGCGTTCGGGCGCGGCTCGGACGCCTCGACGCGGTACGCGCTGGATCTGTTTGCGACCCTCGGGCTACAACTGCTGATCGTCACGCCGCTGCAGAAGGTGCACATCATCGAGCCGTATGTGAAAGCGATTGGCATCGTGGACAACCCGACCGGCACGTACTCGCGCCTGCAAACCATGACCATTGAGGAGTTCCGAAACCGGCGGGACAGGCCCCTTAGGTGAGCAAGGGATGGAGCACGCCCGGCGACATTGCCGCGAAGGTCAGGCGCCGGTGGGACGACGGCTCGTTGTTGCGGGCGTATGCCGATGGGGTCCCCTTCCAGTCGATCGAGGTGCCGCTGCGCGGGCCCAAGCCTGGGCAGATCGGCGACGACGTCGCAGCCGCCCGGGATTGGGTGACGGCCGTCGACACGGGGCGCCGCGACGACGCCCGCTACACACTGGAATGGAAATCGGTCGGCGGCAGACAGATCGGCCGCAACCGAGTACCCGTCCGTGCGGTGCTCTCCTCGTATGACCAGGTGTGGGGGTTGCTCGGCGTGACGGCGGTGGTTCGCGGTTTCGACGAGATGCTCGCGGTCGCGGACCGGCATCCGCGGGTTCGTGGGTGGATCGTGGCCAACCCGCATCGTGCGCTGGCAGTGGCTCCCGAGCTGCCGCAACTCATTGCCGCCTACGATTGGCTCGACACTCACCGGCAGTCGCGGCGGTACCTGCGCGAGATAAGTGCCCCGGGGGTGGACACCAAGTTCGCCGAGAGGCGCCGAGCGGATTTAGCTGCGATGCTTGGTGTTTCAGCGTCGGCTTCAGGGTTCCTGGCTGGTCTCGGTCTGCGGTCCAAACCCCGTCTGGTGCGGCTGCGGCCCGCCAGGTCGCTGGGTCTGCCGGCCCCGCTCACCGAATTGGCGGTGCGGGCTGAGGAACTGGCCCGGCTCGATGTTCGACCACGAGTTGCACTCATCGTCGAGAACGAGATCAGCTACCTCAGCCTGGAGGTTCCCGACGACGGTGTAGTGATCTGGGGCAAGGGATTTGACGTCGACGATGTCGGGCGACTGCCGTGGTTGTCCGGCGCCTACATCGTGTATTGGGGTGACATCGACACCCACGGCTTCGCCATTCTCGACCGTCTGCGGGCCTGGCTGCCGGCCGCCCGTTCGGTGTTGATGGACCGGGAAACCCTGCTGGCCCATCGGGACCGTTGGGTGACCGAGGATCGCCCCGCGAAGTCGATACTCACACGCCTGACCCCTGACGAGCAGGGCTTGTACACCGAACTGGTTGAGGACGCATTGGGGGAGCGAGTTCGCCTCGAACAGGAACGGATCGACTGGTGCTGGGTTGAGCAGCGGTTGCGGGCTTGGCTCTAACCACGAACTGCCGCCGCGATCCGGCTGCCGAGCTCGTCTAGCTCATCGAGTACCAAACTGGCACCCCAGATCTGGTCTCGCTTTCGATCGGTCAATGCGCGAATAACGTCGGCGTCGCAAAGCCGGCCGATGGCGCCGAATACGCTGCTGCGCGGCGCGTCGACCAAGGCGACGGCGTCGTCAGAAGTCAGAATGGGTGTGGCAGGTAACAGACCTAGAAGCTTGGCAGCGGCGCTAGCGCGTCGCACCGGACCCGTGAGTTCTCTCCACTGGCCGGGGATTTCGCGCAGGCGTTCCGCTGTGATCCGCGATTCGGCCGAGGCGATCCCGGCGGAGCGGATGAAGGTTCCCAGCAGTGGAGCAAGGTCACCCGAACGATAACTGCCCAGTGCATCGAAGTAGTCGTCACGGCGCGCAACCAACGCCGAGGCCAGTGGTACCACGACACGTGTGGTGCTTCCCCTCCGCCGCAAGATGGTGTTGATGAGGGCTCGGCCGATGCGGCCGTTGCCGTCGGTGAAGGGGTGGATCGACTCGAACTGCGCATGTGCGATGGCCGCCTGCAACAACACTGGCATGTCGTCGCGGTTGGCGAAGGCGATGAGGTCCTTCATGTAGTCCTGCACCGTGTCCGGTGGTGGCGGAATGTAGAGCGCACCGCGTGGGGAGAAGTCGCTGCCACCGATCCAGTTCTGCACGTCGCGGAGCTCGCCTGCGGCCGAAGACTCGGAAGGATCGTCGCGCATGAGCGCTGCGTGGGCCGCGGTGATAGCGGAAAGGCGGATGGGTTTGCGCGGGCCGACCGTTCCGATCATTGCCTCCAGTGCGGACGTCGCCGCAGCCATGGCGACAGCAGAGGAGTTCGCACGGACACCATGCAACGCGCGCGCGTAGTCATCGACGCTGGCTTCGATCTGCTCGATTTTCGATGAAGCCACCGATTCGGTGCGCAGCAGAAGGGTGCCCAATGCTGACAGGTCGTCGGCGTAGGTGCCGTCGAGCTTGGTGATCTCGGATGTCGCCGCTTCCAGATCGGCCGCGATTTCTGAATTGAGAGCGACGGTGCGGTCTGCGATGAGCGGCGGCAACGACACAACGATTGAACGGAGCATGCGGTCGTCGCGGGTGCCGCCGCGGTGCGCCTGCGTCCAATCCCGGGATTCCTGGCGGTGCGGTGGCCATGCGTGTATTGCCGGCCTCATGGACCTCCTAACTCGGACTAACACTACCACTAATCCGAGTTGTTGGTCATAAGTCGGACTAGTGGGCGTCAGGGTCCGGGTTGCGGCCGTCTGCTCGGGCGACGGCGACGACTACGCCCCCGAAGACACGGGCAACTCGCGCGCAGAGATCTTCTGCGTCCGCTTGTAGAGCCACATGAGAACAGCTGCGAATGCCACGATCCCGATGATCTCGGCCGGCGTCCCGTCATTCCCGGGGAAGATCGCGAACGGGTCGTCGCTTCCGGTTCCGGCGACGAACCCGGCGAACACCACGCCGTAGAGACTCTCGCCGACAATCATGCCGGTGGCCAGCAGCACCCCGAGCCGCTTCTTGCGCGCAATGCTGGTCTCGGTACCGCCGTGATGGTCAGCCCACTTGTTGTAGAAGAACCCCAGCAGCGAACCGAGCGGGATGATCAGGGTCAGGCTCATCGGCAGGTACATCCCCATCCCGACCGCCAGCGGTGGCAGGCTGAACCGCGAAGTGCGGGTGAGGATCTCGTCGACAACCACGATCACCACCCCGATCGCCGCGCCCAGCCCGATCAGCGACCAGTCCAGGGAACCGCCGAACACGCCCTTGGCCAGCGACGAGATCAGCGCGGCCTGCGGTGCGGCCAACGCGTGATCGGTGGCGCCCGGCGCGCCCAGGAACCCGAAGGCGCGTTGCATCAGGTCGAGCACCGGCGGGATGATCGCCGAGCCGAACAGCACCCCAATCACCAACGCCACCTGCTGTTTCCACGGTGTGGCGCCGACCAGCTGGCCGGTCTTGAGGTCTTGCAGGTTGTCGTTGGAGATGGTGGCCACCCCGAAGGTGATGGCCGCGACGAACAGCGTGAAGGCCACCAGGGCCAGCGACCCGTCATCGGTGGTAGGGCCGTACACCAGCTTGATCAGCAACGCGGCGATCATCACCGTGAGGATGCCGACGCCGGAGATGGGGCTGTTCGACGAGCCGATCAGGCCGGCCATGTAGCCGCACACCGCGGCGATCACCAGGCCGACGAGGAAGATGAACACCAGGCTGGCCGCGATGATCCCGGCTGCGGTGCCGTGCAGGATGGTGCTGTGGCTGAAATCCCACAGCAGCACGGCAATTGGAGCCAGCATCGCCACCACGATGCCCACCACGATGGGGAACGGGATGTCGCGTTGGGTGATGTCGACGGCCTGGCCCTGGCGGCGGTCGCGGGCCGAAGCCAAGGCCTCGGTGATGCCCTTGATGATCGGGCGCAGGATCTTCAGCAGCGTCCACACCGCCGCCACCGCGATTGCCCCGGCCCCGATGAACCGCACCTCATGCACGAACACCCCGTCGATCACGTCGGCGACGGACGCGTCGGTCCCGAACGTACCGATGGTGCGGATCGGCAGCAGGATCCCGAACGAGATGACGAGCCCGACGAGCATCGCGATGCCCACGGTCATCCCGATCAGATGGCCCACCCCGACCAGTGCCAGTGACAGGCTGGCACCGAACATCGAGCCGCCGGCCCCGACCCGGAAGTACGCCGCGACATAGTTGGCGAGCACCTTGAGGTTGGCCAGCAGCGCGAACCCGGCCGACACCAGCGCACCGAACGCGATGATCCGGATGCCGACGCGGTTCTCTTCGACACCGCCGCGGCTGTCACCGACCTTGAGCACCTCGGCCGCGGCCACGCCCTCGGGGTAGGGCAGGTCCGAGCCGGTCACCAGGGCCCGGCGCAGCGGGATGGAGTACATCACGCCGAGGATGCCGCCGACCGCGCACACCGCGACCGTGATCCAGTACGGGAACCCGGTCCACCAGCCGATCATGATCAGCCCGGGCAGTACGAAGATGATCGCCGAGAGCGTGCCCGCCGCCGATGCGATGGTCTGCACGATGTTGTTCTCCACGATCGAGTGGTTGGCGAAATTGCGCAGCAGCGCCATCGAGATCACCGCGGCCGGGATCGCGGTGGCGAACGTCAGACCGACTTTGAGACCGAGGTAGACGTTTGCGGCGGTGAACACCAGCGTGATCGCCCCGCCGAGCAGGATCCCGCGGATGGTCAGTTCGCGCAGCGTCGGTGTGGTGGGTTCTGCGACGGCCAACGGGCTGTCCTCTCGGTTGCTGGTGCATACACGGTAGGCACTCGGCCGTCACGGCGCGGCGCGAACGGCTCAGTGAGACAGTCGACCGGCAGACCAGGACTCAGGACTGACCGTCAGGGACGTCATCAATGGCCGCCGCAATGGCTTTCAGCGGTAGGAACAGGTGAAACGGATCCACGGGGGATCGTATGAACTCGGCATGGTGGAGGTAGAAATCTCGCGCTGCTTCGTCCCGCGCGTGAACCAGCAACGCCGGGGCGGCTACTGACTGCGACAGCATCAAGACTCGTTGCAGCGCATCTCGAAGCAGGCCCCACCCCAACCCGTGGCCCTGCCACCGTCGGTCGACGGCCAGCCTTGCCAGCAGAAAACATGGCACAGCGGCGGGCGCTCGTTTGGCGATGGCTTCCGGAGCTGCGCTGCGCGCGTAGCCGGCGACGGTGATCGCGTAGTAACCGACAACGCGGCCGTCATGCGTACTGACGTAGGTTGTTGCGTTGTTCGCCCGCTGGTTCTGCCAGCTGCACTTCTCCAGCCACTCGTCAAGTTCGGTCGCACCCGATTCGAAACCAATGCGATCATGGGCTTTCGAAAGCTTTTGTGGTCGAGTGGGTTTGGCTGCGTGCGCGGGCACGGGTCGCCGTCAATCGGTCTCGGCGAATGGGCTGTCGCGATGCAGCAATCGACGAAGCTTCGGCACGGGCTCCAGCGGGGCGTCGAGCAGCGCCTGAAACTCATCCCACTGATGCTCGTCGGCGACGAACCATGCGCGGTCGGCCAGGACGCGTTCCGCGCGCTCCAGAACGCTGCCCAGGATGAAGTCGGTAACTGTGCTGTCCGTGGCCTCGGCGGCCTGACGGATGAGTTGTTGCTGCTTGGCGCTGGCGCGGAAGTTCAGACGCTGGTCACGGATCGACTTCGTGGGGGTGCTGTCACTTGTCATGGCCGCCTCGCTCGGTGCGTATGTATGTACAGTATACGTACACTTCTTCGTCATGGCCGCGCTACCGTGAATCGTTTTCGCGCATTCGACGCCTGCGTCAGCGCTGTCGTACGGTCGAAAGTGTGGAAATGTACAACCTGGCTTTTGAGTGGACGGAAACCAATCGACATTGGCTGATTGAGGTCCCCGTCAGGGTCGCGGCGTACATCGTCGTAGCGTTGATCATTCGATTTTTGCTGCATCGCATGATCGACCGTGCGACCACCGGCAGGGCCAAAAAGTCCGTTAGCGGCGAACTTGAGGGGCAAGCGAAGAAGCCGCCGCTGCTTCGCTATCTGCGGGACCGGGCGTCGGCGACGAATGTGGCCCGGGCGGCCGAACGCCGCCAGCAGCGGGCCCAGACCATCGGGTCGGTCCTCAAGTCCACCGCATCCATCGTGTTACTGGTGTGGGTGGTGTTGGCGATTCTGAGCGTGCTCGGCGTGAACATCGCGCCGTTCATCGCCTCGGCCGGCGTGGTTGGCCTCGCGATCGGTTTCGGCGCCCAGAACCTGGTGCGCGATTTCGTCAGCGGCGTGTTCATGCTGCTGGAGGACCAGTACGGCGTCGGTGACACCGTCGATGTCGGGGAGGTGATCGGAGAGGTGCAGAGCGTCGGGCTCCGGATCACCACCATCCGCGATATCGACGGCACGTTGTGGTACGTCCGCAACGGTGAGATCGCCCGCGTCGGCAACATGAGCCAGGACTACGCCGTGGCACGTATCGAGGTGCCGGTGGCCCTGACCGCCGATGTGGACCGCGCCCAGCAGGTGGCCGTCGAGGCCGCCGAGGACGTCATCGCCGACCCGTCGATGGCCGGCAAGGTCATCGGCGAACCGGAGATGCTCGGCGTGCAGTCGCTGGCAGCCGACCAGCTCACGCTGCGAATGACCCTCAAGACCCGGCCGAACGCGCAATGGTCGGTGCAACGCAAGCTGCGTCGGGAAATTCTGCGCGCCTACGACGAAAACGGAATCAACCTGCCCTACCCGCAGGGGCGCATTCACGCCGTCGTCGGCGGTCAGGAGACCGACGGCGCGTAATTGGCCGGGCCGATCAGCTCATCGCCGAAAATAACGACGGCCCTGAACTACGCTGATCGCATGGCTCGTGCCATTTTGGTGCTGCTGTCAGGGGTGGTGATCGCCGGACTCGCCGGCGTCGCCTCGCCGGTTGTCCACGCCGAGCCCGCACCGCCATGCGCCTTCACGCTGTCGCCACCGGCCGTCGTTCACGTCGACGGTGCCGCCATGGTCAGCGTGACGGTCTCACCCTCGGCGTGTGGAGCACCCGCAGACCCCCGTTTCAGCGTCGCCTGCGTGCAGCGTCAGGACAACGCCTCACCGGTGCAATGCAATCAGGGCCGGGGAACCCGACCGGCGGAGGTGTTGTCGCCCTACCGCCCCGGCGCTGCCTACGTGGCCACCGGCCGCGGGTGCGGCGGTTGGATGGGCATCGCCGAGATTGCCCCGCAGTGCCAGGTCCTCGGACCGCTCTCGGCATCGCTGTAGCCGGTGCGGCCTGCGGGTGAATCCGTTGCCGTGCGTTCATCTGTGAACTCCCCCCGGGTCATCTGTGCCAGGCAAGCTCGGGCGACGCATCAGCAGAACTGAAGAGGGTGACGAATGAGAACGGCACGGGCCGCAGCGGTGACCACCGTGGCAGCGCTGATCCTGGCGGGCTGCTCCACCGAGGACAACAAGCCGGGGGAGGGCGGACCGCAGACACCGAAGGCCACCTCGCCGATCGACTGGAATCTCGCGGCCCAAGACAGCTACCACCGCACCGCCACCTACCCGGTGTACCTCAACAGGCCTGCCGAAGATCCGGTGGAAAAGGAAACCGTCGCCGAGATCTCCACGGTCACCCCCGACGGCAACACGCTCATCTACACCGATGCCGCCGCCAAGCGCATCGGCTTCCTCGACATCACAGATCCCGCCAAACCGGTTGGCGCAGGCACGCTTTCCCTCGCCGAGCTGGGCCACAAGGATGACCAGCCCACCTCGGTGGCGGCGGTCGGCGAGTTCGTTCTCGTCGTCGTCGACACCACCGGCGGCGACTTCGCGCACCCGTCCGGTCGCGTCGACATCGTCCGCACCGGCGACCGCACCCGCGTGCACAGCATCGACCTGGGCGGCCAGCCCGACTCGATCGCGATCAGCCCCGACGGCAGCTTCGCCGCGATCGCCATGGAGAACCAACGCAACGAGGAGTTCACCCCGCCCGGCAAGGAGGAAGGCGATCTGCCCCAGCCGCCCGCCGGATTCGTGCAACTCATCGACCTCAAGGGCGCACCGGACACCTGGGCACCGCGCAAGGTCGACTTCGACGTCGAGGCCGCCCGCGCCGCCGGCCTGGACACCGCGCAAGACCTCGAACCCGAGTACGTCAGCATCAACTCCCGCGGCCAGGTCGCGGTGACGCTGCAGGAGAACAACGGCATCGCCGTCATCGACGGCCGCACCGGCACCGTCACCAAGATCTTCAGCGCCGGAAGCGAATCCGTCGACGCCATCGACACCAAAGAGGACAACACGCTCGACCAGACCGGCTCGATCAAAGACACCCCACGCGAACCCGATGCCATCGGCTGGATCGGCGACGATCACGTCGCCACCGCCAACGAGGGCGACTGGAAGGGCGGCACCCGCGGTTGGACGATCTTCGACGCGAGAACTGGCGAGGTCACCTGGGACGCCGGAAACTCCGTCGAGCAACTGGCGGTGCGCACCGGTCTGCACATCGAAAGCCGGGCCGAGGCCAAGGGACCGGAACCGGAAGGCCTGGCCATCACCGACATCGGTGGCCGGCCCACAGCGCTGATCGCATCGGAGCGCAGCAACTTCGTCGCCGTGTACGACGTCAGCGACCCCACGGCGCCGGTCTTCCGGCAGATCCTGCCCACCACCCCCGGCCCCGAAGGTGTGCTGCCGATCCCGGCGCGCAATCTGCTGGCCATCTCCTCAGAGGCCGACGACGCCGAGGAGCGGGTACGCGCCTCGGTGAATATCTACGGCTACGGCGAAACATTCGCCGGCACAGGCAAACCGAGCTTCCCCTCCATCGTCTCCGGCGACATCGACGGCAAACCGATCGGGTGGGGTGCGCTCGGCGCACTCACGGCTGACCCGAAGGACTCCCACCGGCTCTACACCGCAACCGACAGCGCCTACGGCCCCGCCCGCATCCTCGGCGTCGACGTGGCACAACATCCGGCGCTGATCGACACCGAGCTGGCGATCACCGAAGACGGCAAGCCCGTCACCCTCGACACCGAGGGCATATCGGCCCGCACCGACGGCGGATTCATCCTGGCGGTGGAAGGCGAAGACGGGCCCGGTAACCAGCTCGTCTACGTTGCCGCCGACGGCAGAATCGAGAAACGGGTAGCGCTGCCCAACGACATCGCCGCGCAACTCGGCAGCAACGGACTGGAAGGTGTTGCCCTCCAGCCGAACAGCGCAGGAGACTCGGTCTGGGTGGCGCTGCAACGCGAACTCAAATCCGATCCCAAAGGCGTCGTCCGCATCGGGCGCTACACCCCGGACGGGGACAGGTGGGAATGGTTCGGCTATCAGCTGGACCCCACCGGCGCCAAGGATGACTGGATCGGCAACTCCGAGATCACCGTCCACGACGGCGAATTGTTGCTCCTCGAACGCGACAAACTCAACGGCCCCGACGCGCGCGTGAAAGCGCTGTATCGGGTGGCGATCCCCGACGGCCAAGGCGTGGCTACGGCCGCCGAGAAACCGCAGGTGCTGCCGAAGACGTTGGCCCGCAACCTGGTGCCCGATCTGCAGGCCACCAACGGCTATGTCCAGGAGAAGGTCGAGGGCGTCGCCATCGCCGGAAACCAGAACCTGTACGTGATCACCGACAACGACGGGCTCGACGACGCCAATGGGGAAACCGTCCTCCTCGAACTCGGCCCGGTGGCCGAAGCGCTGAAGGGGTAGCGTCGGTTCGGCCCCCGAGCCGGGTCGACATGACAAGATGGCGCCCATGGGGACGGCACTCATCCGATCCGACAAGCTGTTGATCTTCGGTGGACTTGCCATCTGCGTGGTGGCGGGGCTGTCCCATTACGGTGGCTGGCCGCACCTGGTCGGCTTCGTTCTCAGCGCGCTGGCGGTCACCGTGCTGGCCTCCCTCGTCGGCCTGGCAGTCGAACAGCTCGGCGACCGGTTCGGCCCCGGCGCAACCGGAGTGCTGCAATCCGCGCTGGGCAATCTGCCGGAGCTGTTCATCTGCATCTTCGCGCTCAAGGCCGGGCTGGTCGACGTGGTGCGGGCCGCGTTGATCGGCTCCATCCTGGCCAACCTGCTGCTCGTGCTGGGCTTGGCGTTCCTGGTCGGCGGGCTGAAACATGGCCCGCAGAAGCTCGGCTCCGCTCAGGTCCGGACCATCCTGGTGCTGATGGTGCTTTCGGTCACCGCCATGGCGATCCCGTCGATCGCGCACGAGGTGCACGCCCCCGCCTCCGAACACGAAGTGTCCTTCTCGATGATCGTGTCGGTTGTCCTGCTGGTGCTGTTCGCGCTGTCGTTGCCGTATTCCTTGAGCCGGGACAAGAACAAGACCACTACCCCTGCGCCACAACCGGATAAAGAGGCGCCGCGCTGGCCGGTCGGGTTGGCGATCGGCATGCTGGCCATCGCGGGTGCGGCGGCGGCGTTCGTATCGGACTGGTTTGTCGACGCGCTCGAGCCGGCCATGGACTCGCTCCACATCTCGCAGGCCTTCGCCGGTCTGGTGATCGTGGCCATCGCAGGCAACGCCGTCGAGAATGTCGTCGGCGTGCAGTTGGCCGCCAAAAACCAGGCCGAGTACGCGTTTTCGCTCATCCTGAACAGCCCCATCCAGATCGCCCTGGTGCTGGCCCCGGTACTGGTGTTGGTCAGTCAGGTCTTCGGGCTCGCGTCACTGACCCTGGTGTTCGGGCCCATGCTGATCGTTGCGCTGCTGGTCGCCGTCGTCCTGGCGGCGATCATCGCATTCGACGGGGAGTCGACGTGGTTGGAAGGCGCGGCGCTGATCGGGCTGTACTGCATCATCGCCGCGTCGTTCTGGTGGGGCTGACGGCCGCGGCTCAGACCAGGAACGCCAGCCAGTAGCCGATCGGGATCATCCCGAAATACCCGGCGATCCCGACCGGGATCCCGATCAACGGTGTCCACTTCCGCCATGCGGCCACCGCCGCGCCCGCCACGGCCACGACGGTGCCGGCCACCAAACACATCCACGGAATCCACACGAGGACGTTCTGGCCGGCCGCCGACAGTTCGCAGACCTTCTCGGTGACGCCTTCGTGACAGGGGTCGGTCGCCATCGCCAGCGGCAACATCAGCACTGCCGCCGCCACGAACCCCACCAGGCCCATGGCGGTGAGCAACCCGACGAACCACGCCCAGTGCTTGCCATCCCGGGCGCCGGCGCGGGGTGCCGGATCGGCCATCGACTCACCATACCGGCCGTGCCACCGGACAACCTGCACAAATAGCGGCACATCGGACAGGTCGAAAGGCCGCCGCCATCAGGAATATTTCTGTCATGGCGATGGGTCGCCGGCCGTTAGGGTTCCAGGAAGATCGCCAATGGCTGCGGTCCGTGGTCCAGAGAGTGGAGAGATTTGGTCATGGAGATGGCACACCGATCTGCGCGCCGCGCGGCTGCGTTGCTCGTTCTCGTCGGGTCGCTGTCGGCGTGCAGCAGCGAGAAGCCCGCGTCGGTCGAGGACCTCATCAAAGACCACGTGCCCAGCCCGGTGAGGACACCGACCGCTCCAGTGGGCGATGCCATGGGAGATCCGAACGCCTGCGCACAATTCGACGGGCCGCTGTTCGACATACCGGGTCGAGGCGCCGCCGAGCCGCAACTGCGGGTCCCCCAAGCGGCAGGCTGGAACCGCAGCACCAAACTCGACAGCGAGGTCATCCGGTTCGTCCTGGTCAACACCGACCTCACGGCAAATCAGTTCGCACCTAACATCGTGGTCACGCTGGAGGACGCCCCCAAGGCTGATGTTCAGACCATTTTCACGCAACAACACGCCAACCTGGTGAAGTTGGCGGGGGCGAAGGACCTCGCATTCGAGCCGGCGACGGTGTGCGGGCTGCCCGCCGAGACCATCACATTCACGGCTGATCCGTCTGGCCCCGGCGCACACAGTCGCGTGGTGACCGTGTTGTCGGTGCCTACCAGCGTCGGCGGCCACCAGTACCTGGTCACAGCAACCGTGCAGACAACCGACCCGGACAGTCCGACGTATCAGCACGACGCCAAAACTCTCCTGGATGGATTCCAGGTGCTGCCGCCTGAACGCGGTGCACCGTGACGGGCCCACCCCTGCTCAGTAAAGGCTCATAATCGGTTGTGCTGCAGGGGTTTACTGCGAGATCACCGGGATCGCGCTTACCCCTCCGCGGCCACCAACGATCCGAGCTTGATGTCGGGGTTGTCGCGCTGGAAACCCTCCAGCCGCCACGGCGTCGAGAACAGCACGAGCATGACGCCGTCGGTACGCGTCAACACCTCACAGGAGACCTGCTTGTTGACGAACTCGGCGTCCTCGGGCAAGACCACCCGCGCCACCTGATACGGCAGGGACTCCAACGCGACGGGCGCGCTCAGTTCGGTGGCCATCCGGTGGGCCGCCACCTCGAACTGCATCGGCCCGACGGCGGCGAACACCGGCGCCTGCTCGCCACGCTTGTCCGAGCGCAGCACCTGCACCACGCCTTCCTGCTCGAGCTGCTCGATTCCCTTGCGGAACTGCTTGTGCTTGCTGGGATCGGTGCCGCGGGCGACCGCGAAGTGCTCGGGAGAAAAGCTCGGGATCGGCGGATACACCACCGGGATGTCGCGGTACAGGGTGTCGCCGGGGCGCAGTGCGGCAGCGTTGGCCAATCCGATCACATCGCCGGGCCAGGCGTCGTCGAGCGTGGAGCGCTGCTGACCGAACACCGACTGCGCGTACTTGGTGACGAACGGCTTACCGGTGGCCGCGTGGGTGAGCACGTCGCCGCGCTCGAACGTCCCCGACACCACCCGCGCATAGGCGATCCGATCGCGGTGCGAGGTATCCATACCGGCCTGGACCTTGAACACGAATGCGCTGAACGGGGAGTCCACCGCCCGGCGGTTGCCGTCGACATCGACCGACCCGCTGGGCGCCGGAGCCAGCTCGACCAGCACATCGAGCAACTGGTTCACGCCGAAGTTCAACGCCGCGGAGGTGAACAGCACCGGGGAGGACTCGCCGGACAGGAACGTCTCGCGGTCGTAGTCGGACCCGTCTGCCGACAGCAGCTCGGATTCCTCCACCGCGGTGTCCCAGTCATCGCCGGCGGCTGCGTGCGCGTCGGCGGCCGCGATGTGCTCCTCGGGCGCGGCGGTGGCCCCGCCTGCGGTGCGGGTGAACCGGATGAACTTGCTCTCCCGGCGATCCATCACGCCCTTGAAGTCCCCGGCGATACCGACCGGCCAGGTCAGGGGAGTGGTGCGCAGCCCGATCCGCTCATGGATCTCGTCCATCAACTCCAGGGCGTGCCGGCCCGGGCGGTCCCACTTGTTGATCACCGTGATGATCGGGATGCCGCGGTGCTTACACACCTGGAACAGCTTGAGGGTCTGGGGCTCAAGACCTTTCGCGGCGTCGATGAGCATGACCGCACAGTCCACCGCGGTCAGCACCCGGTAGGTGTCCTCGGAGAAGTCGGCGTGGCCCGGGGTGTCGAGCAGGTTGATGACGCAGTCGCGGTACGGGAACTGCAGCGCCGTGGAGGTGATCGAGATGCCGCGCGCCTTCTCCATGTCCATCCAGTCCGACACCGTCGACTTGCGGCCGGCCTTGCCGTGGATCGCGCCGGCCTCGTTGATCACCCGGGCGTGCAGCGCGAGCGCCTCGGTCAGCGTGGACTTACCGGCGTCCGGGTGGCTGATGACGGCGAAGGTGCGGCGGCGGGCCGCCTCGGCGGCGATCTTGGCAGCTTGGGCGGTGTTGGCGGCTTGGGGAACCAGGGCGTCATCGAGTGCTTTGTCGGTCATCTCGACTAGCGATGGTATGGGGATTGAGGGGTAAATCAGTAATTGAGCGGTCGGTGTCAGCTATTCGGAAGGGTCGCTCCACGCGCGAAGCTGCTCGGCGATGTCGTCCAGGTTGGGCTCTTCGCCCGTCGCCACTCGGATCACGAAATCGAAGCGGTCATCTTCGGGCGCCGTGATCCACCGATCGTTGATACCGAGGAAAGTCAGGCACGCCGTCCACGCCAGCCTCTTGTCGCCGTCGACAAGCGCGCGGTTGCGGGCCAGGGAATGCAGCAGTGCCGCGGCTTTGAGGTGCAGGTCCGGGTAGGCGTCTTCGCCGAACACCGACGCCCGCGGCCGCGCCAGCGCCGATTCGAGCAACCCGTAGTCCCCGACCTTGACGTCGACTCCCACTGCACGACGCGCAATCTCGAGCAGGTCGTCGAGATCCAGGTACTCGATCACGCGTCCTTCAGGCGCTCCAGAACTCCGGCCTCCTCGGCCACCACCCGATCCAGAACGGATGAAAGCTTGGCCTGGTGCGCGCGTCGGGCGATGTATTCGTCAATCGCCGACAGCGCAACGGCCTGCATCGATCGTCCTTCGGCGGCAGCCTGCTGTCGAAGTGCCTCTGTCTGCGCGTCACTCGTCCTCAGAGTCATGCCCATGACGCGATGATACCGGTTTGATACCACTCCGGCGAAGGCATGATCGTTCGTGATGAACATCTGCGTCTTCCTGTCCGCCGCCGACCTCGACCACCGCTACACCGAACCGGCGCGCGCATTCGCCGAACTCCTCGGCAAGGCAGGCCACACGCTGGTGTGGGGCGGCTCCGACAAAGGACTGATGAAGGTTGTGGCCGACGGGGTGCAGAACAGCGGTGGCCGGCTGATCGGGATCTCGGTCGAGTTCCTGCGACAGCAGGCCCGGGGCGATGCCGACGAGATGGTGTTCACCGCGGACCTCGCCGAGCGCAAGGCGACGCTGCTGGCGCGCTCCGACGCACTGGTGGTGATGGCCGGGGGCCTGGGCACCCTCGACGAAGCCACCGAAATCTTGGAGCTGCGCAAACACCGGCGCCACGACAAACCCGTGGTGCTGCTGAACACCGCCGGCTTCTACGACGGCCTGGTGATCCAGCTGCGACGGATGGAGCAGGACGGCTTCCTGCCCCTGCCGCTGGAAGATCTGGTCTACGTCACCGAGGAACCCGCGGCGGCGATGACGTACTTGCAGAACGTCGTTACCTGAAGCAACGACCCGATCACGACTCGCGCACACGCAGTGGCCGTTGTGCCGAAGAACAGGTGGCCCGGCTACGATTGAGGCACCGATCGGCTTCCGATCACGGACACGGATCAATCAGGCCCTCGCCGAACCACATTGGAGTGATGTTGACGTCTGTTCGTCGTGCCTACCTTGCGGTCGCACTTGCTGTGCTGGCCGTATCGGGTGGTGTCGTTGTCTCGGCCCTGCCGGACTGCGCCGAGCACTGTCAGACGTTGGCCGCGCCGCCACAAGGCATCCCGCAGCCCTCACCCACCGAGCCGGCCAGATTGACCATCACCCCCAGGCCTGACGCCGAGGTCGACCCACTGGCCCGGGTCATGGTCACCGCCGATACCGGCACCGTGGCGAGGGTGACGATGCTCAACGACGCCGGCAAAGAGATTCCAGGCGTCCTCACCCCCGATGCCAGGACCTGGAAGCCGACCACCACACTCGGCTACGGCCGCACCTACACCCTGAAGGTCGATGCGCGCGGCCCGGGCGGGATGCCGACCCGCAGGACCACCACCTTCTCCACCGTGACCCCCGGTTACCAGGCCCGCGTCTACCTCAACGGCACGAACTACAGCCCGCTGCAGGACGGCGCCACCTACGGAGTCGGCATGGTGATCGTCGCGCGCTTCGACGAGCCGGTCACCGACAAAGCCACCGCCGAGAACCGGATGAAGGTGATCACCGAGCCCAAGGCCCTCGGCTCGTGGAACTGGATCGACGACCAGACCGCGCACTGGCGTCCGCAGAAGTACTACGCCCCGGGCACCAAGGTCACCGTCGACGCCGGCATCTACGGCGCCAAACTCGGCGACGACCTCTACGGCGCGCAAGACGAGAAGGTGTCGTTCACCATCGGCGCCTCGCACGTCACCATCGCCGACGACACCGACAAGCAGGTCAGGGTCTACGACAACGGCAAGCTCGTACGCACCATGCCCACCTCCATGGGCATGGGCGGCACCGAAACCGTCGGCGGCACCACGATGAGCTTCTGGACCCCGCGCGGCATCTACACCGTGATGGACAAGGCCAACCCGGTGGTCATGGACTCCTCGACCTACGGCCTGCCGGTCAACTCGCGGCTCGGCTACAAGACGACGATCCCGTGGGCCACCCGCATCAGCATCGACGGCATCTACCTGCACCAGCTGAACTCGACGATCTGGGCCCAGGGCAAGGAGAACGTCAGCCACGGCTGCCTGAACCTCAGCGGCGAGAACGCCGAGTGGTTCTACAACTTCTCCGTGCCCGGCGACATCGTCGAGATCCGCAACACCGGCGGCGACCCGCTCAAGATGACCAACAACGGCGACTGGTCGGTGCCCTGGACCGAATGGGTCAAGGGCAGCGCGCTGCGCTGAGGCCCGCCACACCTACTTCGGTGCGGGCAGTTTGGCGGCGATGCGGTCGATGACCTGATTGGCCTGCGCCTGCGAATCGCCGTCACCGCACACGATCGACTCGACGACGGCGTTCCCGCGGGCCATGACGGCGTGGTAGCAGTTGCGGGCCGGCGCTTCCTGACGTGCGATACCGCCGCCACCGCGAGCGGTGTCGCGGCGCGGGTCGGAAAGGGCTTCCGGGTTTTCGGCGGTGACCGGCCCGGCCGTCCAATGCTGGGTGACGTCCTTGGCGGTGGTGGTGAACACGACACCCTCGTGGCACTGCTCGTCGTTGATCATCCGGACCGTGTTGCCGGCCACCCGCAGTGCCTGACGTCCGGCCTGCGGCCACACCGGTGAGGTCTGCGGAAACACCTGGATCAGCTGGGCGGCCGACTGGCCCCGCGTGCCGCGGTTGTCGTCACCCGCCACGGCCTGATAGCCGTCGGCACCCACCGCCTCCTGGAACTGCAGGCGGGCCGCGCAGTCACGGGGCTCGATGCCATTCGAAGACTGCCCGGGCTGAGTGAAGGTGGCGGTCTGCTGCACGTCGGTGTCACCGATGATCTCACCCAGTTCACCAGGGCCCAGGAGTGCCGCACGCGCCACGGTGGCCGGATCCGCCGCTGCCGGGGCCGGAGCCTGCGCGGCCGAGGACGTCGGAGCCGCCTCGGACGACTCGGCCGAACCATCGACACTCTGTGAACATCCTGCCAACAGCAGAACCGTTCCAAGCAAACCCACCACTGCCCGCACCGCGCCCCCTCGTCGTGTTCGGTCGATCGTGTCGATCTTGCCCTAGGTTCCCGGGGTACGAACGCGGCAATCTGCTCATTCGGCAGCCGGGGCGATCAGGAAATTAGTGCCTGTGAACCCCGCCAGCTGCGGTTAGGATTCTCACGGTCACCGCCGTGTGGCTACCAGACACCGCGCGCAGGTCTGGTCGGTGGTGAGGATTCGGGGGATGCGGTGCGGTCCATGCTGATCGTTGGGACGAGCTCGTGACAGGCGGGGGCTTCGGTGGCCCGGGCCCGTTCGGCAGCCAACCGGGCCCGGGCCCGCAAGGACCACCACCACCACAGCAATCGGGCTGGGGCGCCAACCCCGGGCCGCAGTACCCGCAGGGGCCCGCAGGTGGGCAGCAGTTCGGTGCGCCGCCACTGCCCCCGCCCCCGGCCCCCGTCCCGCAGTGGGGCGCCGGTCCACCGCAGCCGGGTCCGTACGGCGCCCCACCACAGTTCGCCGGTGGTGGCCCCGGATATATCCCGATGCCCACCCCCAAGCCTGCGCGCAAACCATTCCTGAGGCTTCCGTCCACCAAGCGGGGCCGCCGGATCCTGCTCGGCGCGGGCGCCGGCGTCGTGGCGGTAGCACTGATCGTCGGTGGCGTCGTGGTGTTCAGCGGCGGCGGTGAGTACGACGGCGGCACCGGTAAAGCCGGCGAGGCGGTGACGGCCTATTTGGAGGCCTTGCAGCGTGGCGATGCGAAGACAGCGTTGTCGCTGGGCCGCGATCAACCGCCGGACACCTCGATGCTCACCGACGAGATCCTCAAAAAGCAGATGGAGAAGTTCCCCATCACCGACGTCAAGATTCTCGGCGACATCCCCACGACCAGCGGCGGTGCCATGGTGCACGTCATCGCGAAAGTCGGAGGCGTCGACAGCGACGAGCGCATCGTGCTGGAAAAGCCGCCACCAGGGCAGGGGTGGAAGTTGGATTCGGCGGCGATGTCAGTCGAATTCAAGATCGACGACATGAATCCCGATCTGGCCAAGTCCATCACGGTCTGGGACAAGCCTGTTCCCAAGAGCGGCAAGGCTTATGTGTTCCCCGGACTGGTCGAGATGGGTAGTTCGAACCCGGCCCTGGAGGTGGACAACTCGCCGGCCGTGGGCAACGCCGACCCGACTCTGTATGAGATCTCGACCATGAGCAGAGTGGTCTACCCCGACATCAAGGTCAGCGACGACGGCCGCCAGATTGTGCGGGACGAGTTGAAGAAGGCGTTGGAAAAGTGCGCCGAGAGCAGCAGTCTCGAGCCGCCGAAATGCCCGAACAAGGCCGCTCGGTCCGACTTCGTGCCCGACTCCGCGCAATGGACAGCTCCGTCCGACCTCGACGCCATCACCATCAACTTCATGGATGAGAAGACGGGCAAGGTCAAGATCATCGGCAACGCCGAATTCGGTATCTCCGTTCGCACCGAGTCGGGCTCGACGGAAACGGGGACGTTCTTGGCGTCCGTCTTCGGCACCGCCGACATGACCGAGAACCCGCCCGTAATCGATTTCGACAGAGCCTGAGCGCGGAGAAACCAACGTGACGAATTTCGCTGACTGGCCCGGGCCGAACCCGTCCCAGGGCGCTGCGCCGCCTCCACGTTTCGACCAGCCCGCCCCGCAACCAGGCTTCGGCGGTCCTTCGTTCCCGCCCGGCGGCGGGAGGACGCGGCCGGCCAAGAACCGCAAACCACTGATCATCACCGCCGCGGCTACGGTGGCCGTTCTCGCGGTGATCGGCGTCATCGTGGCGTTCCTGTTGGGCAAGGGGGATGAGGGCGCCAGTTTCAATCCCGACGGCGCGCCGACGGAGGTCGCCAAGGCCTACATGGAAGCCCTGTCGCGAGGCGACGCGCAGGCGGCGCTGGACCTCAGCGCCACTCAACCGGCGACCACCGACTTTCTGACCAGTGACATCTTGAAGAAGCAGCTGGACAAGTTGCCCATCACCGAGGTGCAGGTGATCGGGGAGGAGGGCAGGAAACCCGACACCGACAAGCGGACTGCCGTGGTGAAGGTTGCCGCGAAGTTCGGTGGCCAGCGCACCGAAGGAAAGCTCGACATGGTCGTGGTCGACAACCAGTGGAAGCTCTCGGCGGCGTTCGTCGATGCCACCACCGAAGAGATCCACGGCTACGGAGACCCCGAGGCGGCCGAGGCGTTGACCGTGTTCGGCAAGCCGCTGCCGCAGAGCCGGCACTTCTACGTCTTTCCGGGCTACCTCGAAATGGGCACAGCCACACCGTATGTCAAGGTCAACGAGCTGCCACCGACCACCCTCGACGACGTTTCTGCATTCAAGGACACGGGCGTGAAGCCGAAGTTCTCGATGGGCCCCGATGGACTCAAAGCGGCGCAGGACGCCGTGCTGGCCTGGATCAACAAGTGCTTCAACCCGGGTGATCACACCGGGTGCGGAGACATCCTCACCGGAACCTGGACCGACACCTACGACATGAGCACGATGCGTGTGCGCGGCCCGGTCGACTTGCCCCCGGACATCTTCCGGCTTCCCGATCACACAACTGTGGTCCAGGTGGGCGGCCTCAACGTGCCCTTCACCGCCGTCGAGAAGAGGACCGGGCGGGTCATCGACAACTCCCTGAGCATCTCGGACCAGGTCGAGGTGAACATCGGCGTGCAACCGCCGACAGTTTCTACGAACTAGTGAAGATGACGTCGACCGAGCGGGAGATGCTGTGACCAACTTCGGGGGAGACAATCCCATCGGCGGCGATGCATCTCAGCCGCCCCAAGGCTTTCCGCCCCCGGCCCGCCCGCCGTCGCCGGTCCCGGGGCCGTTTTCACCGGGCCCGGCGTTCGGTGCCACACCCCCCGGAGCCCCGCCGTTCACCGGCGGATACACGAATCCTCAAGGAAATGCGGCTTTTCCATCTGGTGCTAGCCCGTTCGGCGCCCCGTCATTCGATCCCCCCTCCTACCGCACCCCACCCAAGAATCGCCGCAAGCTGTTCGGCATGATCGCCGGCGCCGTGGTGCTCGTGGTCGCGGTGGTGGTCGGGATCATCGTGGTGGTCGGTGCATCCGGCCCGGATGCCACGACTGCCAGTGGTGCCGTCGAGGGCTACCTGAAGGCACTGGCAAAAGGCAACGCGGACAAGGCGCTGTCGTTCGGGCTCAACCAGCCCCCCGACAAGACCTACCTCACCGACGACGTGCTCAAGAAGCAGATCGACAAGATGCCGATCACCGACATCAAGATCCTCGGTGAGGATTCCAGCTCGGTGCATGTCCTGGCCAACTTCGGCGATCAGGCCGTAGACCAGGAAATCCCCGTCAAACAATCTGGCGACGGTACCTACAAGGTCGAATACCCAACCTACGCACTGAATTTCGAGAAAGAGAAAGCCAAAGGTTCCACGGCGTTGCTGGATTCGTTCAGCATCTTCGGGAAACCGCTGCCGTCGTCGGGCATCGCCTACCTCTTTCCCGGTGCGATAGAAGTGAGCAGCTCGAACCCCAACATCACCCTGACATACCGCCGGGATTCCTACCTGCAGTCGGGGGCGTCGTACAAGCAGCCTGAAGAGGACGCCGATTACGAGCTGGAAGTCAGCGACGCGGGTAAGGAAGCCGCCGACAAGGCGATTCTGGAGGCCATGACCGAGTGCGCGAAATCCACCTCCCTGGCCCCGCCCAACTGCCCCATGGATGCCAGCCGCGCCTCCTACCGCCTGATCGACGGCAGTGCGCGCTGGACCGCGCCGAGCAACGCCGACAGGGTGAGGCTGCGGATGCCACCGGGAGTCTTCGGTGACGGGCTCAGCGGCCACGCAACCGTCACGGGCGCGGTCGACATGAAGCTGTCCGCGCGGTCCACCGAGCCGATGTTCAACATCGACGACGAGAACGTGCGGGTGGAGCTCGGCGGCTACGTCGACCTCACCAAGAATCCCCCGACCTACACCTACGAGTAAGGATCACCGAGTGGAACTCCAACAGCCCGGCGTGGATGCGGGGGAACGTACGACACTGACCAACCGGGTTCAGCCCGGTAATCAGGAACTACAACTCGCGATGCAGGCGGTACGCGAGATCGGCTACGCCTTCGGCGCCAAGGTGGTCGGGCAGGAGCAGCTGCGCGAGACGCTGCTGATCGGCTTGCTGGGCGGCGGGCACATTCTGCTCGAAAGCGTGCCGGGCCTGGCGAAAACCACGGCGGCCCGCACCCTTTCGGATGCGATCGCGGGAACCTTCCAGCGGATCCAGTGCACGCCGGACCTGCTGCCCAGCGACATTCTGGGAACCCAGATCTACGACGCCACCACCGCGGAGTTCAAGACCCAGCTGGGCCCCGTGCACGCCAACATCGTGCTGCTCGACGAGATCAACCGGTCCAGCTCGAAATCGCAGAGCGCCATGCTCGAAGCGATGGAGGAACGCCAGACCACCATCGCCGGAACGACATACCCACTGCCCGAACCCTTCCTGGTGATCGCCACCCAGAACCCCGTCGACCAGGAGGGCACGTATCCGCTGTCGGAAGCCCAGACCGACCGGTTCATGCTCAAAGAGGTGCTGCGTTACCCGACCCCCGAAGAAGAGGTCGAGGTGCTGCAGCGCCGAGACCGTGGGGTGTACGACCGGACCGGGGTGCCGCGCCCGGTGGTGAACCTGGAAACGATTCGGCGACTGCAACTCACCACGCGCAACGTGCACATGGACCCGGTGCTGATGCAGTACGTGAGCCGGCTGGTGCACGTCACCCGCGAACCGCACCAGTTCCTGCGCCCGGAGGTGGCCCGGTTCATCGAGTACGGCGCCAGCCCCCGCGCCACGATCGCCTTCGTCAACGCCGCACGCGCCGCCGCGCTGATCGCCGGCCGCAATCACGTTCTGCCGCCGGACATCCACAAGGTGGCCTACCGGGTGTTGCGGCATCGGCTCATCCTCGGATTCGAGGCAGTCAGCGCCAAGGTCACCCCGGAGTCCGTGATCGATCAGGTGCTGCAAGCGGTCCCGGTGCCCGGATAGTCCGGCGATGGGTAGGCACCTCAACCGCGCGCGGCAGTACTTCGGCAATGTCAGTCGCAGCATGCTGCAAGGCGGCAAGCATGCATTGCTGCACACTCGCACGCTGGAGTTCGACGATCTGCGTCCGTATGTGCCCGGCGACGACATCCGCGACATCAACTGGAAGGCCACGGCCCGAGCCGGCGACACCCTGGTCACGAAATTCGTCACCGAGAAGCACCACAAGATCCTGTTGGTGTGCGACACGGGACGCAACATGTCCGCCCTGGCGCCCAGTGGTGAGTTCAAGCGCGACATCGCCGGTGTGGTGGCCGGTGTCGTCGGAATGATCAGCATGAGCCGCTCCGATGAGCTCGGCCTGGTCTACGGCGATGCCCGCGGCAGCGCCACCGTGCGAAGCCGCAAGGGCGAGAACCACATCGAGGGGATGCTCGAGCAGCTCGCGGCGCACAGCGTCGGCGACGTCGGGGAAAGCCGCATCGTCACGCAGCTGAACTACGTCGCCCACAGCCATCGTGCGCGGCTGTTGATGGTCGTCATCGCCGATGAGCCGGAGATCTCCACCGAGCTGGAGGAAGCCGTCAAGCGACTGGCCGGCCGTCACGAGCTGCTGTGGGTGGCGATATCGGACATGCCGGCCGTCGGCGCGGAGCAGGGCGAGATGGACGGCTACGACGTGGGCACCGGACGGTTCATCCCCGACGGCACCACATTGGGCCGTGCCGTCGTCGACGCCTACCGCCGGGCCGAGCAGCAACGGATGGTCGATCTCGACGGGTTCTTCGACAGGATGGCAGTGCCTTTCGTCCGGATCGGCGGCAGCCTCGAAGTGCGCAACAGGATCACGCATCTGACGGAGGTGTACAGCAATGCCCGGTGATGACCTGCTGAGGTTCATCGGCGGACCGCTGGCCCCGTCGGGATGGTGGCTGGTGCTGGCCGCCCTGATCGTCGTGGCGCTGATCGCCTGGTGCGCCGGCGTGGTGATCTGGACGCTGCCGCCGCAACGGCTGCGGTCCATCCCCGTCCTACGCGACTGGCATGCCCAACTGATCCGGCGCCGATTCACCCGGGCGATCGAAGAGACGACCGCGCGTTACGGCAGACGTGAGCTGTCCCGGGAAGACGCCGCCACCGCCTACAACCACACACTGCGCAGCTTCCTGTACCTGCGCACCGGGGTGTACGCCAAGAACCTGCTGACCGAGTACCTCGCCCAGGGCGAGTTGTCCGACGCCGTCCCACTGCTGACGCTCTTGCACGATGCGCAGTTCAATCCCGAATCCCGCGCTGACGTACTGGCTTTGGGACGTTCGGCCGAGGAGATGATCCACGCATGGACCTGAGATGGACCTGGCTGCTGCTGATCGGCGTGCTGGGCCTCGCCATCGCCGTGGCCATCGCCTGGCGACTGCCGGTGGCCAAGGTGCAGCGCAGGATGCGGCCGCTGGCCAACGCGACCCGCCTGACCCGGTTGCCCGAATTCGCTCGGGTGCAGCGCATCTACCTGATCTCGATGGCTGTCGTCGGCTCGATGGTGGCGATCGCCTTCCTGGGCGCCATCGTCGCGGCGGCCCGTCCCCAAAAGCTCGCCACGGCCAACGACGGCTACGACGCGAGCTACCCCCGCGACGTCATGCTGTGTGTAGGGCAACCTGCCAATGATCCGACCACCGCCGATTTCCTCAATTACTGGGCCGGGCAAGCCAAGGACTCCACGGCCACCTCGTTCGGTATCACGTCCCAGAACCTGCGGGCACTGCCCATGACCCGTGACAGCGCCTTCGCCGAGCAGCGGATGCGTTACTTCGCCGGCCTGGCCGGGATTCAGCAGAAAATCGACACCCACCAGAACGTGGCGGTCGAGCAGAAGCTCGAACTCGCAGCCGGGCTCGAAGCATTCGCCCGGCCCATCAAATACGTCGACTACGCGCCGAGCCTCGAAGACACCCTGGCCATGTGCCTGTCGGGGTTCGGCAACAGCAGCGACTCCCACCGCCGCCAACTGGTCTACATCGGATACAGCAAGTTCCGCGCCGACGACGAGAAGCGGCCCTCGGTCTACGACCAATCCCAGGTGCTGGCCCTGGCGCAGCGCGAAGGGATACAGATCAACGCCATTTCCCGGGCCGACGTCGGGCAGATCAGCCAGACCGGCAACGACTCCCTGCGCGCACTGGCCGACGCCACCAGGGGTCATTTCTCGCTCTACAACCCGGCGGGCACCGGATCCTCGGACGGCGCCAACGACATCCTCGATCGCGCCCTCGACAAGATCAACGACGATCCGCCGGCACCGCGTTACCTCGGGGTCAACCAGGACTCGAAGCGACACTTCGACATCCCGGCGGTGCCGCTGTCGATCGCGGTGGTGGCGGCGTTGGCCCTGTCCATCGGGCTGGGGGTGCTGCGCCGATGAACTTCGCCCCGGTCCTGCCGGTCTACCTGCTCGCGATCCTGGCTTTCCTGATCGTGGCCGTGCGGGTGTTCACGCTCTATCAGCTGCTGGTGCGCACCACACCGGGCCGTTACCGTCCCGTCGTATTGCGTTGGCTCGGACTGACATTCGCCGCGCTGTTCCTGGTCCTGGCGGCATTTCGTCCCGGGGTTGCCGACGAGGGCGATCGCAAGGCGTCTGCCGCAGGCGGTGCGGTCTCCGACATCAACGTGTTCTTCGTCGTCGATCGATCCGTGACTTCGCGCATACCCGATTACGGGAACGGGCAGGCGCGCATGGAGGGCATCCGCGCCGACATCGCCGCGTTGATGGAGAAGTACCGAACAGCGCGGTTCAATATGATCGGGTTCGCCACCAAGGCCAAGGTCAATTGGCCGCTCTCGCCCGATACCGACAGCTTCGAGGCCTACGTCAAGAACCTCTCGGCGTATTCGCTGACACCCTATGACTCCTACAATTTCATCGATCCGGTGGCCGCCAATGGTCTGCTGCGCGAACAACTGGCAGCAGCGAAGAAGGCCTACCCCGAGTCGAAGAGCCTGGTGTTCTACTTCGGTGACGGGGCCAAGGGCGACCAGGCCAAACCGGGCGCGTTCGACATCTCCGAAGACCTCTTCAAGGGCGGCGCGGTGCTGGGATACGGCACCCCGGCCGGTGGCCCGATTCCCCACAGCTATGCCAACGGGCGCAAGAACTACCTGGGTGACCCGAACACCGGAGCGATCATCCGGTCCGGGCTCGACGAGGCCCGACTACAGGACATCGCGAAGAGCCTTGGCGTCAAATACTTTCACCGCGAGGCCGGCCAAGAGATCGTGCCGGTGCTACCGCCGGTGGCTTCGGGCGGCATGGTCGACGGTGGCGATGTCACCGGTGACGGGGATCCGCTGGTCGGGCGCACCGAGTGGTACTGGGTGTTCGCGTTGATCAGTGCGGCACTGCTGTCGATAGAGGCCGTGTTGATGGTCCGAGAAGTTCGGCGTAATCGGCTGTCTCGCAGCGACCTCACCGCTGAGGATGTGGTGGCCCAATAATGTTGCGTCAGAAGCCGAACCAGATTCTGGGCCAGATCGTCGGGTTCCTGCGGCACTACCTGCGGATCGCCCGGGCGCGAACCGTGGCGTGGTTCAATCCGTCACAGCGGCGGCTGCGACTGCGCCGCAGACTGTTCCTCTACACCGCACCCGTGGCCGCCTTGCTGGCGCTCGTCGTCGCCGGGCTGATCTCGGTGGTGATGGTCGGGAATTCCGCCGTGGACTCGTTCGACCGGCACGACATCGAGGCGTTGCGCATCGATGTCGACAAACTGAAAAAGTTCGGGGTGATCGAACCCGGCAACATCGCGTTCGCCGAAGCCGATCTGCTTGTCCTGGAAGGGAAACTGAACGACGCCGAAGCACGGTTCAGCGACGCGCTGGAACGCTTCGACGGCGACGACTCCTGCCCGGTGCGGATCAATCTCGAACTCGTGCGGGAAACGCTGGCCGACCTGGCCGTACGGTCCGGACGTCCCGACGATGCCGACCGGCTGTACAACTCAGCCCTGAGCGTGGTGAAAGACGCCCCCGACGGGTGCTTCCTGTACAACACCGATCCCAACGAAGAACGACGGGCAGTGCGTGCGGACGCCAAACCGCGGCTGGACCGCAAACTGGCCGCGCTGCATGCCCCGCCCCCGCCGCGACCGACAGGTCCCGCCGTGGTGACCCCCGAACCACCTCCGCCGCCGCCGGCCCTGCCGCCCCCGCCGGGTCAAGGCATTGGCCAAGGGGAGAATCCGGGACAGGGCCCGGGCCTGATTCCCGGTCAGCAGCAGGCGCCCGGCCAGGATCCGGGTCAAGGTGCGCCCCCTCCGCCGCAGGGGCCGGGGGCGGCCCCTGCCCTCCCGCCGGTCGGACAGGGCGGGGCTCCCGAGCTACCGCCGCTCGCACCGGGCGGTGGTCAGACGGCAACCGAGACCCCGCCGTTGCCGGCGTTGCCTGGTGAGAACCTGCCCGAAGCGCCGCCGCCACCGCCGGGCCCGTCAGGTGAGCAACCGCCTGGCGGCCCTGGCGACGGCCCATTGCAAGTGGCCGACCCGGCCGCGCCGAATCCTGCGCAGATCCTCGGGCCGGTCGGGCCCGACGGACTGCCGTTGGGAGACAAGAACACCAGCGCGCCAGATCTGCGCCTCGAGGGCCGCGATGGACTGGGTTCAGACCCGGGGAACAAGCTGCAGGCCATCCTGGAGGATTCCAGTTCCTATGGCGGCGAACGTGAGTGAACGTGGGCTACTCAGAACACCTGCCGCGGCGGTGGTGGCTTCTTCACGATGGCGGGCAGGATGAACGTCTCGATGTAGTCCCGCGCTACGGCGGGATCGTTGCGTACCGGGACGGCATTCACCAGGAAACCGAGTGCGGTCGCAATGATGTACTGCGCCAGGTCATGTGCCTGCAAACCGGACCGGAACTGGCCGGCGTCATCGGCGATCATGGCCTCGATCGTGGTCTGCACCAACTCGGTCAGGCGCGGGTCGTTGGCGATCAGTGACGCGATCGTGCCCTCGGCGGTCTGGTCGGCGATCGTGTTGAGCAGCGGATCGGACACCAACTCGGTCGCGACGATCACCAAGCTCTCGACCAGCAGATCGACCGGACCGGCCCCCTTGGGGATCCGGGTGAGGATCGAGGCCATATGCCGCTGGGTGGTGCGCTGCACCATGGCCGCGATCAGCTCGTTGCGGTTGGCGAACTGGCGGTAGATCGCGGTCCGCGAATAGCCCGCCTCGTGGGCGATCACCTCCATGGTCGAGGCTCGGTACCCGCGGGTGACGAACAGGTGCTCGGCGGCATCCATCAACACCTCGCGGGACTGCTCGGCGGTGTTGCCGCCACCTACCGGACGTCCCCGGGGTCGGCGTTGTGGTGCTGACAATCGACTGTCCTGCTCGGCTGCGTTGTGGGGTCTCAGTATGCCCGACGAGTCGCGGTGCCCCGGCGGACACGACCCGTTAAAGAAACATTTGAACGAATTTGTGTATTTTCCTGCGGGTGGCCGCCGGGGCCGGTTAGCGTGCCTGCGTGATCAAACCGGGGCGGGCAATTCATGGGTTCACGACGATCGGGTGGGGCGTGCTGCTGGTCGCCCTGTGGATGGGACTGATCGGCGGCACCGTCGCGACGTCGCATGCCGATCCAGGTCGGGAGAAATCAACCACGCAGTCCGCCAACGACTCTGACAAGACGACGAAGCAACGGGCCAAGGTCGCCCACCACGGCCTACGTAAGCAGAAACCGAGGCAAGCCGCCGGGGCCGCGTCCAACGAGCGCCCGCAGCTGTCGCTGCCCAGGCCCGTGCTGAGGTCGCTGCCGACGCGTGCGGCCGTCCACAACCTGGTCGACGGCATCGCCGAGCGGACCCGCGCGGCGCTGGCCGAGGTCGCCGACCGCACCCCGAAGACCCGGACCGTGCGATCACGTCCACGGCCCAAGCTTGCGGCCAAGCCTGAGGCGCCGGAGATTCCCGAAGTCGCCGATATCCCACCCGTCGATACCGCACCCGCCGAGAAGGCGACACCCCCGATCGCCGATGCGATCGAAGCCGTCACCCAACGAGTCGCCCAGAAGACGGCGCCCCAGACCGTTCCCGACCGTCCCGCCCTGCTCGCCAAGGTCACGGACAGGATCTCGAAAACCGTTGCCGATCAACGGCTGGAGCCGCCGACGGTCCAACTGGCCGCAGCCGTCGGGTCCCCGGCCACCGCGCCGAGGCCCGCCCCGTTGGTGAACATCGTCGGCTCGGTGGTGTTCAACGTGATCGGTGCTGCGCTGCAGGTGTTCTCGGGCCCGCCGGTGCTCCCGCCGGGTAGCACTGTCACCGTCCGCACCTCGACGCTGGACATGCCGGGCACCGACCAGACCGTGCGGGCCGACTGGTATTTCCCCGAGGACCCGGACTCCGCGACGGGCGTCATCTACCTACAGCACGGCTTCATGGCGACGGGCCCGATGTACAGCTACACCGCGGCGTACCTGGCTGAGTCGACCAACAGCATCGTGGTCGCCCCCACGCTGTCGTCAAACCTGTTCGACCCACGAGCCGAATGGCTCGGCGGCGAACCGATGCAGCAGTCCGTGGCCGATCTGTTCGTCGATGACCGGGCCGAGCTGACCGCGAGTGCAAGTGCGGCGGCAGGCCACCCCGTCACGCTGCCATCCAAGTTCGTCCTGGTCGGCCACTCCCTGGGCGGCATGCTGGTCACCGGAGCGGCCGGCCGCATGGTCGACAACGGCGCAGTCGACGACCTGGCCGGGGTGGTCCTGCTCGATGGAGTGGACACCCACCAGGACATGCCCGACGCGCTGAGCAAGCTGACGGGCGCCAATTACCGTCCCGTGCTGCTTATTTCGTCCGAGCGTTACGTGTGGAGTCTCGGCGGCGTCGCCGGTGATGAACTGCAGGCCGCCCGGCCCGACATGTTCAACGGCGTCATGCTGGTCGGGGGGCGTCACATCGACGGCCTGCAGGGTGCAAACCCCATCCTGCAGTTCGCCGAGTACGCCATCGCCGGCTTCTCGCAACCGCGGAACATCGATGCGGTCAAGACGATTTCGTCCGGCTGGATCAACGACATGTACAACGGCACGCAAACCGGTGTGTACGGCGCGCCGCAGGACAGCATCGAGATCCCCACCCCGTCGGGCCCCGCCACCGCCGTGGTGCTGCCGTTCACCTCGACCGACTGGGTGCAATCGATGCCGTGGGACCCAGTGGCCCAGGTGATCCTCGACGTCTTGTTCCAATACGCGGTGTACGAACCATTGGCCGGACAATCCGTCGCGATGGCCGTCTGACTTTCGAACACGGGTGACTGTCAGCCCCCGGCTCCGGCCATATCCTGGTGAGAACGCCGAACCGGGGGGTTGCCGTGGAGCAGACACCGCCAGAGGAATACCCACACGAGTGGGTCGACCGGTACGGTCCGCGGGCCTTCATCCAGTCGCCGTCGGCGGCCGCGCGGCATGATCCGGTCATGGTGGGCATCCGCTGGGTCGCGGCGGTCATCGGCGGTGGCGCTGTGGCGTTCTGGGCGCTGGTCGTCTACGGCGTGCTCAGTTCGGCCTTCGACACGAATCCGGCCACCGATCCGCACGGCTACGGAATCATCTTCGGGGTGCTCATCTCCGTGCCGGTGAGCCTCTTCTGGGCCCTGGTGTTGCCCTTCGCGGCACCCAGACGCCGGCGGGGGCGCGCCTTCGCGATCTCTTTGCCGGCCTTCCTGGCCGTCAACGCGCTGGTGTTCTGGGCGCTGAGCGTCTCTGGCGCCGGATAGCGCGCCGTCCCTGTTCGCTGACATGCGCTGAACAAGGCATATACCAAGCTCAGCTATACATTTTGCGGCGAAATCGTTAACCAAATTGGTGCGTGATCTGCGTGTGATTCAGCCCACCGAGAGGGTACATTGTGATCGCTGTCATAGGAAAGGGCGTGCAATGGTCGGTGCATTTGTGGGCGTACTTCTGCTGGTGCTCGGCATCGGCGCGGTCGCCGGCGTCGTGACGGCTGCGGCGATGGGCCTGCCCACGCTGGCGATCGTCATCGGCCTCGTCTCCGGCGCATTTTTCGCCGGACGCGCCGTTTAGAGCTTCAGCCGCTTTCGCAGGCCGGTCGCTCGGACTGCCTGCCGGGCGATCGCCGCGCGAATCTCCGCCTCGGACCCCACGACGCGCACCCGCGTCTTGGCTCGGGTGACCGCGGTGTAGAACAGCTCCCGCGTCAACAAGCGGGAGTCCTCCGGCGGTAGCAGCACGGTCACCTCGTCGGCCTGGCTGCCCTGGGATTTGTGGATGGTCATGGCGTGCATGGTCTCGACCTCGGTGAGCCGACCGGTGGCGAAGGTTCCCGAGCCACCTACGACGGCCCGCAAGCCGTCCGGGGTGGCGACGGTGACGCCGGTGTCGCCGTTGTAGAGCTTGAGCCCATAGTCGTTGGCGGTCACCAGGATCGGCCGTCCTACGTACCACGACGCCCACGTGGGCTCACCGGTCGCCTCGGCCAGCCACCGCTGTACCTGACGGTTCCAGTGCGTGACGCCGAACGGACCGTGCCGGTGCGCGCACAGCAGCCGATGCTCATCGAGGATGGCCAGCGCCGCGTGCTCATCCCCGAGGAGCGCCGCCTGCCGCAGCGCAAGGGCATGCGGCACAAGCACTTCCCGTAGCCGCTCGCCGGGGTCCGCGCCCACCCACTCGACATGCTCGCCGCCGGCCGCCAGCACCTCCACCGCGGCCGAGGCGTTCCCGGCCCGAATTGCTGAGGCCAGTGCGCCGATCGACTCACCGAACCGGTGCGAGGTTTGCAGGGCGGCCACCCCGCGCGAACCCAGCCCGTCGACCAGGTCCGCCAAGACCGCACCGGCTTCCACCGAGGCCAGCTGGTCAGGATCGCCGACCAGCAGCAACCGGGTTTGTGGACGTACCGCCTCCAACAGCCGTGCCATCATCGTCAGCGAAACCATCGAGGTCTCGTCGACGACGATCACGTCGTGCGGCAACCGGTTCGCCCGGTGGTGACGGAAGCGTGACGACGTGTCCGGTCGGGGCCCCAGCAGCCGGTGCAGCGTGGTGGCCTGCAGGCCCGAGATCCGCTCACGATCCACCGCGTCGAGCCGGCTCACCTCAAGCTGCACCGCCTCCTGCAGCCGGGCCGCGGCCTTGCCGGTCGGCGCCGCGAGTGCGATGCGCAGCCCCGGCCGACCGGCCAACGCGGCCTGCTCGGCCAGCAGCGCCAACAACCGCGCCACGGTGGTGGTCTTGCCGGTGCCCGGCCCGCCCGTCAGAACGGTGAGCCCTTGAGACAACGCCACTTTCGCCGCGGCCCGCTGCTCCTCGAACCCCGGCGGGAACAACCTCGCCACATCGGGTGCCGACCCACCCGGGTCGGCGGCGACCAAGGCCAGCACGTCGTCGCACACCTGCTGCTCCTCCAACCAGTACCGGTCGAGATAGAGCAGGTCGCCGAACAACCGCAGCACCGGGGGAGTGCCCAGCAGCGGGCTGGCCGCCACTGCCCGCAACCACCCGTCGACCTGTGGCCACGGCAGCTCCGGCAACTGGGTCTGCGCGGCCACCGACCGCAGGTCCACACACACCGAGCCGCCGCGCACGGCCCGTACCGCCAGCGCAAGGGCCAGGGTGACGCGCGGGTCGGTCTCCTCGGCGAGCGTGCTCAACCGTTGGGCCACTTGCACATCGGCAGGCTCGAGGATCTCGGCGAACGCATCCAGCATCACGCGGCCCCCTGATCGAGCAGCTCCGACATCGCGATCACCAGCGCCGCGGGCGGTTCCCAGCTGAACACCCCGGCTGGGTGCCCGTCGACGACAGGTGTCTGTGCCCCGCACATCCCGCGCACGAACAGGTACATCACCCCGCCCAGGTGGGTGTCCGGATCGTAGTTCGGCAGTCGCCAACGCAAAAACCGGTGCAGCACAACGCTGTACAACAGCGCCTGCAACGGATAGTCCGAGTGCAGCATCGCCTCGACCATCCGGTCCCGCCCGTAATCGGCCGCGGTGAGCGGCTCGTCACCGGTGCCCAGCCAGTTGGTCTTGTAGTCGACGACGACGAAGCGCCGCCCGATTCGCAGCACCACATCCACCGACCCGGACAGGTACCCGCGCAACGGCTGCCAGCCCAACAGCCCCGTCGACAAGCGGTCGGCGTACACCGCCATGGGGTCGTCGGCCGGCAGATGCTCGTCGAGCAGTGCACCGATGTCGGCCAGCCTGGCGAACTCGCCGCCGCGCAGATCGCCGCCGGCCATGGGGAATTCGAAGTCCAGCTCACACAGCCGGTCGGCCAGTCCGATCTGACGGAGCGTCGCCCCGGGCGCCAACGGCCCCAGCGGGGTGTCGTGCATGGGCAGCAGGGCCGCGGCAAGTTCGTCGGCGGACACCTCCACCGGCCACCGGGCCGCATGCGTGCGCACCTCGCTCAGCAGTTCTGCCGTCAGATCGGCGGCCAGCGGATCGGTGGTCTCCAGGACCGCATGGACAAGAGAACCGAACGCCGCGCCGGTGGGCAGCGAGGCCATCGGGGACGGGACGTCGGCACCCTGGGTCGGGGCGACGACGGCGATATCGCTCGACTCGTCGTCGAGTTCGGCAACCTCCGGTTCGCTGGAGACCCCGCGCTGCCCGTCGCCCTCGGCAGCGCGCAACAGCCCCGAATACGAGGTGCGCCGCCACGCGGTGTCGATGGACCGATGAAAATGCCGTGCCGCCAGACCATCTGGCACTTCATGGGTGGGCACCGGGGCGGCCGGGGCGATCACCGACTCCTCGAGCACCGGGCCGCCCGCGGCCTCCCAGGCCCGCAGCCGGGCCAGCGCGTCGTCATCGGAGACCTTCGCCGGGGCACATCGGTCGGGCACTGCGGCCTGCCCCGGGGTTCGCCCGCGCAGCAGCCGCGACAGACCGCCGTTCGGCTCGTCGTTCGACGGTGCCCACCACGCCACCACCTGCGACTGGGCCCGCGTCATCGCCACATAGGTCAGGCGGCTGTCATCGGCGGCGGCCTCGGCCCGCCCGGCCCGGGTCACCGCGGGATCCGGCCCGCCGACCTGCAGGCAGCGCATCCCCTCGTCGTGGAACAACACCAGATCCGGTTCCGGCACATAACGATTGAAAGCGAACGGCAGGTACACGATCGGGAACTGCAGGCCCTTGCTCACCCACACTGTCATGATCTGAACCGCGGCCGCGTCGCTGTCGAGACGCCGGTTGCGTTCGGACGTGCCCCCGCCCTCGGTGCGCTGCGTGCGCAACCAGTCCCGCAGTGCGGCCAGCCCGAAGCCCTCCCGGTGCGCGGTATCGCCCAGCAGTTGGGTCACGTGGGCCAGGTCGGTCATCAGCCGCTCACCGCCCTGCCAGGACAGCACCCGCTTGCCGATTCCGGCCAGCTGCGCGGCCTCGAAGATCGCCGCCACGCCGCGTTCGCGGGCGTGGCCGGCCCAGGTGCGCAGCGTGTCGGCGACCCGGTTGGTCAACGCATCTCCGCCCGCGGCAAGGGTTTCGGCGGTCTCCCCGAAGAACATCGTGGCCGCTGCGGCCCGCACCAACCCGGGACGGTGCGGTTGGTCGAAGGCTTCCAGCAGATACAGCCAATCCTGCGCGGCCTCGGAATTGAACACGTCCGAGTCCCCGGTGTAGACCGCGGGGATCCCGGCCGCGAGCAGCGCGGTGTGACAGGCCCGGGCGTCCTTGTGGGTCTCGACTATCACCGCGATGTCGCGGGCCTGCAGCTTGCCGCCATCGAAGGTGGCGCCGCTGGTCAACAACGCACCGATGTCGGCGGCCAGGTCTGTTCCGATGTGCTCGCGCAGGTCGGCGATCGGAATCACCTTGGTGCCGGGCCGGTTACGCGTCACCACCCGCAGCCGGAATGGGTCGTTGTGTGGCGCCCCGGCCAGCCGGTGGCCCTGGTGATTGGCCCGCACGTCGTGCACCACGATGTCCGGCCCGCCGAGCTCGGCGCCCCGCAGCACCGCCTGCAAGCGATCCACCAGGACGCTGTCGCTGCGCCAGTTGGTGCCCAGCGTCTGCTTGTCCCCGGCGGTGGCCGCGGCCCGCAGATAGGTGTCGATATCCCCACCGCGAAACGCATAGATCGCCTGCTTGGGGTCACCGATCAGGATCAGGGTCGACTGCCCGGAAAACGCCCGCTCGATCACCTGCCACTGCACCGGGTCGGTGTCCTGGAACTCGTCGACCATCACGATCGGCCAGCGCTGCGCCATCCGGACCCGAGCAGCCGAATCCTTGGCTTCGAGCGCACCGGCCAACCGGGTCAACAGGTCGTCATAACCCAGCACGCCGCGGCGCCGCTTGCGAATCTCCAACTCGGCCAGCACCGCCCGCGCGAATCCCACCCGAATCGCCGCCGGGGACTCCGGTTCGGGCTCCACGGGCCGCAGTTCGGTCGCCGGATTGTCCACCACCACGCGGGCCAGCCGCAGGGCCTCGGCGTAGCCCAGCTCGGGGACATCCCGCTGGGCACCGAAATGGGCGAGATACAGATCGTCCACGATCTCGCACACCAACTCGTCAAGACTCTCGACCAGCGTCACACCCGAATCGCTGTCCCCGGCCACACCAAGCGATTTCAGCACGATCTGGCAGAACTGATGCGTGGTGGCGATGGTCGCCGCATCGAAACCGGCCAGCGCATCGCGCAGCCGCCGCCCGCGGGCCTGCTGATCCGCGGCGACCAGATACTGCAGCAGATCGGTGTCGGCGCGCGACGGATCCTCCAACGCCGCCAGGGCACCGACGATCTGGGCCCGCACCCGCTCGCGCAACTCCTGACTGGCAGCCCGGCCGAACGTGATGAGCAGCATCTGATCCAGCGTCGCCGCTCCTTCGGCCACCAACCGCGTCACCAGACCGGCCAGTGCGAACGTCTTGCCGGTGCCCGCGCTGGCCTCCAGCACCGTGGTGCTGTTGACTCGCGGCAACGGGCCGAGAAGATCGAAGACCTTCACCGGGGTGACCCCTCGGCGTTCAGCAGCGGCAACCACAACCGCTCTGCGTACTCACCCAGCCCGGCCAGTCGGCTCAGCGGCGTGCCACGACCCCAGGCCCGCACATGTGCCGGCGCCTCATCTTCACCGGGGAACCGGCCGCTACGCCAACGGAATCCGGCTTCACGCTCCGGGTCATCCCCGGCGTGACGGGCGGCCGCCCAGGCATAAGAGGTCTTGATGGGCAGCGGCAACGGCTCCCGGCGGCCCGCGTCATAGATGGCCACCAGATCGGCGAGCAGTGCGACCGGATCCTCGGGGCGTGCCAACCCAGCGACCCGCGGGGTGTCGCCACGCCGCGGCCGCCCGATGCAGACGGCGGACCAGTCGCGGTCGGGATGCCCGGCGGCCAACGTCAACAACGGAATCCAGTTCTGCAGCAGATGCTTGCCGTCGAGCTTGGAGTACGTGACCGACACCAGGTGGTCGCCGAACACGGGGGAGACCGTACCGGTCAACCGTCGCCCGGCACCCAGGTCGATATCGACGTCATAGGCCTGCGGGTCAGTGCTCCGGTACCGCAGCGCCTCGGCGGCCAGCAGCGCACATCGATCACGCAGCGCGATCGCACGGCGCCAACCCAATTGGCCCGGAGGCAGCGTGCCGCGACGCCACTCGGCCTGTTGGGCATCGGCCGGGGGCATGCCGCGCAGGATGTCGCTGAGCATGCGATCGCCGACGGTCCATTCCTCCAGTGCGTCGATATCGACCGGCATCTCGTCCGAAACCCCGTCCACATCCCACGGCAACGTGTACTCCAGCGCCCGGAAGAAGCCCTTAACCGGATCCTTGAAGAACGTGACGAGATCCTCCAGCGCGACATCGTCGGCCGGCGGCGCGGGCAGGCGATGGTCGAAGAACCGCGGACGTTGCGCCCGCTGCCCGGCACTGGCCTGTGCCGCGGTGAGCGCCGTGGGGTCGAAGGTGAACGGCCCCTCGGGCAGCAGGGCGCCGGGGGTTACGTTGCGAATGTCAAAGGGTTGCAACGGGTGCGCGGTCACCACATCCACCGGTTGCTCGGCGGTGATCTTGATGGTGTCGAGGAGTTCGGCCAGTGGCACCGCCGGCGGCCGGGCCTGCCCGGAGTATTCGTTGGCGCCGGTGTAGGTGACGACCAGGGTCTGGGTGGCCGCGCCGATCGCGTCGAGCAGCAACTGGCGATCTTCCGAGCGGATGTCGCGGTCACCGGTGCGCGGATCACGCGCCAGCACGTCGTCGCCGTCGGCCGCACCCAGCCGAGGGAACACCCCGTCGTCCAGTCCGACCAGACACACCACCCGGTGCGGCACCGAGCGCATCGGCACCATGGTGCACACCGTGAGGGTTCCGGTGCGGAAATTGGCCCGGGTCGGCCGGCCGGCCAGGTGCCGATCCAACAGCGCGCGAATATCACTGAGCCGCATCGGTGTGGTGGCCGCGCCGGCAGCCGCGGTGACCTCGGTGAACTCTCGTTGCACCTGGGCGGTGGGCCAGTCCTCATCCGAGTGGGCCAGCGCCTCGATCCCGGCGCTCAACGCCGACAACCACTCGCCGAGCGGGCGGACCCCGCTGAGCTGATCGACAGCTTCCCTGAGCCTTTCAACAAATTCGGCGAACCGGCCGGCCAACTCGACCCGGTTGCTGCTGACGTCGTCCAGCGGCAGCGTGGTGCCCAGCCAGGCGTGCGAGTCGTCGGACATCGCCACCCCGGCCAGCACCCGGTCGATCCCGAAACGCCAGGTGTTGTGCAGGAATTCGACGCCATACGGGCTGCGATGCTCTTGATCGAAACCCCACCGGATATTGGCCTCACGCACCCAGGCGGTGATGGCCTCCAGATCGTCATCGGTGAAACCGAACCGGGCCCGTACCGGATCCGACTCGGCCAGGTTGAGCACCTCGCTGGCCGTGGCTCGCCCACCGGCCAGTGCCAGCATCGAGGCCGCCACCGACAGCAGCGGATTCGTCTGCACCAGTGCACGATCGGCCAACCGCACCCGCAGCTTGTGCGCCGGATGCGCGCCGATGGTGAAGTGTGCACCTCGCGGGCTGGGCACCACGTCACCCAACCCGAACCCGGCCGTGATCAACGGGGCATAGGTCTCGATGTCGGGGCACATCACCAGGATGTCGCGTGGCTCCAAGCTCGGATCGTCGGCCAGCAGGCCCAGCAGCACTTCGCGCAGCACCTCGATCTGCCGGGCCGGCCCATGGCAGCTGTGCACCTGCACCGAGCGGTCCTCACGTCGGGGCACCCGCCCGGCCGGGCGGACCGCGTTGGCCGCGATATCGGACTGCAGCCAGCCCAGCACGGTATCGGGATGGTCTGCCCCGCTGAGATATTCGTCGCTGTCGGTGGCCGGAAGCCCGCGCTGCAGCTCCCGCAGATCGCGGCCGAGGGTGGCCAGCAGCGGGTGACCCACATCGCGGTGGCTGTTGTCCTCACGGCGGGGGAGCGGGCCGGTGTGCGCGGCCAATGACTGCCACAGGTCGTCACTGGGGTGCGGCAGCCACAGATGCAGATCGTGATGGGTGGCCAGCGCGATGAGCAGTTCGATCTCGGTGACCGGCAACCGGGTGTGCCCGAACAGGGACAGCCGCTCGGGCAGGTCGCTGGGTGAGTCCGCCAGCCGGGCAAGGGTTTTCGCGTGCCGGACGTGCGGCGGCTCGGCGTCGATCCGCTCGACGAGCGCCTGCCACAACGGCTTCTGCCAGGCCAGGTCGGCGGGCAGATCAACCCAGTCGACCAGCAACTGCGGGCGTTGCCGCGCATAGGAGGCGAACAGCCCGGCCAACCGGCGGGCCACCGCATAGCGCCGGCCCTGGCGCAGCTCATACTCGTCACCGGTCTCGAAGTGGCCGAGGTGCGTTGCCACCGGCTCACACCACGGCTGGTCGAGGTTCTCGTCGATGACCGCCAGCAGCGGCCAGGCCATCGCATCAGCCGACCATGGATCCTCGTCGGCGGTACCGGTCAACTCGGCGATCAACGATCGCGGGTTGCGGAACTCGACGGCCGCGCAGACGCCGAGCCGGTTCGCCAACCGCTGACTGAGCCAGCGCTCCACGCCCTTGGCGGGGACGAGCACCAGCTCCTGGGTGAACGGATCAGCCGGGGGATGGGACAGCAGACCCGCCAGCCCGTCGGCGAGCAGATCGGTGCGCTCGGCGCGGTGCAGGTGAAATCCCATCGACACACACGATAAGAGACGCGGTCAGGCCACCACCGGATTTGGTGCGGACAGCGCCGCCGGACGGGCTGCCAGCGTCACCGCCAGTGTCACCGCAGCAGCGATCAGGAAGGCCACCCGCACGTTGAACACGTCGGCCGCACCGCCCAGCAGCGCCGCCGCGAACGGGCGTGAGCCCAGGAAGCCGACCAGCCACAGTGCCATGATGCGGCCCCGCAGCTCCTCCGGTGCCCGCTCCTGCACGACGGTGCTCAAACCCGTCATCGCCCAGCCGAACCCCAGCCCCGCAATCGCGAAACCGGCCAGCGCCAAGGCCGTCACGGTGCCCAGGGCCAGCAGCCCGCACCCGGTGACCAGCAGCCACAGCCCGATCGTCGAGACCCGGGCAGCCGGCAGACGCCCGCGCATCACGGCCAGCACCACCATGCCCAGTGCCGCACCGACACCGAAGGCCGCCGAAAGCGCGCCCACCAGATGGGCGCCGCCGCCGAGCTCGTCGGCCATCGACGGGGTCAGCGTGATCGACGGATCGGATGCGAACCCGACCGTCGTGACCGCAAGCAACGCCAGCAGCAGCGGACGATCGCGCCACACGTAGGCCAGGGCCGCGCGCACCCGGTAGTCGCCGTCGGGCCGGAGCTTCGGCCGGGCCGGGAAAGTGACCAGCAGCAAGAAGACGGCGAACACCATGTGCAGGCCGGCGCTGATCGCGAAACCCGGCGCCGCGCCCAGCCGCGCCGCCAGGAACGCGCCGATGGCAGGCCCCAGGATGCGGCCGATGGTCATCGGAATGCTGTTGAGCGCCATGGCCGTCGGCAGTTCGCCGTCGCGGATCAGGCTCGGCACCACCGACTGCATGGCCGGGCCGCCGATGACGAACCCGAACCCGACAAGGGTGGAGCCGACCAGGACCGGCACCGCTGCGGCGGTGCCCTGCAAGTCGGGCGAAAGGGCCAGCCACAGGGCGGTCGAGCCGGAGCCGATGATGCACAACACCCGGCCCCACAGGATCTGGCGGGCCGGGTTGCCGACGTCGGCCCACTTGCCGCTGGTCGGGCTCAAGATGAGCTGGGGCAGGAACTGTGCGACGCCGACCATGCCCACCATCACCGCCGAACCGGTGGCGTCGAAGATCACGATGGCGGCCACGATGCCGTGTGTCCACACCGCGACGACGGAGAACATCTTGCCCCAGAACAAGGCGCCGAAGACCGGGTCGAACATCAGTGCCACGGCGCCGCGCGGCTGCGGGCGGGCAGCGGTCTGGGCTGTCACGAGCTGATCCCCCGCTCGAAATCGGTGACCAGCTGCTCCAACAGATCCACGAGTCTGTCGACGTCGGCCTCGGGCCAGCCGGCCACGGTCTCGGCGACCATCTCCTGTCGTCGTTCGGTGACGTCGGCCAGGGCTTGGCGCCCCGCCTCGGTGAGGGTGAGTACGCAGCGGCGCTGGTCCTCGGCGGCGAGCGCCTTGGTCAGCAGGCCGGCGGCGACGACATTGGCGACGGTGCGGCTGGCGGTGGAGTGCTCGACGGCCATGTACTCGGCCACTTCGCCGACCGACGCGCTCTGCCCGGCTTTCTCCCGCTGCTCGACGGCCCGCAGCACCCGCAGCGTGGACAGTGACGCAACACTGCCCGACGCGTCGATCAGCCGGTGCCGCCACCCCGGGCGCTGCCGGACGGTGTGGATGCGCACGAGGAGCTCATCGAGTTGGTTGTAGCGAGGCACTATATGTGCATAGCACATACATGTATTGGCAGGCGATTGTCGGTAGGCATCGGCAGACTCCGCGCATGGGGGATCCATTCGTCGGAAGCGAGGCGGTGGCCTCAGGTGTGCTGACCCGCCACCAGCTGAGAACCCGGTTCGTGGCCATTCACCGCGATATCTATGTCGCGAAGGGCACCCGACCAACCGCGCTGCTGCGAGCCAAGGCCTGCTGGTTGCGGTCGCGGGGGCACGGCGTCCTGGCCGGATACTCCGCGTCGGCCTTTCACGGAGCGCGGTGGATCGACTCGAGCCTGCCCGCCTACATCATCGACAACCACAATCGCAGGCCGGCGCGAGGGATCGTCACGTGGGCAGACGCGATCGATGACGACGAGATCTGTTCTATAGGCGATATCCGCCTCACTACACCGACGCGCACTGCGGTCGATCTGGCCTGCAAGTTCCCGCAGGATCCGGCTGTCGCTGCGATCGACGCGCTGGCGAGGGCCGCTCGCCTGAAAGTGGCTGACATCGACAAGGCCCTGGACGCGCATACGGGGCGAAAGGGCATCAAGCAGGCGCGCGCCACCATCGCGCTGGTGGACCCGGGCGCGGAGTCGCCGCAGGAAACGTGGTTGCGGCTATTGGTGATTCGCGCGGGCTATCCGCGGCCGCAAACGCAATACCCGATCCGCAACGAGTACGGCGCGCTGATCGGCGAGGTCGACCTGGCCTGGCCGGAGCTCAAGATCGTCCTGGAATACGAGGGCGCTCATCACACCGATCCCGAGCAGATTCGTAAAGACATCATGCGGGTCGACGCGATGGTCGAAATGGGGTGGATCGTCGTCCGGGTCACCCGTCGGGAAGGTATGGCCACCATGCTCGGCCGGATCGCCAAAGCCTGGGCTTCGCGTGCGTAGCGCTGTGGCGGAAAAACGGCCGAAAAACCGCCGTAGCGCTTCACACGTGAGCAGACGGCCGGCCGAAAGCGCGAGCTACCCCGCGAATTCCTTTGCCAGCCCGTCGATTCCAGCCTGAATGGCGGTCAGGGCCTGGGCGCGGGCCTTGAGCTTGCTGGCCACGTGCGCCGCGGTGTGCACGGTCGCGGCAGCCTCGGCGGCCACCTCCTGGGCCCGGGACAGCACCGCGTCGGCGTCGACGACCTCGTCCACCCAACCGCCCGCGATCGCCGCGTCGCCGGTGAACACCGCCGCCATGGAGTTCGCGCGCTGAAAAGCCGCCGGCGTCAAGCGCATCCGCATGATCTCGATGGCCGCGATCGGCAGCGTCATGCCGATCTTGACCTCGTTGGCCTGGCATCGCGCCGTCGCCGCGCCGACCCGGTGATCGCCGGACAGCAGCAGAAACGAACCCATCGCGATGGCATGTCCGGTCGCGGCCATGATCACCGGCACCGGGAAGCTCAGGCACCGCACCGCCAGCTCGAAGCCGCCGGCAAGCATGCCCAGCGTCGCCGCCACGTCGCCCGAGGAGAACACACTCAGGTCGAACCCGCCACTGAAAACCTTCGAATTTCCGGCCAGCACCACGGCTTTCACCTCGCCGGAAGCCGCGCCGGCGGCCGCCTGATCGAGTGCCGCATTGATCTCGGCCTGCATCGCAGGCGACAGTGCGTTGACCTTGCCGTCATCCATCGTGATCGTGGCCACGACATCGTTGAGCTCGTAGCTCACCAGGCTGCTCATCGCACTGATGCTAGCGAGTGTCCTCAGGCCCGGTGACGCCTGCCGGACGTTGCCGCCGGTTTGATCAGATCGGTCTCGGGCTCGTCGTCGTCGTAATCGTCGTCGTCATCGTCGTCATGGCCGGCCTCGTAGCGGTTGCGCCAGCGGGACCGCACCTCGGCGCCCATCGCGTTCATGCGGTTGATCTCGTTGCGCAGCGTCTGCTCGTCGGTCTCCTTGGCCGCGTACTGGAAATACGTCAGCACACTGCGCAACAACTCCAGCTTCTGCTTCTCGCGGCGGGCCTGATCATGTGTGGTGAGCAACTCCATGCGGTCCACCGGCGGCAGCGTCGCCCAATCGAGCACCGCGGTGTTGCGCAGCTTGCGGCCACTGGGCTTGCCGGGCGCGCCCGGCTCGTCGTAGTAGGTGATCGCGCCGTCGAAGCGCGACGCGATGGCCTCGCCCAGTTGCTTACGGTCCAAAGCCGAATCCCACACGATGCGCCACTCTTGCGACGGCGCCAGATACGGAATCTCGGAAGGCAGGTTCAACGGCACGATGTCGACGAAGTTGTCGTCGTAGGAGCTTTCGTACTTGCCCACCGTCGGCGGGTTCGCGAACTCGAACCGCAACCCGTAGGCCGGCCGTTGCCCGTAGTTGCGCACGACCAGTTCGATCAGGTGCCAATCGGCACTGCTGGGCTCCATGAACATCGACACATTGGGCTGGGTCAGCTCGGCCTGCCGTTCCTTGGCCTTCAAATACTGCCGCCACACATAGATCAGCGCGATGACGATGACGATGATCGCCACCCATGCCGCGAGCGCAGTCCATGCACCCGGTTCGAAACTAGCCAACTCACGCCCCCGCTCCGTGAATGAATCGATGATCCCCACCAAGTGGGTATATCACGGACTTTCAGCGGGGGCAGCGGTCCGGCTCAGCAAACTTCAACGAAAACCGGCGGTCTCACGACGCGACGGCGGTGAGAATGTCGCGCTGCACGGCGGCGGTGACGGGAGTGTGCATCAGGCGCTCACCGCGGGCGAGCCACTCGACATCGGCCCACTCGATACGCGCGGGCAGTCGCCGCCAATAGTGCGGGTGCGAGCGCAGGTACACCTCCACGCTGGCGTGCACCTTGGCGTGCAGCGGAGCCCGGCGTCGCCCGATCGGCGGCGCCGTCCCGGCCAGGGCGTCGAGATCGGTGGGGCAGGTGCTGTTGTCGACCACCTGAAGCCCCGCGGTGAGGGCCCCGTCGAGTATCCAGTCGAGTGCGATATCCGACAGCGGCCAGCACGCACCGGTGCCGCCGGTGACATCGCGGCGGGTGCCTCGGAACCAGACTTCGTCGAGATGTTCACAGAACCGCATGGTCCGGCGGCCGCCGTCCACCGCCACCGCATGCCGGCCCGATTCCACGGTCGGCAGCGGACCCATCCGCTGCTTGGTGCCCGGTGTGGTGGTCGCGTTCCACAGCCCGACGAACCGCACCGGTACGGCGGGGTCGTGGTCGCCGACGAGTTGCGCCGCCAACACCCTGACCTGCCGCCAATCCTGAGGGGTGCGCGGGGTGCGGGGCAGTACGTAGGTGGCCAGCGCGTAGTCCAGTACGTCTGCGGAATGTGCCGGCAACAAGCCGACCGTGCCGAGCAGGGTGGTCAGCTCGCCGGCGCGATGCCCGCCCTCGCCGCCGCCGAACACGAAGATCCGGTCCCCGGGATCCCACGCGTCGCCGAGGAATCGGTACGCCTCGACGATGGCCGCCCGGGCTTCGCTGGCGGCGTCGCCGCGGCGGCCCGGCGTGATTCGTCTACCGTGCCGCATTGCCGCGCCGCTGTGATACCAGGTCAGCTGATCGGCGCTGTCCAGCAACCGGAACAACATCTCGGTATTCGATGCGTCACGGAGTCCGGGATGTTCATCTGTGTGGTCAAAGCACAGCACGATGTTCTTCACGGTGACCCCCGGCGGGACTGTCAAATACTGCTCAACAATTGCTGACAGCTACTTTGCCGGGTCTGTGCTTCGGTGTCCTGAGTATTGCACTACTCGAATCGCGCAAAAGGACGCTTACTTCCTATTGCAACGGCTTATGCAACGAAATCGGTGGCAGATCGGTCGCTGCAAGGTGGAATTGCCCCGTTACGGGACCGTAGGTTCAGTGGATTCCGCATTCGGGCCGGTTGAACCCATTTTCAGCCACCCATCAGCATGTGCCATTGCTCAAGGTTCGATGCCCGATACACGTAGTTGCTGCGTTTGACTTCATCGAGCGGCGCACTCGGCTCCGCCGAGTACCAGTGGCCGGGGAACACGGTCGGGTCTCCGGGCAGCTTGGCCAACGCCTGCAGGCTGCGGAACATGTCGTCGACGTTGCCGCCGGGAAAGTCGGTACGCCCGCACCCATCGAGGAACAACGTGTCGCCGGCGACCAGGCGGCCGTCGAGCAGGAAGCACTGACTACCCGGGGTGTGGCCCGGGGTGTGCAGTAGCTCGATCTGTACCGCGCCCACCGAAACCGTGTCGCCGTGGACGTGCCCGGTCAGCTCGCTCGGCGCGATCCCGGTGACCTTCGAGACCCAATCGGCCTCGTGGGTGTTGACATGGACCGGCACGCTCTGGCGTTCCAGCAGCTCGGCGAGGCCCTTGAGGGTGAAGCCCATCATGGTGCCGCCGACGTGGTCGGGGTGGTGGTGGGTGACCAGCACCCCGGACAACCGCATGCCGTCGCTCTCGATGACGTCGACGAGCTCGTTGGCGGCGTAGGCCGGATCGACCACCACGGCATCGCCTGTCTCGCGGTCGCCGATCAGGTAGGAGAAGTTGCGCATCTGCTGGGCGATCGGGTCGCCGGCCGCGTAGTCGCGACCCGACAACAACTGCCGGAAGTACAAGCGGCCTTGCGCCTTGGGCTCGGACATGTGTTCAGGGTATTAGTGCTCCGGATCTCCTTCTGCGCGCATCCCCGCAGGTCCAAAAACCGCACGTCATGGCGTGTTTGAACCCACACCGATAAAACTGGTATCAGAAATGCGGAATTACTAGCGTCACCGGTATGCACCTCACCCGGTTCACCGACCTGGGACTGCGCACGCTGATGCTGCTGTCCTCGGGCGAATCCGAGGACCGACGCATCACCACCCGCACCATCGCCGCGGGGGCCAACGCGTCCGAGCACCACGTCGCCAAAGCCGTGGCCAAGCTCTCCGATCTCGGCATGGTGCACGCCCGGCGGGGTCGGGTCGGGGGACTGGTGCTCACCGACGCCGGGCGCAACGCCTCGATCGGCTGGCTGGTGCGCGAACTCGAAGGTGACCGTGAGGTCATCGAATGCGGAGGGGAATCCCCGTGCCCGCTCATCGCGGCCTGCCGACTACGACGCGTGCTGGCCGACGCCAAAGAGGCCTTCTACCGCGAACTCGACCGCTACACCGTCACCGACCTCACGGCAGACAGCCGCCTGCCGATCGTTTTACAAATCACAACCGAAGGGAATCTCCGATGACCGTCACCAGCCCCGAGCCGTCTGCGGTACGCGACGAACTCGAGCCGAAGCACGCCGAAATCGTCTCGGCGACACTGCCTCTCATCGGCGCGCACATCGACGAGATCACCTCGGAGTTCTACCGCCGCCTGTTCGCCAACCACCCCGAACTGCTGCGCAACCTGTTCAACCGCGGCAACCAGGCCCAGGGTGCCCAGCAGCGCGCGCTGGCGGCCTCGATCGCCACGTTCGCCACCCATCTGGTCAACCCCGACCTGCCGCACCCGTCGGCCCTGCTGGCACGCATCGGCCACAAGCACGCCTCGCTCGGCATCACCGCCGACCAGTACCCGATCGTGCACGACAACCTGTTCGCCGCGATCGTGGAGGTGCTGGGCGCCGAGACCGTGACCGCCGAGGTGGCCGAGGCCTGGGACCGGGTCTACTGGATCATGGCCGACACGCTGATCGCGCTGGAGCGAGATCTGTATGCGGGGGCCGGCGTCGAACCCGGTGACGTCTTCCGGCGGCTGCGCGTGATCGCCCGCGTCGACGACCCGTCCGGTGCCGTGCTGGTCACCGTCCGCGCCGATGAGCCTGTCAACTTCCTTCCCGGACAATATGTTTCGGTCGGCGTGACACTGCCCGACGGGGCCCGCCAGCTACGCCAGTACAGCCTGGTCGGCGCACCCGGGTCGGCCGATCTGACCTTCGCGGTCAAACCGGTCGACGCCGTCGCCGATCAGCCCGCGGGCGAGGTGTCGTCCTGGATCCGGGCCAACCTGTGCGTCGGTGACCTGCTCGACGTCACGGTGCCGTTCGGCGACCTCTACAACGGCGGCCGTCCCGACGGCCCGCTGGTGCTGGTCTCGGCGGGAATCGGTATCACCCCGATGGTCGGCATCCTGGAATTCCTGGCGGCCGAGGCGCCCGACGCCCAGGTGCGGGTCCTGCACGCCGACCGCAGCGACAGCGACCACCCGCTGCGCGAGCGTCAGCACGAGCTGATCGATGCGCTGCCGGGCGCGAGCCTGGACCTCTGGTACGAGGACGGCGTCACCAGTGGCAGCCCCGGAGTTCACGCCGGCCTGCTCAAGCTCGACGGCATCGAACTGCCTGCCGACGCCGCCTACTACCTGTGCGGCGGGGCCGGATTCGTCGAGGCGGTCCGCGCTCAGCTGAGCGCCCGCGGAATCGCCCACGAGCGGGTGCACTGCGAGCTGTTCGCGCCCAACGACTGGCTCCTGGACTAGCCGAACAGCGAAAACAGCTCCTCGGTAGCCGCGTTGACCTGCGGTTTGGTGCGGCTGCCGGGGAGGTTGTACCCTCTTTAAGGCCCCGCAGCCGCAACGCTGCGGGACAAGCCCCCTTAGCTCAGTCGGCAGAGCGTTTCCATGGTAAGGAAAAGGTCAACGGTTCGATTCCGTTAGGGGGCTCGGTGGACGCCAGGCGAGCGAAGCGACGCAGGAGTATCCCGACGTGGAGCCCCACCTGGAACCATCCGGGGCGGTGTAGCTCAGCTGGTTAGAGCGCACGACTCATAATCGTGAGGTCGGGAGATCGAGCCTCCCCACCGCTACAGGAACATCAAAAGCAGAGCGTGATTTTGAGCAGGGAGAACTGACGTGGCGTCGAGTACCGACGTACGGCCGAAGATCACTTTGGCGTGCGAGGTGTGCAAGCACCGCAACTACATCACCAAGAAGAACCGCCGCAACGATCCCGACCGGCTCGAGATCAAGAAGTTCTGCCCTAACTGCGGCACCCACCAGCCGCACAAAGAGTCGCGGTAGCCAAACGCCCGTGGCTCTATCGACCAGCATCGTCGGGATGCACTATCGCTATCCTGAGCACTACGAGGTCGGGCGCGAGAAGATTCGCGAGCACGCGATCGCGGTCAAGAACGACGGTGCGTTCTACCACGACGAAGCAGCCGCAGCCGAGCTCGGCCACGGCTCGCTGCCTGCGCCGCTGACCTTCATCTGCATTTTCGGGTACCAGGCGCAATGGGCCTTCTTCGAGTGGGCCAACATCGGCATCCAGGACGCCCAGATCGTCCAGGTCGATCAGGAGCTGAAGTTCCTCAAGCCAGTTTTGGCCGGGGACAAGCTGTACTGCGACGTCTACGTGCATTCAGTGCGCAAAGCGCACGGCACCGACATCATCGTGACCAAGAACATCATCACCAATGACAACGGTGAGGTGGTCCAGGAGGCCTACACGACCCTGGCCGGGCGTGCGGGTGACGGAGAAGAGGGTTTTAACTGATGGCGCTGCGCGAGTTCAGTTCGGTCAAGGTCGGTGACACGCTTCCGGAGCGCGTGATCCCGCTGACCCGCGGAGATCTGGTCAACTACGCCGGCGTTTCCGGTGACCTCAACCCGATCCACTGGGACGACGAGATCGCCAAGCAGGTCGGCCTCGACACCGCGATCGCCCACGGCATGCTGACCATGGGTGTCGGCGGCGGCTACGTCACCGAATGGGTCGGCGACCCGGCTGCGGTCAAGGAATACAACGTCCGGTTCACCGCCGTCGTGCCGGTGCCCAACGACGGTGTGGGAGCTGAGATCGTGTTCAACGGACGTGTGAAGTCCGTGGACCCTGAAGAGAACCTGGTCACCATCGCCATCTCGGCGACCGCAGGCGGAAAGAAGATCTTCGGGCGCGCCATCGCGACCGCAAAACTGGCGTAAGGAGTTCTGGGCCATGGCACTCAAGGCTGACATCCGCGGAATGGTCTGGAAGTATCCGTACCCTTTCCTCATCGGCCGCGAGCAGATCCGTCAGTACGCCAAGGCGGTCAAGGCCATGGACCCGGCCAGCCACGACGAGGCGGCCGCGGCCGAACTCGGTCACGACGCCCTGGTCGCTCCGCTCACCTTCGCCTCCACTCTGGCGCTGCTGGTTCAGGAACACTTTTTCCAGAACGTCGACGTCGGGATGGAAACCAAGCAGATCGTCCAGGTGGACCAGAAATTCGTCTACCGTAAGCCGCTCAAGGCCGGCGACCAGCTGCATGCGGTCATGACGATCACGTCGGTCGAGGAGCGCTTCGGCGCCGACATCGTCGTCACCCACAACGTTTGCACCGATGACGACGGCGAAGTGGTGCTGGACGCCTTCACCACGATGATGGGTCACGATGCCGACGATTCCATCTCGGTGAAGTGGGATCCCGAAACCGGCAAGGTCGTGCGGAAGGCCGCCGGGGAGTGAGCGTCATCAGTGGGCGCGATTAGGGTCTGACACGCGCGCCGGGGTACACTCGGCACTCGGGGTTTTTCCCATTTCAGCGCGCTGTCCGTCGACTTGACCATCGAGCGATCGGAGAGCGCGCGAATTGTGTGAGCCCCGGCGCAGTACGGTGGCACAAGCGCCAGCAGTCACCAACAGAGGGGCGTAGCTCAACTGGCAGAGCAGCGGTCTCCAAAACCGCAGGTTGCAGGTTCAAGTCCTGTCGCCCCTGCTCAAACTGAATACTCGACAACGTGTGGACACTGGAAGGTGACACACAAACCAGGATGAAAGGCATGCGGTGAGCGACGAGCGCGAAGGTGCCGGCTCCGCAGACGACACTGGAACCGACGCCGGCACCGAGACCGGGGCAACGGACACCACGCACGGCCAGACCGCTGTGGTGACCCGGCCGCTGCGCCCGACCGGCAAGCGGACCCGTCGTGGCGTGGCTGCTGAGGCCGACAGCGACGAGGCCGCAGAAGGCGACGCGTCGAGCGAGGATGCCACGGCCGACTCCGGCAAGTCGAAGAAGGCCAAGAAGAACGCGAAGGCCCGCAAGACCGGCCCGTCGCGGAACCCGATCATGTTCGTCGTCAACTACCTGCGGCAGGTCGTTGCCGAGCTGCGCAAGGTGATCTGGCCGAACCGCAAGCAGATGGTCAGCTACACCACGGTGGTGCTGGTCTTCCTGGTGTTCATGGTTGCGCTGATCTCCGGCGCCGACCTTGGACTGGCGCGGCTGGTGTCGCTGGTGTTCGGCACCTGATCTGGAATTTGAGAGAGGACTGACAACGTGACCACGTTCGACGGCGACGAGACATTCGCCGACGAGACCGTTGACGGCGTCGAGTCGCAGACCGACGAGGTGACCGAAGGCCAGGAAGCCGTCGAGGCGACCGATGCGGTCGACGAGACCGGCGCTGCCCCGGCCGAGGAAGCCACCGATGAGGCGCCTGCGGTCGACGAAGACGAGGACCCGGCGGTCGCGCTCAAGAAGGAGCTGCGGCTCAAGCCCGGTGACTGGTATGTCATCCACTCCTACGCCGGTTACGAGAACAAGGTGAAAGCCAATCTCGAGACCCGCGTGCAGAACTTGGACGTCGGCGACTACATCTTCCAGGTGGAGGTGCCCACCGAAGAGGTCACCGAAATCAAGAACGGCCAGCGCAAGCAGGTCAACCGCAAGGTGCTGCCGGGCTACATCCTGGTGCGCATGGAGCTCAACGACGAGTCGTGGGGCGCGGTCCGCAACACCCCGGGTGTCACCGGGTTCGTCGGTGCCACGTCGCGCCCGTCGCCGCTGTCGCTCAACGACGTGGTGAAGTTCCTGCTGCCGCAGGGCGCGGCCAAGAAACCCGCCAAGTCCAGCGCCGCCGCAACGACCGGTGCCACCACCGAGGCGACCCTGGAACGGCCCGAGATCCTGGTCGATTTCGAGGTCGGCGAGTCCGTCACCGTCATGGACGGCCCGTTCGCGACGCTGCCCGCCTCCATCAGCGAGGTCAATGCCGAACAGCAGAAGCTCAAGGTGCTGGTCTCGATCTTCGGCCGCGAGACACCGGTCGAACTGACCTTCAACCAGGTCTCCAAGATTTAGTCGCCACAGCGGCTAAAAACAACGGGCGTTCACGCCCTTGGATGAGCAAGTAAAGGAACACCAGAAGCATGGCCCCGAAGAAGAAGGTCGCCGGGCTCATCAAGCTGCAGATCCAGGCCGGGCAGGCCAACCCCGCCCCGCCGGTCGGTCCTGCGCTTGGCCAGCACGGCGTCAACATCATGGAGTTCTGCAAGGCGTACAACGCCGCGACCGAGTCGCAGCGCGGAAACGTCATCCCCGTGGAGATCACCGTCTACGAGGATCGCAGCTTCACGTTCGCACTGAAGACCCCGCCCGCCGCCAAGCTGCTGCTCAAGGCAGCCGGTGTGCAGAAGGGCTCGGGCGAGCCGCACAAGACCAAGGTCGCCAAGGTGACCTGGGACCAGGTGCGCGAGATCGCCGAGACCAAGAAGGCCGATCTCAACGCCAACGACATCGACGCTGCGTCGAAGATCATCGCCGGCACCGCCCGGTCGATGGGTATCACCGTCGAATAACGGAGCGGATCGACCCGACACCGGGTTCGAGTAACGCATCCCAGTGGGAGGGCTGGCATCGGCCCGCACCACGACTCCAAGAACACGATTGGATTTCAAATGAGCAAGAACAGCAAGGCATACCGCGAAGCCGCGGAGAAGGTCGACCGGGACAAGCTCTACACCCCGCTTGAGGCCGCGAAGCTGGCCAAGGAGACCTCCTCCAAGAAGCAGGACGCCACCGTCGAGGTCGCCATCCGCCTCGGCGTCGACCCCCGCAAGGCCGACCAGATGGTCCGCGGCACCGTCAACCTGCCGCACGGCACCGGTAAGACCGCTCGCGTCGCCGTGTTCGCCGTCGGTGAGAAGGCCGAGCAGGCGCTGGCCGCCGGCGCCGACGTTGTCGGCAGCGACGACCTGATCGAGAAGATCCAGGGCGGTTTCCTGGACTTCGACGCCGCGATCGCCACCCCGGATCAGATGGCCAAGGTCGGTCGGATCGCCCGCGTGCTGGGCCCGCGCGGTCTGATGCCGAACCCCAAGACCGGCACCGTCACCCCCGATGTCACCAAGGCTGTGGCCGACATCAAGGGCGGCAAGATCAACTTCCGCGTCGACAAGCAGGCCAACCTGCACTTCGTGATCGGCAAGGCGTCCTTCGACGAGGCCAAGCTGGCCGAGAACTACGGCGCCGCCCTCGACGAGGTGCTGCGTGCCAAGCCGTCGTCCTCGAAGGGGCGCTACCTCAAGAAGGTGACCGTTTCCACCACCACCGGCCCGGGCATCCCGGTTGACCCGTCGGTGACCCGGAACTTCACGGAGGCGTAGTCCTTTTGGTCGAGTGGCCAGTTGTGACACAAGATTCCTCGAATCGCGTGTCACAACTGGCCATTCGCCGTTTCTGGGGTCAGCTCGGCGATGCGGCGACGCAGGAACGCCCGCGCCGGTTCTGACGTATTGGCGCCCTCGACCGCAATCCGATACCACCGCAGGGCTTCGTCCGGCCGGGCCGCGCGGCGCAGCAGATCCGCCCGGATCGTGGCGACGGTGTTCGTCCGGGCCAGCCGGGGATCGTCGGTGACCTCGTCGAGGGCGGCCAGGCCGGCATCGAAGCCATCGCGAAAGCCAACGGCGAGTGCACGATTGGCGCGCACCACGGGGGAGTCTGTCATCGCGGCCAAGCGGTCGTAGGCCAGGCAGATGGTGGCCCAGTCGGTGTGCTGCCATGACGACGCCGTCGCGTGCAGCGCCGCGATCACCGCTTGCGGCAGGTAGGAACCGGTGGCTCCGTCGGCCAGTCGCAGGTGGTCCAAACCCCGCGCGATACGTCCCCGATTCCAGTGGCTGCGGTCCTGCTCGTCCAGTGGTATCAACGCGCCGGCCTCGTCCACCCGGGTGCGGCGTCGTGAATCATGCAGCAGCACAAGGGCTGCGAGCGCATGGGCGTCGCGGTTGCCGGGCATCAGCGAACACAACTCGCCGGCGAGCCGGACTCCCTCGTCACACAGCTCGTCGCGGATGGCCGACGGACCGCCGGTGGACCAGTAGCCCTCCGTGAACACCGAATAGATGCAGCCGAGCACATGCGGTATGCGTTCCTCCAGAAGCTCCGGTGGCGGCACCCGCAGCGGAATGTTGGCGTTGCGAATCTTGTTCTTGGCCCGGGTGATTCGCTGTCCGATCGCGGAATCGGACTGCAGCAGGGCGCGGGCGATCTCGGTTACGGTGAGCCCCGAGATCAGCCGCAGCGTCAGGGCCAGTTGCGAGCCGCGGTCCAGTGCGGGATGTGCGCAGGTGAACATCATCCGCAGCTCGTCATCGTGCACCGGGTGCAGCTCTGCGTCGCCCGACGCGTTCACCTGCTCGTACACTGCTGCGAGTTCCTTTCCGGGACGGGCGGATTCACGCCTGAGCCGGTCCAGGGCTCGATTGCGCGCCACCGTGGTCAACCAGGCACCGGGATTGCCCGGCGTCCCCTCGGCCGGCCACACTCGCAGTGCCTGCGCGCAGGCCTCCTGGACGGCGTCCTCGGCCACGGTGAGATCACCCGACCACCGCGCCAGGGCGGCAACCGCCGGGCCCCACTCGCGCCGGAAGACGCCGTCCAGCTCAGACACCGAACGACTACAGGCCCGCGACGCCCGACAACTGACGAACCTCGATGGCCGAGGCCGGAATCATCGAGGCCAATTTGACCGCCTCGTCGCGATCGGACGCCCGCAACACGTAGAAGCCGTTGGCCACCTCGGCGCCCTCGACATAGGGCCCGTCGGTCAGCAGCACCTTGCCGTCCCGCACCCGCACCGTGGTGGCGGTTGACGGCGGATGTAGCGGCGCACCGGCCAGCGTCCGGTCACCGATGGTCTTGGCGAGTTCGACGTGTAGGCCCGCCTGCTCGTTCCACTCGTCGGTGCCCGGCGTGTTGACGGCCTCAGGCGGTTCCAGCAGCAGCGCCAGCCAATCGGTGCCGAGCGGCTGCTCGGGTGCCTGCCAATGGACCATCGGCCACACCTCGACCGCGCCGAACTGGGCGACCGGGATGTCGCGGGCCAGCGCCAGCGCTTCGTCGAGATTGTCGGCCTCGAACACGTAGTAGCCGCAGGCCACCTCGGCGCCCTCGGCGAACGGGCCGTCGGTGATGGTCGGGTGGTCCGGACCGCCGTCGATACGGGTGGCGGGGGCGCTTCTGTCGAGCGCGTCGCCGGCCCGGATCGACGACTTGGCCTTGTCGTGAAATGCCTGGAAGGCAGCCATGCCTTCGGCCTGCTGCTCGGGCGCGAGTTCCACGTCCTGGCTGATCAGTAATGCGAAGTAGTGCATCGTCGTCTCCCGGCGTCAGCGAGTGAGAACCGTCTGTTCCACTCTCTACCTATCCGACGAACGATGCTGCCGGGATCCGACAGGCCGCGCGAGATTACTTCTGCAGGGTGAACTGATGCACGCTGATGTGGCCCGAGGCGAAGTACTTCTGGCAGCCGTTGAGGTACTTGTCGTAGCGGTCGTAGACCTCCTGGCCCTGGATCGCGATGGCCTCGTCCTTGTGGGCCTCCAGCGCGTCGGCCCAGATCTTGAGGGTCCGAACGTAGTGCGGGCCGATCTCCTGCAGCTGGGTCACCTTGAACCCGGCTTCGATCGCCTTTTCCTGCTCCATCGCCACCGAGGGCAGCCGGCCGCCGGGGAAGATCTCGGTCATGATGAACCGGGCGAACCGGGCGTCTTCGAATGTCATGTGCAGGCCGAGCTTCTGACCTTCGCGAAGATCGAAACCCGTGATGTTGTGCAGCAACATCACCCCGTCGTCGGGCAGCGCGTTGTAGGCAGTCTCGAAGAACGCCGGATAGCGCTCGAACCCGAAATGCTCGAACGCCCCGATCGACACGATGCGGTCGACCTTGTCGTTGAACTCTTCCCAGCCCTGCAGCCGAACCTCGACGTTGCGCTGCGTGGGTACCTTGGAGAGCTTTTCGATGGCGTACTCACGCTGCTCACCGCTCAAGGTCAGGCCGATGACATTGACGTCGTACTTCTCGATCGCCCGAGCCATGCACGCGCCCCAGCCGCAACCGATGTCGAGCAGAGTCATGCCGGGCTCGAGGCCCAGCTTGCCCAGGGCAAGGTCGAACTTGGCGAGCTGAGCCTCGTCGCCGGTCATGTCCTCGCGTTCGAAATAGCCACACGTGTACCCCATCGTGGGGCCTAGAAATAATTCGTAGAATTCGTTTGAAATGTCGTAGATCGACTGCAGTTCTTCGTATTTCGGTGTCAATTTGGACATATTCGAAATGCTCCAAGCTGTAGAGTTCTCCCCGCGGGTCTCAGAGTACCGCAGGCCGGAACGGAGATCGTGTTGCCGCTCGCATCAACCTATTTCGTCGGCAAACAAGATCACTTCACCGCATCGTCATTTTTCCCGCCGGTGCCTGCGGGAATGCAGCAAGGCGCCTTCTTTGGCGAAGGAAATCACCCCGCGACATGCAGGGTGAACTGGTTGACGTCGGTATAGCCGACGCGGAAGAGGTTCGCGCAGCCGGTGAGGTATCGCAGGTAGCGGTCGTAGACCTCCTGCGACTGCGCCCGCACGGCCTCGTCGCGGTTGGCCTCCAGGTTCGCCGCCCACAAGTCGAGGGTGCGCGCGTAGTGCGGCTGCAATGACTGCCGGCGCGTCAGGCAGAACGAGGCCCGTCGCGCATGCTCCTCGACCATCTCGATCGTGGGCAGCCGTCCGCCGGGAAAGATCTCGGTGAGGATGAACTTGATGAACTTGGCCAGCTCGAACGTGAGCGGAATGCCCCGCTCGTGCGCGTGTCGGGGATGTATCGCGGTGATGGTGTGGAGCAGCATCACCCCGTCGTCCGGCAGGGCGCGGCGGGTGAAGCGGAAGAAATCGTCGTATCGGTCGGGGCCGAAATGCTCGAACGCTCCGATCGACACGATCCGGTCCACCGGCTCGTCGAACTCTTCCCAGCCGGCGAGCAGCACCCGCTTGGTGCGCGGGCTGTCGCTCAGGTCGAACAACTTCTGGACGTGAGCGGCCTGATTACGGCTGAGCGTGAGTCCGACGACATTGACGTCGTATCGTTCGATCGCGCGGATAAGCGTTGCACCCCAACCGCATCCGACATCGAGCAGCGTCATTCCGGGCTGTAGGCCGAGCTTGCCGAGTGCCAAGTCGATCTTCGCGGTCTGCGCTTCCTGTAGCGACATGTCATCACGTTCGAAGTAGGCGCAGCTATAGGTCCTGGTGGGGTCCAGGAACAGGGTGAAGAAATCGTCGGACAGGTCGTAATGGGCTTGTACGTCGTCAAAGTGGGGCTTGAGCTTTCCCGGCATATCGGACACGCGCTACCTCTCGGGCAGAGACCGACCGAGGTGAGCTGCGCTACGCCACGTCTTGACCTAGCGGCCCCCCAGACTGCTGCTGAAAACAGTAGGGCGAGTGTTGCCAGCTACCCAGCTTTCAAAACCTGGCAAAAGCCGATTTCGATAATTAACGTTGCGGATGCAGAGAATCAGTTTGACTGGGCAAAATTCGTCTTGAGCTCACCGACGATCTCGTCCCACACCGGTTCCGGTAGCTCGTGACCCATGCCGTCGATCAACACCAGGCGCGCGCCGTCGATGGCCCGGGCGACCGCGCGGCCACCGAACGGACGCATCAGCCGATCGGAGCGTCCGTGGATGACCACGGTGGGTGCGCTGATCTGCCGGTTGTGGTGGCGCAGACTGCCGCTACCGAGGATGGCGTCGAAGTGTCTGGCGATTCCGGCCGGGTAGTAGGCGCGGTCATAAAGCTCGGCGGCCTCGGCCCGGATCACCTCTTCGGGCGTGGGATAGCCGGGGCTGCCGTTGATCTTGCTGATCCGAACGGCGTTGTCGATGACGGCTTCTCGCGAAGAATCGGCAGGCGGACCGGTGATCACCGAAAGCAGTTGTTTGATGCCGGGCGGCGGCAGCAGGGGCTGGTTGTTGCTGGAGAAGATCACCGCCAGCGACTTGGTGCGCCCGGAGTGCCGGGACGCGACTATCTGCGCGATCATCCCGCCCATCGAGGCGCCGACGATGTGTGCGGTGTCGATGTTGAGGTGATCGAGCACGGCGGCGGCATCATCGGCGACGTCTTCGAGCGTGTAGACCGCCGGGCTGCGCAGGCCCAGGAACGACCGGGCCATCCGCAGTGGCAGCGGGGAGTCGACCCGCTTGCCGGACAACTTGGTGGACAGGCCCACGTCGCGGTTGTCGTATCGGATGACGCGCAAACCCTGGTTCACCAGCTTTTCGCAGAAACCGGTGCGCCACAACAGCATCTGTGCGCCCAGTCCCATGATCAGCAGAACGGCCGGATCGTTCGGGTCACCCATGTCCTCGTAGTAGAGGTCGACGTCGCCGGGTTCCGCGGACGACTTGGCGAATCCGGTTCGCACCTTCATGCCGGCCATTCAGGCGTCGATCCCCGGATCGGATTCATTGTGTTCCCGGCTGATATCCACCATGAAGTTGGCGAAGTACCCGGTGAGCTGGGGGTCGTTCATCATCTGCCACTTCGGCGCCAGCAGCTTCATGTAGCGCTCGACGTAGAGGAACTGCTTGCCGATCAACACCAGTTCCCGGGGCAGTTTGACGTCGTAGGCATCGGCCAACGCCGAGAGCTGCTTGCCAATTTCGGCGTAGGACATATCGCCGAGCGACTTCATCGTGAGGGGGGTAGCGAACTTCTCCAGGTCCTTGGCGGCCTGCGCCTCGGGTTTCACCGTCCCCACGGCCCCCATCAGCACCACGATCTTGCCGGCGGCCGCGTGGTCCTTCTTGACCAGCAGGGCATACACGAGCTCGCGCAGCAACCACCGCGTGCGCGGGTCGATGCGGCCCATGATGCCGAAGTCGAAGAACACCACCTTGCCGTTGTCGTCGACATAGAGATTGCCCGCGTGGAGGTCACCGTGGAACAGGCCGTGTTTGAGCCCGCCCTCGAACACGCTGAACAGCAGGGCCTTGACCAGCTCGGTGCCGTCGAAGCCCTTCTTGCGGATCGCGGCCACGTCGTCGATACGGACCCCGGTGACCCGCTCCATCGTCAGCACCCGCGGACTGGTCAGATCCCAATACACCTGGGGGACCCGGATGTTCTCGCCGAGCGGGGACGCGTGCATGTGCGACACCCAGGCGTCCATCGACTGGGCCTCCAGCCGGAAGTCGAGCTCCTCGGCCAGATTGTCGGCGAAGTCGGCGACCACGTCCTGAGCCGAGAGTCGCCGCCCCAGCTTGGCCAGCTCCACCAGTTGCGCGCCGCGCTTGAGGATCTGCAGGTCAGCGGCGACGCGGCGGCGGATGCCGGGACGCTGGATCTTGACCACGACCTCCTCGCCGCTGTGCAGCGTGGCGTAGTGCACCTGCGCGATCGAGGCCGATGCGAACGGCTTCTCGTCGAAACTCTTGAACAGGTTCGAGGGCTCGTCGCCGAGTTCCTCGACGAAAAGCCGGTGGACCTCGTCGGTGTCGGCCGGTGGCACCCGGTCGAGCAGGCTGCGGAACTCGCGGCTCAGCGGCTCACCGAAGGCGCCCGGGCTCGACGCGATGATCTGGCCGAACTTGACGTAGGTGGGGCCCAGGTCGGAAAAGGTCTGCGGCACCTGCTTGATGATCTTCTGCTGCAGGGATCCGCCGCCGAAGATGTTGGCGGCGACCCGGACCCCGGTGCGGGTGATCTGCCATCCGGTGGCGCCGATACGGGCGGCTTCCACGGGCAACGGCACCCGACTCAACCTGGCGACCTCGCGGTGCTTGGTTTTCGGCGGCGTAGTGCTCATAGCTGCAGTGTCTCAAAGGCCACGGTGCGGCCAAAAACATCTGTGCTGTGCGTCACACCGATGCGAAACTCTCTTCGACCTCTTCGCGGCTGCGAACCGGGTCGCTTCCGGGTACGTAGGTGGGCTCGGTGTGCGGCACGGTGGTGCCCTGCGCGACGCGCTTCTGCGCCGCCCGGAACTCCAGCGTGGTACCGGCCGCGGTGTGCAGGCCGTTGATGATCGACCACACGATGGCGCGTCGACCGGCCCGCTCGATCGGGTTGGGGTCGGTGTGCCCGATCAGTTGTTTGGCCCACTTGGGCATGGTGTCGCGGATCGCCCAGTCCACCGCGCTCTGCGGCATGGGCAGGTTGGAGCCGGTGGCCATGGCCGCGCCGTGGGTCAGCGCCAGCTTGGGCAGATACGACTCCAGGCAGTCCAGTGTCTCGGCCTTGGTCTCGGGCAGGTCAGTGCCGCCCAGCGCGTGCCCGACCCGGACGAACTCCCCGTAGTAGCGGTCAAGTTTCTTACCGCGCAACGGGTTCGGATGGTAGATCTCGTGTGCGGTGGCCAGCCCCCACACCACGGTCGCGTAGTTCCAGCGCAGCCAGTCCGGATCGTCGGCGTCGTAGGCCGCGCCGTCGGGGCGGGTGCCCTTGATGGTGTGATGCATGGCGCGGACGGTCTGGGCCACCCGCTCGGCGGTCTCGGTGTTGCCGTAGGCGGTGCCGATGAAGAACGCGATCGAGTGGCCCAGCCGGACCGCCGCGCCCTGCGGATCGATCTGCGGCACGGCGACCCCCGTCTCGGGGTCGCGTTTGACCAGCCGCGAATGGTGCATACCCATCCAGTAGATCGACGGATCGAGGCGCTCGATATACGCCGCGCACTGCAGGCCGAAGATCAACGCCTCGGTGTGCGAATGGACATGCCAGACGGCACTGCCGGGGCCGAACCACCCCGGATCGCCGGCCGGACCGGCGAACTCCATGCCACGGAAGTAGTGCTGACGGACGTCCTTGTCGAACTTGCGCTGCAGCATCTGCTCGAGCACCTGGTGTGGCATGTCCACCGCGGACCCCTTTCTGATCACGTCTGTAGCCAGAATACATTTTGGGTACGGGTGTGACCAGATCTAATCTGAGGCAATGGCCGGAACATCCACCCCGACCCGATGGGCCGGCGTGCCGCTGCCGGACCGCCGCGCCGAGCGCCGCGCGCTGCTGATCGACGCGGCGTTCCGGCTGTTCGGGGACGGTGGTGAGGCAGCGCTCTCGCTGCGCTCGGTGTGCCGCGAGTGTGGCCTCAACACCCGCTACTTCTACGAGAGCTTCGCCGACACCGACGACCTGCTCGGCGCGGTCTACGACCAGGTGAGCTCGGCTTTGGCGGCCGACGTCGACGCGGCCACGGCCGCCGCGGGCGACTCCGTGCCGGCCCGCACCCGGGCCGGGATCGCCGCGGTGCTGGGCTTCAGCTCGGCCGACCCGCGCCGGGGGCGCGTGCTGTTCACCGATGCCAGGGCCAACCCGGTGCTGGCCGCGCGGCGCACGGCCACCCAGGACCTGCTCCGTGAGGCGGTGTTGTCCGAGGGCGGTCGGCTCAATCCGGGGTCCGACCCCGTCGCCGCCCAGGTCGGCGCGGCCATGTACACCGGTGCGATGGCCGAGCTCGCCCAGCAATGGCTGAGCGGAAACCTGGGCGACGACTTGGAGCTCGTGGTGGACTACGCGCTGCGGTTGGTGCTGGCGCGCTAGGTCAGACGGCGGCGGGCCGCCAGCGCTTGATCCAATCGGTTTCGGGCCACCGCTCCTCGGCTGCCATCAACTCGTACATCGTTGCGCAGTCGATGGATTCGCGGATGATGTCGGCATGCCCGGCATGCCGGCTGAGTTCCTCGATCAGGTGCATGGCGACCCACCGCACCGACCAGTTGTCGACGTCTTGCGGGAACCACGGCACGTTGTGGGGCACCGGAACCGGGGTGTCGAGGTCTTTGTCGGCCAGTACCCGCAACGTCTCGGCGTTCTGGGCCTTGAGCGCTTCGAGCAGGCCGGCCAGGGTCTCGTGCTCGTGCATGACGTACTGGTCGGCGTAATCGGCCATCTGCTCTTCCATCGGCCGGGGATCCGGCGGCGGGAACTGCGGGGCGTGCTCGGCGCGGGCGGTCCAGCCCTGCTGCATGCCGGTGACATGCTTGATCAGTCCGCCGATCGACAACGCGCTCACCGACGGCGTGGACCGCGCCTGCTCATCGGTAAGGCCGTGCGCCACCGCGAAGAACGCGTTCTGCTGAAAGGCGACGAATGCGACCAATGTGTTGCGCTCGTCAACGGCCGGCGCGGGCATTCCTGGCATGGTTCAGTTCTCCTTGTTGTGGGTTGAGTGGGCGTAAAGGTCACGGATGCAGGCGATCTCGGCGCCGTGGTGGATCACTTCGCGGTTGATGTGCAGAACCAACTCGGCCATCGGATGCTCGGACCACGGGCCCTCGGCCGGACCGACCGGCTTCGCCAGATCATTCTCGTCGAGGCTTCTGACCCCGTCGATCCAATTTCGGTACGCGTCGTCGAGTTGTTGCAGGGCGGTGGCGGCGTCGGTGGCGTACGGCCACGACTCGTAGTCCGCCGGCGGTCCACCGAAGTGTGAGTGGCTGCGCATCGCCAAGACGCCGACGATCACGTGTGCCAGCCGCCACGCGATGGTGGTGAACGGTTCCGGCTGCGGCGGTGGATACCTGAAGTCGATGGCGCCGTCGCGGTGGACCGTCCAGCAGTCGGGCACCGGTTGCCAGAAATATTCGTCGTCGGTCAGGCCGTCCAAGCGGGGCCTCAGTTGGTGGGTCCAGTGGAAATCCAGTTGGTCGGCGAGCAGGTGTGTCCGCATGGGAATACCGTCTCACCCATATAGGACAGTTCCGGTCCTAAAAGTGGGGCAGACTTCTCGCATGGCGGTGAGCACTGAAACCACCAGCCGGGTGCTGCAGCTTCTGGGCCTGTTGCAGTCGCGTCGGGTCTGGACCGGTGAAGAGCTGGCCCGGCGGCTCGATGTCACCACCCGCAGCGTCCGCCGCGATATCGAGCGGCTGCGCGAGCTCGGTTACCCCGTACACGCCGGAAAGGGGCCGGCCGGCGGCTACCAGCTGGGCGCCGGTGCGGCCCTGCCGCCGCTGCTGCTCGACCCCGACGAGGCCGTCGCCATGGCCGTCTGCCTGCGGCTGGCCGCCGGCGGCAGCGTCGCCGGGGTCGGTGAATCCGCGCTGCGGGCACTGTCCAAACTCGACCAGGTCATGCCCGCGAGGTTGCGTTCACAGGTCTCGGCAGTGCACGACGCGACGGTGACGCTGGCGCCCAACTCGTCGGACGCGCCGGTGGAACCCGATGTGCTGATGGCACTGGCCCGGGCCTGCCGCGACCACGAACACGTCAGCGCCGACTACACGGACATCCGAGGCAACCACACCCAGCGCAGGCTGGAGCCCTATCAACTGGTGACCACGGGACGGCGCTGGTACCTGATGGCCTATGACCGTGACCGTGAGGACTGGCGCAGCCTGCGCCTGGACCGGATGTCGGCGGTGGCAGCGCGCGGCAGCACCTTCGCGCCCCGGGAGGCTCCGGACGCGGCCGAATACGTGGGGCGCTCGATCAGCTCCTCGCCATACCGTTACCGCGCCCGGGTCCGCTACCACGCCCCGCAAGCGGTTGTGGCACAGAAGTTTCCGCCGGCCTCGGCCACTGTCGAGGCCGACGGGCCCGACGCCTGCATCGTCACCGCCGGGGCCGACGACCCCGAACGCATGGTGCTCTACTTCGCCACCGTCGGCCACGACTTCGAGGTGCTCGAGCCGCCCGAGGTGGCCGCCGCCGTGCGCGCCGTGGCCGACCGCCTGCGTGCCGCTGCCGTCCGCGAATAGACCTGAAACTGCCCAAAATCCAGCTGAAACGGGCACGTCTGTCCGGCGGACAAAATCAGGTGATCCCCAGCCGGTCGACGAGCATCAGGAACGCGGCAGCGAAGTCGTTGTCGGCGGTCGCGACCCGTACCGCATCCCAGTCGACCCGCTCGCGCACCGCGCGGGCGGCCGGCAGCAATGCGGCGAAGTCGCAGTGGTGTTCGTTGAGTGAGCGCAGCTTCTCCGACACCACCAGCGTCGGCAGCAGCACCGGCATCCGGATCGCGAGCACGTCGTGAACCTCGGCGGAGCCCAGCACCGCCGCGTCCACTGATTCGCCGTTGAGCTGGTAGAGCACGTCGACCAGGACATCGTCGTCGGGATAGGCCTTGAACAACCAGTCCTCGGGGACGTGCACGATCTGAAAGCCGGCCTTGCGCAACGCCGTCTCGGCCGCCTCGGCGTCGGTTTCGGCGACGACGAAATCGACGTCGTGCACGGGTTCGGGTGCGCCGTAGACCCATAGCGCGTAGCTGCCGGCCAGGGCGAACTGCGGGCCGTGCGCCTTGAACGCCGTCGCGGCCCGCGCGATGAACGCTGTGCACCACCGGTTCGTCGCCGCGATCTCCGGAACACCCGGTGCCACCTGGATGGCCGCAACCGGGCGGGAACAGCCCGGCACCGCCGCCTACGGCATCGCCCTGCTCACCCGGTATCCGGTCGAAAACTGGCAGGTGCTGCGGCTGCCACGGATACCGTTCCGGTTCCCCATGTACGTCTCGGGTATCCGCCGGTTCAGGATCGTGCACGAAGAACCCCGCGCCGCGATGGTGGCCCGCATCGACACCCCGCTGGGCGCGATCTCGGTGGCCAATACGCATTTGTCGTTCGTGCCGGGGTGGAATCGGTTGCAGTTGCGTCATCTCGTGCGTGATCTGAGCGGCTTCCCGGGTCCGCGGATACTCATGGGCGACCTGAACTCGAGCGCACCCGAACACTGGCGCGCCCTGGGGGCCGCCCCGACGTTTCCCGCCGACACGCCGACGACACAACTCGACCACATCCTCACCGACGATCCGGCGCTGTTCGTCACCGACTCCGAAGCGCCCCACCTACCGATTTCGGATCATCGAGCGTTGGTCGTGGACATTTCTTCGCGCTGAAGTCGTAGGGTTTTTCAGATGCGCGTCCTGTCAGTGGAGACGACGGAGCTGTTTGCCGGGCCGGCGGATCACCCCCGCCAGCTGGTCCGGGTGCGATACGAGGCCTGCGCTGCGCCGACGCCGGTGCGCGTCAGCGGAGACGGCCTCTCCGGAGAGGCGATCGCGGCGCCGGGCGGCGGCACCGTCGAAGTCCCCGTCGACGTTGAGCGAGGCGCTCCCGGCGAGGTCCGGCGCGCACGCGTGGACTCGACGGACTTCGACTTCACCGTCGCCGAACCAGGCTGGACCATGTACATGATCAGCCACTTCCACTACGACCCGGTCTGGTGGAACACCCAGGCCGCCTATACCAGCGTGTGGACCGAGGATCCGCCCGGACAGTGCCGCCAGACCAACGGATTCGACCTGGTGGCTGCCCACCTGGAGATGGCCCGGCGCGAGCCGGAATACAAGTTCGTGCTGGCCGAGGTGGACTACCTCAAGCCGTACTGGGACGCCCGGCCGGAAGACCGCGCCGATCTGCGCCGGTTCATCGCCGAAGGGCGCGTCGAGATCATGGGCGGCACCTACAACGAGCCCAACACGAACCTCACCAGCCCCGAGACCGCGATCCGGAACTTTGTGTCGGGCATGGGTTTTCAGCGTGATGTGCTGGGTTCGAACCCGGCCACCGCCTGGCAGCTCGACGTGTTCGGGCACGATCCGCAGTTCCCCGGGATGGCGGCCGACGTGGGCCTGACCTCCAGTTCGTGGGCCCGCGGGCCGCATCATCAGTGGGGGCCGATGCAGAACGACGGCGACCCCGAGCGCATGCAGTTCGCCAGCGAGTTCGAGTGGATCGCGCCGTCGGGCCGGGGCCTTCTCACGCACTACATGCCCGCCCACTACTCGGCCGGATGGTGGATGGACTCGGCGGCCTCGCTGGCCGAAGCCGAGGAATCCACCTACACACTGTTCACCAAACTCAAACGAGTTGCGTTGACCCGCAACGTGCTCCTGCCGGTCGGCACCGACTACACCCCGCCCAACAAGTGGGTCACCCAGATCCACCGTGACTGGAACGCGCGCTACGTCTGGCCCAAGTTCATCTGCGCTCTGCCGTCCGAGTTCTTCAGCGCCGTGCGCGCCGAAGCCGACGAGCGGGGGATCACGCCCTCCCCGCAGACCCGCGACATGAACCCGATCTACACCGGCAAGGACGTCTCCTACATCGACACCAAGCAGGCCAACCGGGCCGCCGAAGACGCGGTGCTCGACGCCGAGCGATTCGCCGTGTTCGCCGGACTGCTGGGCGGCGCGGACTACCCCCAGGCCGCGATGGCCAAGGCCTGGGTCCAGCTGGCCTACGGGGCACACCACGACGCCATCACCGGATCGGAGTCCGATCAGGTCTACCTCGACCTGTTGACCAGCTGGCGGGACGCCTGGGAGCTGGGCGTCACCGCGCGCGACAACGCGCTGAGCCTGTTGTCCCGAGCCGTGGACGGTTCGGTCGTGGTATGGAATGCCTTGGCGCACAAGCGGACCGACATCGTCACCGTGCACCTGGACCAACCGTTCCCCGGTGCGCTGCTCGACAGCGACGGCAACGAGGTGCCTGTACTGGTCGAGCATGACGGGGCGAGCGTGAGCTGGCTGGCCCGCGACGTGCCGTCGCTGGGCTGGCGGGCCTACCGGTTCGTCGCCGGGACAGCGCGCGGCTGGCAACCGGCGGGGGGCGACGAGATCGCCAACGAGCGTTACCGGCTGCGTATCGATGCGGCCCGCGGCGGTGGGGTGTGCTCACTCGTCGACGACGGGCGTGAACTCATCGCCGACGGCGGCGTCGGCAACGAACTGGCGGTCTACGAGGAGTATCCGGCCCATCCGGAGGCCGGCGAAGGCCCCTGGCACCTGCTGCCCACCGGACCGGTCGTGGGCTCCTCGGCCGCCCCCGCCGAGGATGTGCAGTGTTATCAGAGCGCACTCGGACAGCGGGTGATCGTGCGGGGCCGCATTCCAGATCTGTTGCGCTACACCCAGATCATCACGCTGTGGTCCGGTGTGGACCGTGTCGATTGCCGCACCGTCATCGACGAATTCGTCGGCGCGGACCGCCTGGTGCGGCTGCGGTGGCCCTGCCCGGTGCCGGGCGCGTTGCCGGTGAGCGAGGTCGGCGACGCGGTGATCGGCCGTGGATTCGGCCTGATGCACGACCACGGAGCCGGCCACACCGGCAGTGCTGTTGACGCCGCCCAGCACCCGTGGACGCTGGACAACCCGGCTTACGGTTGGTTCGGCCTGTCCTCGGCGGCGCGGGTGCGTATCGGCGAGGCAGTCCGGGCAGTCTCGGTGGCCGAGGTCGTCGCTCCCGACGAGGGTGCCGACCCGCGCGAGCTGATGGTGGCCCTGGTGCGGGCCGGCGTCACGGCCACCTGCAGCGCCGCCGACAAGCCCCGCTACGGCGATCTCACGGTGGACTCGAACCTGCCCGACACTCGGTTCGCGCTCGGTGGTCCGGACGAAAACCCGTTCACCGCAGCTGTTCTCGCAGAAGCCGACATCGCCTACAGCGACGAGTTCAAACGTCAGATCGACGCGACGGGCTCGGCCCGGGTATGGGTTCCGGCCACCGCGCCGTTGTCCGAACAGTGGGTGCCGGGTGCCGACTTGCGTGGAGTGCGAACCCTGCCGGTGCTGATCCTGGCCGGCGACATCGATGCGGTGGTCGAGGATCTGGGGGACGCCGAGATCCTCGTTACCCAACAGGCGCCCGCGGCGGCCGAACCGTTCGACGCCCGCACTGTCGCACTGCTGAACCGCGGTGTGCCGAGCTTCGCCATCGAGCCCGACGGAACGTTGCACACGTCGCTGATGCGGTCCTGCACGGGCTGGCCTTCGGGCACCTGGATCGACCCACCGCGCCGGACCGCGCCGGACGGATCCAACTTCCAATTGCAGCACTGGACACACACATTCGACTACGCCCTGACCACCGGCCGCGGTGACTGGCGGGACGCGGGCATCGCATCGAGCGCCGCGGAGTTCAACCGGCCCCTGCAGCCGGCGGTGGCCGAATCGGACGCGGGTGGCGGGCTGCCGTCGTGGGGATCGCTGCTGGAGATCGAGCCGGCGGGCGCCGTACAACTGGGCGCACTCAAAGCCGCGGGGAATCCGCTCGCCTCGGGCAGCGTCCGCAGCGCCGATCCGGCCGACGGGGTGACCGCGCGCCTGGTCGAGATCACCGGAAGCCCTGCCGAGGTCACGCTGCGCTCCGGCCTACGTGCGGTCACCGCGGCCGCGAACCTGAACCTGCTGGAAGAACCGGCACCCGAGCAGCCGTCACATCTGAGCCTGCACGGCTACCAGATCGCCACGGTCTCCACGCAACTCAACCTGCCCAGGGTATTGCGCGGTGAGCATCGGCGATTGGCACCCGATGCCGAGGCGGCCCAACCGCTGTATGCCAGGTACTGGCTGCACAATCGTGGCCCGGCGCCCCTGGGCGGGCTGCCCGCTGTCGCTTACCTGCACCCGGAAGGCATTGCCGGCCAACCCGATAGCGAAGTGGTGGTGCGGCTGACCGCGGCCAGTGACTGCACCGATGCCGCACTGCACGGCCGAGTCAGGCTGACCGGCCCGGCGGAGTGGGATGTGCAGCCCGCCGAGTTGCCCTACGTCCTGCCACCCGGCGAACACCTGGAAACCGATGTGGTGCTGAACATCCCGGCCTCGGCCAAGCCCGGGCTGTATCCGCTGCGCGCCGAACTCTCGGTGACCGGCAGTGGATCAGACGCACTACCGCCCTCGTGGCGGCAGGTGGTCGAGGACGTCTGCATCGTCACGATCGGGGCACCCGAAGCGAACGTGCTCAAGCTGGTGTCCGAGCCCCACGGCGTCGACATCAGGGCCGGTGAGACCGCGCGGATTTCGATGGTGATCGGCACCGACGCGCTCGCCGGCCTGACCGCCGAGGCGCACCTGATCAGCCCGTGGGGAACGTGGGACTGGATGGGGCCGGCGGCGGTGGGCGTCGAAGTGCCCGCGGCCGGCACCGCCGAGATCGGGTTCGACGTCACACCACCACCGTGGGTGGAACCAGGCCAGTGGTGGGCGCTGATCCGGGTGGGTTGCGCCGGCCGGCTGATCTACTCACCCGCGGTGAAGGTCACGGTGCGATGAGCCACGTGACATGGGCGGCGCAGGTGGCCGGAAAACCGGTGTCGGTCACCGAGATCGACGAGCGGGAAGCCGTGCTGCGGGCCGGGAACCGTGCCTCGGCGCTGCCGCGCCCCGGCACCAGCGAGGGGCGGCAGCTGCGCCGCTGGCTCACCCAGTTGGTGGTCGCCGAACGGGTGGTCGCCGATGAGGCCTCAGCGCGCGGGCTGTCGGGCCTCGGTGCGCCCGGTCGCGACGAGGTCCTGCCCGACACCGCGGCCCAGCTGGAGATCGGCAGCGTGGCCGCCGCCACCCTGGACTCTCCGCTGGCGCGGGCGGTTTTCGTGGATGTGACTGCTGCAGTGGATGTTTCAGATGCCGAGGTGGCTGACTATCACGCGCGGAATCCGCTGCGATTCGCGTTGAAGCAGGCGGACCCGAGCGGATGGCGTGGCCGGCCGGTCTGTCCGTCGTTGGATCAGGTGCGCGACCGGGTCGCCGCGCAGCTGAGAGGGGCCGCCCGTAGGCAGGCCTTCCGGGAATGGCTCGACGCGCGCTGCGCGGCCGTGGTGCAACTCGCGCCCGGATACGAGCACCCCGGCGATCCCCGCCAACCGGACAACACGCACAAGCACTAGGAGCGCTACGTGACTCTCACCCTCGCGGTCGACATCGGCGGCACCAAGATCGCCGCCGGTCTGGTCGACTCCGAGGGGCGGCTGGCGCATCGGGCTCAGCTACCGACCCCCGACGGTGACGCCGAGACGGTGTGGGCCGTGGTCGAGAAGCTGCTCGGCGAGGCCATGCGGACGGCGGACGGTGCCGCGACCGGCGTCGGTGTCGCCTCGGCCGGGCCGATCGACCTGCCCCGCGGGACGATCACTCCGATCAATATCACTGAGTGGCAACACTTTCCGATAGTGCAGCGGGTGGCCGAGGTTACCCGTCTGCCGGTGCGGCTCGGCGGCGACGGGCTGTGTATGGCGCTGGGTGAGCAGTGGTGCGGGGCGGGGCGGGGTGCGCCGTTCCTGCTCGGCATGGTGGTCTCGACCGGGGTCGGCGGCGGTCTGGTGCTCGACGGCGCACCGTATGACGGCCGTACCGGCAACGCGGGTCATGTCGGCCACGTCGTCGTCGCACCCGATGGCGGCGACGCGTGTACGTGTGGCGGGCACGGCTGCGTCGAGACCATCTCGTCGGGCCCCAGCATGGTGCGCTGGGCCCGGCGCCACGGCTGGGACGGTACGGATGCCAAGGCGCTGGGTCATGCCGCCAACCAGGGAGACGGCGTGGCGCTCATGGCCTTTCAGCGCGGGGCACGTGCGGTGGCGGCGATGATCGCGTCGGTGGGTGCGGTGTGCGATCTGGATCTGGTGGTGATCGGCGGGGGAGTGGCCAAGTCCGGGGCACTGTTGTTCGACCCACTGCACGCTGCGCTGGCCGACTACGCCGGGCTGGAATTCCTGCGGGGACTGCGGGTGGTGCCGGCCGAACTCGGTGGCGACGCCGGCCTGGTGGGCGCGGCGGCCCTGGCCCGCGGCTGACGGTTGTGCTTCTGGATCTCCATGTGGGTGCGACCCCAGTTGCACAGGGCTTGCAGCACCGGCTCCAGTGTTCTTCCGTACTCCGAGATCGAGTAGTGCACGCACGGCGGCACCGTGCCCGCGTCATGGCGATCGATGATGCCGGCGTGCACCAGATCGTGCAGGTGCCGGATGAGCATGCGCTCGGTGATGTCGGGGATGCTGCGGCGCAGTTCGGCGGTGCGCATCGGCCCGTCGGCCAATCGCCACAGGATGGTGCCCTTCCAGCGGCCGTCGATGACCGACAACGTCGCGTCGATCGGGCACTCACCGATCTCTTTCTTGGAAACCGCCATGTCGGGCCTTCCTATGCTGACTAATTTGTCAGTACCTTGTTTTTTGTCAGCGTACTGACCAGGCTCGACGATGTGAACGGAATCCTGCAAATTCTCGCCGTCATCGTCATGGGTCCCCTTCTCGGTGTCGAGTTCGGGGTGGCCGCATTCACCAACCCGATCCTGCGGCGGCTGCCCGACGCCGCGTATCGGCAAGCTCGCGGCGCCGGTAGCCGGATCCTCGGGACGGCGATGCCGTTCTGGTACATCGGTTCCACCGCACTGCTGATCGCCGTCACGGTGTGGCGACCCGGGCCCCTGCTCATCGCGGCCGTGGTGCTGATGATCCTGGTCATGCTGCTGTCGGTGACCACGCTGGTGCCGATCAACAACCGTGTCGCCGCGGGATCCGGTGCTGCTGACGGGGGCCTTGATCAGTTCCACGACCTGGCCCGGCGCTGGGATCGTCTGCACTGGGTGCGCGTGGCGTTACTGGCGACCGCGTTCGTGCTGCTGGTGGTGGCCGGCGCCGGTTGAGGCGGGGCGGACGCTCCCGTTTTGGCTGATTGGCAGGTGTTCGGCTACTCTGGCCTGGTTCCACCGAAGACCGTCGGTCACCTAGCAATAGGTTGAAGGTCCGGGAGATGTCCCGGCGGCCCACGTAGGAGGACGAGGCTGGACCAGTTCCGCACTGGATTTCTCTGCGCCCCGACCTGTCTGCGTCGGGGCGTTCGTCATTTCACGGCCCCGAGTTTGGTGGAGCGCCCGATACCCACCACAAGGAGGCATGCATGGCCACAGATGACAAGGCCGCAGCGGTTGCCGACATTGTCGAGCGGTTCCAGGGGTCGACGGCTGCCGTCGTCACCGAGTACCGCGGCCTCACGGTGGCCAACATCTCCGAGTTGCGTCGTGCGCTCGGTGACTCCGCCACCTATCGCGTCGCCAAGAACACTCTGGTCAAGCGCGCGGCAGCCGAAGCCGGCATCGACGGGCTCGACGAGCTGTTCGTCGGTCCCACCGCGATCGCGTTCGTCACCGGCGAAGCTGTCGACGCCGCCAAGGCGATCAAGAAGTTCGCCAAGGACAACAAGGCGCTCGTCATCAAGGGCGGCTACATGGACGGCAAGGCGCTGTCCGTCGCCGAGGTCGAGAAGATCGCTGACCTCGAATCGCGCGAGGTTCTGCTCGCCAAGCTGGCAGGCGCCATGAAGGGCAACATGTCCAAGGCCGCCGGCCTGTTCAACGCGCCCGCTTCTCAGGTTGCCCGCCTCGCCGCGGCGCTGCAGGAGAAGAAGGCTGCTGAGGAAGCTGCGTAGAAGCTTCCGCTTCACCTGCCGCTGCTGCTCAACCGCACAAACCACCCAACATCTGTAAGAAAAACCAGGAAGGACCATAAACATGGCCAAGCTGTCCACCGACGAACTGCTCGACGCATTCAAGGAAATGACCCTGCTGGAGCTCTCTGAGTTCGTGAAGCAGTTCGAAGAGGTCTTCGAGGTCACCGCTGCCGCACCGGTCGCCGTTGCTGCCGCCCCCGCTGCCGGTGGCGCTGCCGCCGAGGCCGGCGAGGAGCAGTCCGAGTTCGACGTCATCCTCGAGGGTGCCGGCGACAAGAAGATCGGCGTGATCAAGGTCGTCCGCGAGATCGTCTCCGGCCTGGGCCTGAAGGAAGCCAAGGATCTGGTCGACGGCGCTCCCAAGCCGCTGCTGGAGAAGGTCTCCAAGGAGGCCGCCGACGACGCCAAGACCAAGCTCGAGGCTGCCGGCGCCACCGTCAGCGTCAAGTAGTTCGACACCTGACCGCAAGAACCCCCGAATCCCCACGGATTCGGGGGTTCTTTGCTTGGATGGGCTCCGATTGGTTCGACTCAGGACTGGGTACTCCCGGATGTTGGGAGACATGCGTGTGTGGTCGGCGCCGCGTGCGCTATGGTGACTCAAGCCACAGGCCGCAGCAGGTGGCGGGGTGAGCCGTAGGCGGAAGGATCTTTATGGGCGTCCAGATCGATGTGACGGGGCTTAGCAAATCTTTCGGATCATCGAAGATTTGGGAAGACGTCACGATGTCGATTCCTGCTGGCGAGGTCAGCGTGCTTCTGGGCCCGTCGGGTACCGGTAAATCGGTGTTCCTGAAGTCCCTGATCGGCCTGCTGCGCCCCGAGCGCGGCTCGATCGTCATCGACGGCACCAACATCCTCGAGTGCTCGGCCAAGGAGCTCTACGAGATCCGCACCCTGTTCGGCGTGCTGTTCCAAGACGGCGCGCTGTTCGGCTCGATGAACATCTACGACAACACCGCCTTCCCGTTGCGCGAGCACACGAAGAAGAGCGAGAGCGAAATCCGCAACATCGTGATGGAAAAGCTCGAGCTCGTCGGTATGCCCAACGACGGCCACAAGTTCCCCGGTGAGATCTCCGGTGGTATGCGCAAGCGTGCCGGCCTGGCCCGCGCGCTGGTGCTCGACCCGCAGATCATCCTCTGCGACGAGCCGGACTCCGGCCTGGACCCGGTGCGTACCGCCTACCTGAGCCAGCTGCTCATCGACATCAACGCGCAGATCGACGCGACGGTGCTGATCGTGACGCACAACATCAACATCGCCCGTACCGTGCCCGACAACATCGGCATGCTGTTCCGCAAGCAGCTGGTCATGTTCGGCCCCCGCGAGGTGCTGCTGACCAGCGAGGAACCCGTCGTCAAGCAGTTCCTCAACGGACGGCGTATCGGCCCGATCGGTATGTCCGAGGAGAAGGACGAGGCGACCGCGGCCGCCGAGCAGGCCATGCTCGACGCCGGTCAGCATGACGGCGGTGTCGAAGAGATCGAAGGCGTGCCGCCGCAGCTGACCGCAACGCCCGGTATGCCCGAGCGTCAGGGTGTGGCCCGCCGCCAGGCCCGCGTGCGCGAGATCCTGCACACCCTGCCGCCCGCCGCGCAAGCCGCGATCCTCGACGACCTCGAGGGCACCCACAGGCTGCCGGTACACCAGTTCGGCGACGAGCCCACCACGCGCCACCACCGTGCGGCTGAGGACGATGCGCCGACCGGTGCCATCGAGGTGCCACACCAGAGCTGAGTTTGGATCAATCAGGCCGGGCCCCCAGGGTCCGGCCTGATTTGCGTCATGGGGCAGGGCGCCGTGGCACGGCGGAGTTGTACAGCTGGGTGCGGTCAGCGCATCGGGGCTGCTCGCGCCTTCGGAGTGGCCTGACCGGCGCTCGGCAGGAGTTTGCCCGACCTGCAGTTCAGGGGAGATCTCGGCGCACAAAACCGCGCGTCACCTCTTGACGGACGGCCATGGACAGGCCAATCTGTTGGGCAGCATGTGTGAAAGGGTTGAGGGACGCCAGCCAGCGCCGGGTGACCCGATTCACACGGTGAGTATTGGTGGCCGAGGACTGCTCGTTGAATAAGTTGCCGTCTTGCGCTATTGTTGGACGTTGCGCTGGCTGCATCCTGCCCACCCTCACCTGACCTGCACATAGTGTTCTAGCCTGAGCGTTGCTCAGTATCTAGTCCTGTGCCGTGCGTATGGGGTTTCGGACAGGCTGAAGTGGGAAGTAGCCAGCCGAACCGACGCAGAAAAAGCGACGATCGGGCCGGCACTCGGATCTTTTCGAAGGCCTTCCGCGCAGTCGCATGAGGTGCTGGAAGGATGCATCTTGGCAGTCTCTAGCCAGAGCAAGTCAGCGAACGCTATCACCAATAACTCCGTCCCAGGAGCACCAAACCGAGTTTCTTTTGCCAAGCTCCGCGAGCCACTTGAGGTTCCGGGGCTGCTCGACGTTCAGACGGATTCCTTCGATTGGCTCGTGGGTTCGGATGAATGGCGGCAGAAGGCTGTCGATCGCGGTGAGACCGACCCCAAGGGCGGCCTCGAAGAGGTGCTCGAAGAGCTCTCCCCGATCGAGGATTTCTCGGGCTCGATGTCGCTGAGCTTCTCCGACCCGCGCTTCGACGAGGTCAAGGCGCCGGTCGACGAGTGCAAAGACAAGGACATGACGTACGCGGCCCCGCTGTTCGTCACGGCCGAGTTCATCAACAACAACACCGGTGAGATCAAGAGCCAGACGGTCTTCATGGGTGACTTCCCGATGATGACCGAGAAGGGCACCTTCATCATCAACGGCACCGAGCGTGTCGTGGTGAGCCAGCTCGTGCGCTCGCCCGGTGTGTACTTCGACGAGAGCATCGACAAGTCCACCGAGAAGACGCTGCACAGCGTCAAGGTGATCCCCGGCCGCGGTGCGTGGCTGGAGTTCGACGTCGACAAGCGCGACACCGTCGGTGTGCGCATCGACCGCAAGCGTCGCCAGCCGGTCACCGTGCTGCTCAAGGCGCTGGGTTGGACCAACGAGCAGATCACCGAGCGCTTCGGCTTCTCCGAGATCATGATGGGCACCCTGGAGAAGGACAGCACCGCCGGTCCCGACGAGGCGCTGCTGGACATCTACCGCAAGCTGCGTCCGGGCGAGCCGCCGACCAAGGAGTCCGCGCAGACCCTGTTGGAGAACCTGTTCTTCAAGGAGAAGCGTTACGACCTGGCCCGCGTCGGCCGCTACAAGGTCAACAAGAAGCTGGGGCTGAACGCCGGCCAGCCGATCACGTCGTCGACCCTGACCGAGGAAGACGTCGTCGCCACCATCGAGTACCTGGTGCGTCTGCACGAGGGCCAGACCGTAATGACGGTGCCTGGTGGTGTTGAAGTACCGGTCGAAGTCGACGACATCGACCACTTCGGCAACCGTCGTCTGCGCACCGTGGGTGAGCTGATCCAGAACCAGATCCGGGTCGGCCTGTCCCGCATGGAGCGTGTCGTGCGCGAGCGCATGACCACCCAGGACGTCGAGGCGATCACGCCGCAGACCCTGATCAACATCCGTCCCGTCGTGGCGGCGATCAAGGAGTTCTTCGGCACCAGCCAGCTGTCGCAGTTCATGGACCAGAACAACCCGCTTTCCGGGCTAACTCATAAGAGGCGTCTGTCCGCTTTGGGCCCCGGCGGTCTGTCCCGTGAACGTGCCGGCCTTGAGGTCCGCGACGTGCACGCCAGCCACTACGGCCGCATGTGCCCGATCGAGACCCCTGAGGGTCCGAACATCGGTCTGATCGGCTCGCTGTCGGTGTACGCCCGGGTCAACCCGTTCGGCTTCATCGAGACCCCGTACCGGAAGGTCGTCGACGGTGTGGTCACCGACCAGATCGACTACCTGACCGCCGACGAGGAGGACCGCCACGTCGTGGCGCAGGCCAACTCGCCGATCGCTCCCGACGGTCGCTTCACCGAAGACCGCGTGATGGTGCGCCGTAAGGGTGGCGAGGTCGAGAACGTGGGCCCGTCCGACGTCGACTACATGGACGTCTCGCCGCGCCAGATGGTGTCGGTCGCGACCGCGATGATCCCGTTCCTCGAGCACGACGACGCCAACCGCGCCTTGATGGGTGCCAACATGCAGCGCCAGGCGGTTCCGCTGGTGCGCAGCGAGGCCCCGCTGGTCGGCACCGGCATGGAGCTGCGTGCGGCCATCGACGCCGGCGATGTCGTGGTCTCGGAGAAGGCGGGCGTCGTCGAGGAGGTCTCGGCCGACTACATCACCGTGATGGCCGACGACGGCACCCGGCACACCTACCGGATGCGTAAGTTCGCCCGGTCCAACCACGGCACCTGCGCCAACCAGCGTCCGATCGTGGATGCCGGGCAGCGGGTCGAGGCCGGCCAGGTCGTCGCCGACGGTCCGTGCACCGAGAACGGTGAGATGGCCCTGGGCAAGAACCTGCTCGTGGCGATCATGCCGTGGGAAGGCCACAACTACGAGGACGCGATCATCCTGTCCAACCGCCTGGTTGAAGAGGACGTGCTCACCTCGATTCACATCGAAGAGCACGAGATCGACGCCCGCGACACCAAGCTGGGCGCCGAGGAGATCACCCGGGACATCCCGAACGTCTCCGATGAGGTGCTGGCCGATCTCGACGAGCGCGGCATCGTCCGCATCGGCGCCGAGGTCCGCGACGGCGACATCCTGGTCGGCAAGGTCACCCCGAAGGGTGAGACCGAGCTGACCCCGGAGGAGCGCCTGCTGCGTGCCATCTTCGGTGAGAAGGCCCGTGAGGTCCGCGACACCTCGCTGAAGGTGCCCCACGGTGAGTCCGGCAAGGTCATCGGCATCCGCGTGTTCTCCCGCGAGGACGACGACGAGCTGCCCGCCGGCGTCAACGAGCTGGTCCGCGTCTACGTGGCCCAGAAGCGCAAGATCTCCGACGGCGACAAGCTCGCCGGACGCCACGGCAACAAGGGCGTCATCGGCAAGATCCTGCCCGTCGAGGACATGCCGTTCCTGCCCGATGGCACCCCGGTGGACATCATTCTGAACACCCACGGTGTGCCGCGTCGTATGAACATCGGCCAGATCCTGGAAACCCACCTCGGGTGGGTCGCCAAGGCCGGCTGGAGCATCGATGTCGCCGAGGGGACTCCGGAATGGGCGTCCAAGCTGCCCGAGCAGCTGCACTCGGCGCCGGTCGACAGCATCGTGAGCACCCCGGTGTTCGACGGTGCTCGCGAGGAGGAGCTGGCCGGTCTGCTCGGCTCGACGCTGCCCAACCGCGACGGCGAGGTCATGGTCAATGCCGACGGCAAGGCGACGCTGTTCGACGGCCGCAGTGGCGAACCGTTCCCGTACCCGGTGACGGTCGGCTACATGTACATGCTGAAGCTGCACCACCTGGTGGACGACAAGATCCACGCCCGCTCCACCGGTCCGTACTCGATGATCACCCAGCAGCCGCTGGGCGGTAAGGCGCAGTTCGGTGGCCAGCGATTCGGTGAGATGGAATGTTGGGCCATGCAGGCCTACGGTGCCGCCTACACCCTGCAGGAGCTGCTGACCATCAAGTCCGACGACACCGTCGGCCGGGTCAAGGTGTACGAGGCGATCGTGAAGGGCGAGAACATCCCCGAACCCGGTATTCCGGAGTCGTTCAAGGTGTTGCTCAAGGAGCTGCAGTCGCTGTGCCTCAACGTCGAGGTGCTCTCCAGCGACGGCGCGGCGATCGAGATGCGTGACGGTGACGACGAGGACCTGGAGCGCGCTGCCGCGAACCTGGGAATCAACCTGTCGCGCAACGAATCCGCTTCAGTCGAAGACCTCGCCTGATCTCGCCCAGTAGTCAAGTTTCAACACCCGCAAGGGGAAAGGGAGTTACGTGCTAGACGTCAACTTCTTCGATGAACTCCGCATCGGCCTGGCCACTGCGGACGACATCCGCAACTGGTCTTTCGGCGAGGTCAAGAAGCCGGAGACCATCAACTACCGCACCTTGAAGCCGGAGAAGGACGGCCTGTTCTGCGAGAAGATCTTCGGACCGACTCGCGACTGGGAGTGCTACTGCGGCAAGTACAAGCGCGTCCGGTTCAAGGGCATCATCTGTGAGCGCTGCGGCGTCGAGGTGACCCGCGCCAAGGTGCGCCGTGAGCGGATGGGCCACATCGAGCTGGCCGCACCCGTCACGCACATCTGGTACTTCAAGGGTGTCCCGTCCCGGTTGGGCTACCTGCTCGACCTGGCCCCGAAGGATCTGGAAAAGATCATCTACTTCGCGGCCTACGTGATCACCTCGGTCGACGACGAGATGCGCCACAACGAGCTGTCCACGCTCGAGGCCGAGATGGCCGTCGAGCGCAAGGCCGTCGAGGACCAGCGTGACTCCGACCTGGAGGCCCGGGCCCAGAAGCTCGAGGCCGACCTGGCCGAGCTCGAGGCCGAGGGTGCCAAGTCCGACGTGCGCCGCAAGGTGCGCGACGGCGGCGAGCGTGAGATGCGTCAGCTCCGTGACCGGGCCCAGCGTGAGCTGGACCGGCTCGACGAGATCTGGACCACCTTCACCAAGCTGGCTCCCAAGCAGCTCATCGTCGACGAGGTGCTCTACCGCGAGCTGCAGGACCGCTACGGCGAGTACTTCACCGGTGCCATGGGTGCCGAGTCGATCAAGAAGCTCATCGAGAACTTCGACATCGAGGCCGAGGCCGAGAACCTGCGGGAGACCATCCGCAGCGGCAAGGGCCAGAAGAAGCTGCGCGCCCTCAAGCGTCTGAAGGTTGTCGCGGCCTTCCAGCAGTCGGGCAACTCCCCGCTGGGCATGGTGCTCGACGCCGTCCCGGTGATCCCGCCGGAGCTGCGTCCGATGGTTCAGCTCGACGGTGGCCGGTTCGCCACCTCCGACCTGAATGACCTGTACCGCCGCGTGATCAACCGCAACAACCGGCTCAAGCGACTGATCGATCTGGGTGCGCCCGAGATCATCGTCAACAACGAGAAGCGCATGCTTCAGGAGTCGGTGGACGCGCTGTTCGACAACGGCCGTCGCGGCCGTCCGGTCACCGGACCGGGCAACCGCCCGCTCAAGTCGCTGTCCGATCTGCTCAAGGGCAAGCAGGGCCGCTTCCGTCAGAACCTGCTCGGTAAGCGCGTCGACTACTCGGGCCGTTCGGTCATCGTGGTCGGCCCGCAGCTGAAGCTGCACCAGTGCGGTCTGCCGAAGCTGATGGCGCTGGAGCTGTTCAAGCCGTTCGTGATGAAGCGGCTGGTCGACCTGAACCACGCCCAGAACATCAAGAGCGCCAAGCGCATGGTCGAGCGTCAGCGTCCGCAGGTGTGGGATGTCCTCGAAGAGGTCATCGCCGAGCATCCCGTGCTGCTGAACCGTGCACCTACCCTGCACCGCCTGGGTATCCAGGCCTTCGAGCCGCAGCTGGTGGAAGGCAAGGCCATCCAGCTGCACCCGCTGGTGTGTGAGGCATTCAACGCCGACTTCGACGGTGACCAGATGGCCGTGCACCTGCCGCTGTCGGCAGAGGCGCAGGCCGAGGCCCGCATCCTGATGCTGTCCTCGAACAACATCCTGTCCCCGGCGTCGGGTAAGCCGCTGGCCATGCCGCGTCTGGACATGGTGACCGGTCTGTACTACCTGACCACCGAGGTGGCCGGGGATTTCGGCGAGTACGCGCCGGCCGGCAAGGATTCGCCGGAGCAGGGTGTGTACAGCAGCCCGGCCGAAGCCATCATGGCGCTGGACCGCGGTGCCCTGTCGGTGCGCGCCAAGATCAAGGTGCGGTTGACCGACGCGCGTCCGCCGGCCAACGTCGAGGCTGAACTGTTCGAGAACGGCTGGAAGCCGGGCGACGCCTGGACCGCCGAGACCACGCTGGGCCGGGTGCTCTTCAACGAGCTGCTGCCCAAGGGCTACCCGTTCGTCAACGAGCAGATGCACAAGAAGGTCCAGGCCCGGATCATCAACGACCTGGCCGAGCGCTTCCCGATGATCGTGGTGGCGCAGACCGTCGACAAGCTCAAGGACGCCGGCTTCCACTGGGCCACCCGTTCGGGTGTCACGGTTTCGATGGCCGACGTTCTGGTGCCGCCGCAGAAGCAGGAGATCCTGGAGCGGCACGAGGCCGAGGCCGAGGCGATCGAGCGCAAGTACCAGCGCGGCGCGCTGAACCACAACGAGCGCAACGAGTCCCTGGTCAAGATCTGGCAGGACGCCACCGAAGAGGTGGGTAAGGCGCTGGAGGAGTACTACCCGGCCGACAACCCGATCATCACGATCGTGAAGTCGGGCGCCACGGGTAACCTCACCCAGACCCGCACCCTGGCCGGCATGAAGGGTCTGGTGACCAACCCGAAGGGTGAGTTCATCCCGCGCCCGATCAAGTCCTCGTTCCGCGAGGGCCTGACGGTGTTGGAGTACTTCATCAACACCCACGGTGCCCGTAAGGGTCTGGCCGACACCGCTCTTCGTACCGCCGACTCGGGTTACCTGACCCGTCGTCTGGTGGACGTGTCGCAGGACGTCATCGTTCGCGAGAACGACTGCGAGACCGAGCGCGGCATCGTCGTCACGCTGGCCGAGCGCGCTGCGGACGGTTCGCTGATCCGCGACGCACACGTCGAGACCTCGGCGTTCGCCCGGACCCTGGCCACCGACGCAGTCGATGCCGACGGCAACGTCGTCATCGAGCGCGGCCATGACCTGGGTGACCCGGCCATCGACGCGCTGCTGGCTGCCGGCATCTCGCAGGTGAAGGTGCGCTCGGTGCTGACCTGTGGCTCGGCTGCCGGTGTGTGTGCCAAGTGCTACGGCCGTTCGATGGCCACCGGCAAGCTGGTCGACATCGGCGAGGCCGTCGGCATCGTCGCCGCCCAGTCCATCGGTGAGCCCGGTACCCAGCTGACCATGCGTACCTTCCACCAGGGTGGTGTTACCGGTGGCGCCGACATCGTCGGTGGTCTGCCTCGCGTGCAGGAGCTGTTCGAGGCTCGTATCCCGCGGAACAAGGCGCCCATCGCCGACGTCGCGGGTCGGGTCCGGCTGGAGGAGAGCGACAAGTTCTTCAAGATCACCATCGTTCCCGACGACGGTGGCGAGGAAGTTGTCTACGACAAGCTCTCCAAGCGTCAGCGCCTGCGCGTGATCACCCACGAAGACGGCTCCGAAGGTGTGCTGTCCGACGGTGACCACGTCGAGGTCGGTGACCAGCTGATGGAAGGCTCCGCCGATCCGCACGAGGTGCTGCGTGTCCAGGGCCCCCGCGAGGTGCAGATCCACCTCGTCAAGGAGGTCCAGGAGGTCTACCGGGCCCAGGGCGTGTCGATCCACGACAAGCACATCGAGGTCATCGTCCGGCAGATGCTGCGTCGCGTCACGATCATCGACTCGGGCGCCACGGAGTTCCTGCCCGGTTCGCTCACCGAGCGTGCCGAGTTCGAGACCGAGAACCGTCGCGTCGTGGCCGAGGGCGGCGAGCCCGCGGCCGGACGTCCGGTGCTGATGGGTATCACCAAGGCATCGCTGGCCACGGATTCGTGGCTGTCGGCGGCGTCGTTCCAGGAGACCACCCGCGTGCTCACCGATGCGGCGATCAACTGCCGCAGCGACAAGCTGCAGGGTCTGAAGGAAAACGTGATCATCGGCAAGCTGATCCCGGCCGGTACCGGCATCGCCCGATACCGCGACATCCAGGTGCAGCCGACCGAAGAGGCCCGCGCTGCGGCGTACACGATCCCGTCCTACGAGGATCAGTACTACAGCCCGGACTTCGGTGCGGCCACCGGTGCCGCGGTGCCGCTGGACGATTACGGGTACAGCGACTACCGCTAGTCAGTCACGGAAAAGCCCCCGCTCCGGCGGGGGCTTTTTCGTGCGGGTTGGTGGTCGAGTGGCCAGTTATGCCACGCACATCGACGGTTCGCGTGGCATAACTGGCCACTCGACCGTGAAAAGACTGTCACCGTCCCCGCCTAGACTTGGCGGCGTGCTCATCGGCTCGCATGTAGACAACACCGACCCATTGGCCGCGGCAGCCGCAGACGGCGCCGACGTGGTGCAGTTTTTCCTCGGTAATCCGCAAAGCTGGAAGAAACCCAAGCCCCGTGAGGATGCCGAGGTGCTCAAGGCGTCGACGGTGCCGCTGTATGTGCACGCGCCGTACCTGATCAACGTGGCGTCGGCCAACAACCGGGTGCGGATTCCGTCCCGCAAGATCCTGCAGGACACGTGCGACGCCGCCGCGGAGATCGGCGCCACCGCGGTGATCGTGCACGGAGGCCATGCCGATGACAATGACATGGAGGCCGGGTTCGAACGTTGGGTCAAGGCCCTGGACTCGCTGAACACCGACGTGCCGGTCTACCTGGAGAACACCGCGGGTGGCGAGCACGCGATGGCCCGGCATTTCGACACCATCTCCAAATTGTGGGATCGCATCGGGGACAAGGGAATCGGCTTTTGCCTCGACACGTGTCATGCCTGGGCGGCGGGGGAGGCGTTGATCGACGCGGTGGACCGGATCAGGGCCATCACGGGTCGCATCGACCTGGTGCACTGCAACGATTCGCGCGACGCGGCCGGTTCGGGCGCGGATCGTCACGCCAATTTCGGTGCCGGGCAGATCGATCCACAATTGCTGGCGGCGGTGGTCAAGGCGGCCGACGCGCCGGTGATCTGTGAGACCGCGGAAGAAGGACGCAAGGACGACATCGCCTTCTTGCGTGAGCACGCGGGCTGATAACGATCGGTGGTCTGAATCGTTATCAACGACCGCGTGACGTGTAGGTGAACTAACGTCACTTCTGTGACCGCGGTTGATGACTCGGTAACCGAAGCAGCTCCCGCGCAGGCGGGAGCGACGGCACGTGCGCGTCGACTGCGAATCCTGCGGTACGCGGCGATCCTGACCTGGGCTGCCGTGGTGATCTACCGCACCGCCACCGACGGTTTCGCGTTCAACCGCGAGCTGTTGCTGCTGTACATCGCGACCGGGCTGTTGGCTGCGAGCATCGGGCAGGGCCGTCGGATGCTCTACGTCATCCGTGACTGGCTGCCGTTTGCCGTGGTGCTGGCCGCCTACGACCTCAGCCGTGGTGCGGCGACCCTCGTCGGCCGGCCCACCTTGTGGCATTGGCAGGTCGACGCGGACCGGTGGATGTTCTTCGGCACGGTTCCCACGGTGTGGCTGCAGGAACGGCTCAAACTGGCCCACCCGCCGTGGTGGGAGGTCGTGATCAGCACCGTGTACATGTCGTTTTTCATCCTTCCTTACGTCGTTGCCGGTGTGCTGTGGCTGCGGGACCGCGAGGAGTGGAAGCGGTTCGTCCGCTTGTTCGTCGGGCTGTCGTTCGTGGCCTTGGCCATCTATGCGCTGCTGCCTGCCGCGCCGCCGTGGGCCGCTGCGCGATGTACCGCAGGTGACGTCGACGGTGGTCCGTCGGGGCCGCGGTGCATGTTCCGGTCGGCGCGCGAAGCCGTCGACGGCGGGCTGCTCGGCGCCATGGAGGGCAGTCGGGACGGTGCCCACGAGTGGATCGAACGGATCGTCACCCGCGGCTGGGGCAAGCTCAACTTGCATACCGCGACGGCACTGATCGATCAGGGGCAGGCCAGCGTGAACCTCGTCGCGGCGATCCCGTCCCTGCATGCGGGGCTCACCGCGGCGGTCGCGGCGTTCTTGTGGAATCGGGTGAACCGTGGATGGCGGCCGTTGTTGGTGGCCTACCCGCTCATCATGGCCTTCACGTTGGTGTACACCGCCGAGCACTATGTGGTCGACATCCTGCTCGGCTGGACCCTGGCAGCGGTGGTGCTGTTCGCGCTCAATCGGTTTGAGGCGTGGCGGTCGGCACGGCCGCGTGAGCGCGACGAACGGCCCGACGAACGGCCCCGCGACAGTGCCGAGCTGCCCACCGCAGTGGGAGAGCTCGATCCGGTGTGACCGGCCGAGCCGAGAGGCCGCACCGCATTACAACTATTGTGCGACTGTCGGAAATTTGTAACACTGGGGTCATGGCTGTTGATCCTTCGCTCCTCGCCTCCGCGGGCACGCATGTCGTCACCAATCAGGTCCCCGCATTGGAGGGTTACAACCCAGCGACCTCACCGGTGCTCGCCGAGGCACTGATCCGCGAAGGCGGGGAGTGGGGCATCGACGAGGTTCACGAGCTCGGCGCGATCAACGGCAGCGCCCAGGCTCAACGCTGGGGTGAGCTGGCAGACCGCAACCAGCCGGTGTTGCACACCCATGACCGCCTCGGCTATCGGATCGACGAAGTCGAGTACGACCCGGCGTATCACGAGCTGATGAACGTGGCCGTCACCCACGGCCTGCACGGCGCTCCGTGGGCCGATGAGCGCGAGGGATCGCATGTGGTCCGCGCCGCCAAGACCTCGGTGTGGACCGTCGAGCCCGGGCACGTCTGCCCGATCTCGATGACCTATGCCGTCGTGCCCGCACTGCGGTTCAACCCCGAGCTGGCGGCCATCTACGAGCCGCTGCTGACCAGCCGGGTCTACGACCCCGAACTCAAGCTCGCCACGACCAAGGCCGGCATCACCGCGGGCATGTCGATGACCGAGAAGCAGGGTGGCTCCGACGTCCGCGCCGGCACCACCGAAGCCACGCCGAACGGTGACGGCACGTACTCGCTGCGCGGGCACAAGTGGTTCACGTCGGCGCCGATGGGCGACATCTTCCTGGTTCTCGCACAGGCCCCGGGCGGCCTGAGCTGTTTCTTCCTGCCGCGCATCCTGCCCGACGGCAGCCGCAACCGGATGTTCCTGCAGCGACTCAAGGACAAGCTCGGCAACCACGCCAACGCCTCCAGCGAGGTCGAGTACGACGGCGCCACCGCCTGGCTGGTCGGCGAGGAGGGCCGCGGCGTGCCGACCATCATCGAGATGGTCAACCTCACCCGGTTGGACTGCACGCTGGGCAGCGCCACCAGCATGCGGAGCGGGCTGACCCGCGCCGTGCACCACGCCCAGCACCGAAAGGCGTTCGGCGCCTATCTGATCGATCAGCCTCTGATGCGCAACGTGCTGGCCGACCTGGCCGTGGAGGCCGAAGCGGCGACCATGCTGGCGATGCGGATGGCCGGTGCCACCGACAAGGCGGTCCGCGGCGACGAGCGGGAAGCGCTGCTGCGTCGTATCGGCCTGGCGGCCGGCAAGTACTGGGTGTGCAAGCGCGCCACTCCGCACGCCGCCGAGGCGATGGAATGCCTGGGCGGCAACGGCTACGTCGAGGATTCCGGTATGCCGCGGCTGTACCGCGAGGCCCCGCTGATGGGTATCTGGGAGGGCTCGGGCAACGTCAGCGCGCTGGATACCTTGCGCGCCATGGCTACCCGGCCGGAGAGCGTCGAGGTGCTGTTCGACGAACTGTCCAAGACCGCCGGACAGGACCCGCGGCTGGACCGCCATGTCACCACACTGCAGAACGACCTGGCCGACTTGGAGACGATCCAGTACCGCGGTCGTAAGGTGGCCGAGGACATCTCGCTGGCGCTACAGGGCGCGCTGCTGGTGCGTCACGGACATCCGGCGGTGGCCGAGGCCTTCCTGGCCAGCCGGCTCGGCGGGCAGTGGGGCCAGGCCTTCGGCACCTTGCCGACCGGGCTGGACCTCGCGCCGATCCTCGAGCGTGCGCTGGTCAAGGGGTGACGGCCAGCAAAACTGCGCATTTTCGAGCCAATCGTGGACAGTTTTGTGTCTGCTCGCGGGGAAGGTGACCAACGCATGACCGTCGATTTCGACAATCTCAAGACCATGACTTATGAGGTCACCGACCGGATAGCGCGCATCACGTTCAACCGCCCCGAAAAAGGCAATTCGATCGTGGCGGACACTCCGCTGGAACTGCAGGCACTGGTCGAGCGTGCGGACCTCGATCCGAATGTGCACGTGATCCTGGTATCGGGCCGCGGTGAGGGCTTCTGCGCCGGCTTCGACCTGTCCGCCTACGCCGACGGCACGGGTGAGGCCGGGGGGCATCGCTACGACGGGACCGTGTTGTCGGGTAAAACCCAGGCCGTCAACCATCTTCCGGATCAACCGTGGGATCCCATGGTCGACTACCAGATGATGAGCCGGTTCGTGCGCGGCTTCTCCAGCCTGATGCATGCCGACAAGCCGACCGTGGTCAAGATCCACGGCTACTGCGTGGCCGGCGGAACCGACATCGCTCTGCACGCCGACCAGGTGATTGCCGCCGCCGATGCCAAGATCGGCTATCCGCCGATGCGGGTCTGGGGTGTTCCGGCCGCAGGCCTGTGGGCGCACCGGCTGGGGGATCAACGCGCCAAACGCCTTCTGTTCACCGGAGATTGCATCACCGGAGCGCAGGCCGCCGAGTGGGGTCTGGCTGTCGAGGCGCCTCAGCCGGAAGATCTCGATGAGCGCACCGAGCGTCTCGTCGCACGCATCGCCGCGATGCCGGTCAATCAGCTCATCATGGCCAAGCTGGCCTGCAACACGGCCCTGCTGCAGCAGGGGGTGGCAACCAGCCGGATGGTCAGCACCGTGTTCGACGGCGTCGCCCGGCACACTCCTGAAGGGCACGCTTTCGTCGCCGACGCGGTTGAGCACGGCTTCCGCGAAGCGGTGCGTCACCGCGACGAGCCGATGGGCGACCACGGGCGTAGGGCGTCCGGGGTCTGAGATGCCCGGGCTCAAACGGATGACGGCCCGCTCGGTGGTGTTGAGCGTGCTGCTCGGTGCGCATCCGGCCTGGGCCAGCGCTGCCGAATTGGTCCGGCTGACAGCCGATTTCGACATCAAAGAGCCGACGCTACGGGTGGCGCTGACCCGGATGGTCAGTGCCGGGGACTTGGTTCGTTCCGAGGACGGCTACCGGCTCTCGGACCGGTTGCTGACCCGCCAGCGCCGCCAGGACGACGCGATCGACCCGCGGCTTCGCGGGTACGACGGGCAGTGGCTGACCCTCGTCATCACCAGCGTCGGCACCGATGCCCGGACCCGGGCTTCCCTGCGCAATACGTTGCAGCAGTATCGCTTCGGTGAACTGCGCGAGGGGGTGTGGATGCGCCCGGACAACCTCGAGCAGGTATTGCCCCAGGAGATCACCGACCGGGTGCGGCTGTTGCACGCTCGTGATGAGGATCCGTCCGGCCTGGTCGCCAGGTTGTGGGATCTACCGGGCTGGCGGCGCACCGGCGAGCAGTTGTTGCACGAGATGGCCGACGCGACCGATGTCCCGGGCCGGTTCGTCGCGGCCGCCGGGATCGTGCGCCACCTGCTGGCTGACCCGGTGTTGCCGGACGAGCTGCTGCCGGACGACTGGCCGGGTGCTGAATTACGCAAGGCGTACAACGACTTTGCCGCCGAACTCGTCGAGCGGCGCGACGGTACCGAACTGATGGAGGCGACATGACCGACGCTGTGCGGGTGGAACGTAACGGACCGGTGACCACGGTCGTCATCGACCGGCCGCATGCCCGCAACGCGGTCGACGGCCCTACCGCCGCGGCCCTGTACGCCGCGTTCGAACAGTTCGACGGCGATGACGACGCCGCCGTGGCGGTGCTGACCGGCGCGGGTGGGACATTCTGTGCGGGAGCCGATCTCAAGGCATTCGGCACGCCGGAGATGAACCGGCTCGATCCTGCCGGCCCCGGGCCCATGGGGCCGAGCCGGATGGTGTTGTCGAAGCCCGTGATCGCGGCGATCAGCGGCCACGCGGTGGCCGGGGGACTGGAACTGGCCCTGTGGTGTGACCTGCGGGTGGTCGACGAGGACGCCGTGATGGGGGTGTTCTGCCGCCGGTGGGGTGTACCGCTGATCGACGGCGGCACCGTGCGGCTGCCCCGGTTGATCGGGCACAGCCGCGCCATGGATCTGATTCTGACCGGACGCGCCGTCGACGCCGACGAAGCTCATGCGATCGGCCTGGCCAACCGGGTGGTGCCCAAAGGTCAAGCCCGTAAGCACGCCGAGGAACTGGCCGCCGAGCTGGCCCGGCTACCTCAGCAATGTCTGCGGGCCGACCGGCTTTCGGCCCATCATCAGTGGGGCGAATCGGAGCAGGCGGCAATGGATTTCGAATTCGCCAGCATCGCCCGTGTCGCAGATGAGGCCGCCTATGGTGCCGGACGGTTTGCCTCAGGCGCAGGCCGGCACGGGGCCAGCGCAGACTAGCCCTTGTTGACCTTGTTGTTGCTGCCGGTGTTGTTGATCTTCGGGTCGCCCGCGTCGTAGGTGACGGTGTTGTTCAGCCCGAAGATCGTCAGTCCCTTGTCGATCCGCTCGAACGTGATCTTGTTGTCGGATCCGCCGATGTTCACGTTGGCGCAGGTGCCCTTGACCGTCAATGTGTTGTTGGTGCCGCCCACGGTGAGCGACTTGCCATCGGCGCAGTCGATGTCAGTGGTGGTGCCGACCGACATGTAGTTGATGGTGTTGCCGACTTCGACATTGACCCCCGACTCGCCCGCGGTGGCGCTGGGCGTGGTGGTGTCCGAGCTTTCGGAACCGCAGGCCGCCAGGCTGAGCGCAGCGGCTGCCGCGCCGACTCCGAGGATCAGCTGGGTGTGGGGGAAACGGGTACGCACGGGTCTTCTCTGCTTTCTTGCTCAGACGTCGTCAGGCGTCGTCAGGCGGGTACACGGCTGATCTGGTTTGTCATCCCCAGTTCGCGGCCGCGGTCGACGAGTATGGGATCGCCGTTCTTGAAGAACACCGTCTGGTCATAGCCGTACACGGTCACGTCGTTGATGACGTTGTCGGCGACGATCACGTTGGACGACCCCTGCACGGCCACTGCCCAGCAGGTGCCCAACGCGTTGACCCGGATGTCGGTTCCGTTGACGAACAACGTCGCGTTGTTGCAGTCGATGGTCTGTTCGACGCCCTGGCCGGTGATGGTGGTGTCACCGTTCTTGGCCGCCGCGCCGGGCGCGCCGATGGTGAGTGCCAACGGCAACGTGAGCAGTCCGGCAACAGCTATCCGACCCACAGCTTTCCAATTCACGGTGAGATCCCCTTCCGATCCGCTGGGAGAAGAGTACGTGGAGCCCTTGCGCTGTCGGCAAGTGTTGACCAGTTTGGCGGGCGGTTGCCGACAGGTCGCGTGCGGTGTCACTGCTCGGTACCGTGTTCAGCAATGCGTCGGTGTGTTGTTCAGGCTGCTGCCGTGGCAGTCACAGCCGTGGTGACCGTCGCGGGGTGTTCGCACACCATCGACGGCGCTGCCCGGCGTGCGTCGGCCGACACCGACGACCCCGATCGCAGTTTCGGGTACGTGGACGACCGGTGTGGCCTGCTCGTCGACAGCACCGTCCAGGAGATCCTGGCCGCCGACAACGTGGTGCGCCCCTACAGCGGCGCGGTCTGCCAGTACGTGTTGTCGCGCAACGCCCAGCCCGGTCCGCAGCCCAATTCGAGTTCACCGGCGATGCTCGACGTGATCTTCTCCTGGTTCGAGGAGGGCTCGCTGGATCGTGAGCGGGCGGTGGCCCGTAGTCGGGATGCGGAGATCACCGATGTGGTGGTCGAGCGGCATCAGGCGTTCTTGGCCCGTCGAGATGTGACGGGCGCGGCCTGCTCGGCGACGGCGGCCGCCGGGTCGGGCGTGATCAGTTGGTGGGTGCAGTTCCGCAGTGTGGGCGGTGCGGTGCAGGCGGGCAAAGGTGATCCGTGCCGGGACGCCAAGAAATTGCTTTCAGCCACTCTTCAATCGGAACTCTGACCGTGGCGCACCGCTACCTCGCCGCGAGGTGTCTGGTCGGCTTCGCAGCCGGAATCGCCCTCGCCGCGTGTGCGCCGACGGAACCAGCGTCGACGTCGGGACCGGTGGCTCGCGGCGACGGCTTTCACGGCGCGGACTGCAACGGCGTCACCGATGCCGACATCGCTGATGCCGTCGGCTCGTCGATGTTCACCAAGGCGGTGGTCAGCGACACCGGGTGTTTCTGGCAGGAGAACTCGGTGCTGGGCACCTTCGGTGCCGGGATGGGCATCTCCACCTGGTGGTACCGGGGCAGCGACATGGACACCGAGAGGACGCTGGAGACCCGGGCCGGACGCACCCTGACCGAGCTGTCGATCGACGGCCACCAGGGCTTCCGCGCGTCGGATCCCAATGTCTGCAGTGTCTATGTGGCCAAGGGACGGGACGTCATCACATGGTCGATTCAGACGATGAACCCGGCCACCCTGCCCGACCTGTGCCAGGTCACCGAGAAACTCGCCCGGCTCAGTCAGGGCCGGGTGAACTGATCTGCGCTGTCTGAGGGGCTAGAGTTTCACGGCGGCCCAAATCTGGGCGTCAATCACATCGACTCGAAGGCAGTGCCACATGTCAGCTCGGCCGGAGGCACAGGCGGCTGGAACCCGGCGTTCCCAGTCCCGGCCGGCGCGGACCACGAAGCTCAGCCGTGACGCGATCGTCAACGCGGCGCTGACGTTCCTGGACCGTGAGGGTTGGGATGCGCTGACCATCAATGCCCTGGCCGGCCAGCTGGGAACGAAGGGCCCGTCGCTCTACAACCACGTGCACAGCCTCGACGACCTGCGGCGTACGGTCCGGATGCGGGTGATCGACGACATCATCGAGATGCTCAACACCGTCGGCGCCGGCCGTACCCGAGACGATGCGGTGGCGGTCATGGCCAGCGCCTACCGCAGCTACGCGCATCACCATCCGGGCCGCTACTCGGCTTTCACGCGGATGCCCTTCGGCGGGGACGACCCGGAGTACTCGGCAGCCACCAAGGCTGCGGCCGGGCCGGTCATCGAGGTCCTCACCTCGTACGGGTTGGAAGGCGAGGACGCGTTCTATGCCGCGCTGCAGTTCTGGTCGGCTCTGCACGGCTTCGTCCTGCTGGAAATGACGGGCGTTATGGACGATATCGACACCGATGCGGTGTTCACCGATATGCTGCGACGACTGGCCGCCGGGATGGGGCAGTCGGAGTCGTAGCGTCTGACCTGGGATAAGGTCGTCGTGAGCGGGTTTGGTTCGTCACGCCCAGCCCTGGTATTGTGGTAGATCGTGCCTGGCCGGAAGGCGCACGTGGCTGAGTGTTTCGCTAGCGTGCCCGCACGCCGGGCGAATTTGCATGTCTAACACGCATCGGAATTCCACTGGTGTGAGCACATGCGACACGCCCGGCCGCGGGGTACGCGGCCCGGGGGATAACTGCAGTACAGAGACTTAAACAGCAAGAAGCAACACAGAGAAAGCCGGTACATGCCAACCATCAACCAGCTGGTCCGCAAGGGTCGCCGCGACAAGGTCGCGAAGGTCAAGACCGCGGCCCTCAAGGGCAGCCCGCAGCGCCGTGGCGTGTGCACCCGCGTGTACACCACCACCCCGAAGAAGCCGAACTCGGCGCTTCGCAAGGTCGCTCGCGTGAAGCTGACCAGCGGCGTTGAGGTCACCGCCTACATCCCCGGTGAGGGTCACAACCTGCAGGAGCACTCGATGGTGCTGGTGCGCGGTGGTCGTGTGAAGGACCTCCCGGGTGTCCGTTACAAGATCATCCGCGGGTCGCTGGACACCCAGGGTGTCAAGAACCGCAAGCAGGCCCGTAGCCGTTACGGCGCCAAGAAGGAGAAGAGCTGATGCCGCGCAAGGGTCCCGCGCCGAAGCGCCCGTTGGTCAACGATCCGGTTTACGGGTCGCAGCTGGTCACCCAGCTGGTCAACAAGGTTCTGCTGGACGGCAAGAAGTCGCTGGCCGAGCGCATTGTCTACGGCGCGTTGGAGCAGGCTCGCGACAAGACCGGTACTGATCCGGTCGTCACCCTCAAGCGCGCGCTCGACAACGTCAAGCCCGCCCTCGAGGTGCGCAGCCGCCGCGTCGGTGGTGCCACCTACCAGGTGCCGGTCGAGGTTCGCCCCGATCGCTCCACCACCCTGGCCCTGCGTTGGCTGGTCAGCTTCTCCAAGGCCCGTCGTGAGAAGACCATGATCGAGCGCCTCGCCAACGAGATCCTCGACGCCAGCAACGGCCTGGGCGCCGCTGTGAAGCGTCGTGAGGACACTCACAAGATGGCCGAAGCGAACCGGGCTTTCGCGCACTACCGCTGGTGACGCACGGAGCTTGCTCCGTGCGCGGCGTAGCCGCGACCAGATTCAAAATCAGCCTTTAGACAGTAATCTTCCCGAAGGGAATCCCGTGGCACAGGACGTGCTGACAGACCTGAACAAGGTCCGCAACATCGGCATCATGGCGCACATCGACGCCGGCAAGACGACGACGACCGAGCGCATCCTCTATTACACCGGCGTCAACTACAAGATCGGTGAGACGCACGACGGTGCGTCGACCACCGACTGGATGGAGCAGGAGCAGGAGCGTGGTATCACCATCACCTCCGCAGCCGTCACCTGCTTCTGGAACAACAACCAGATCAACATCATCGACACCCCCGGGCACGTCGACTTCACCGTCGAGGTGGAGCGCAGCCTGCGCGTGCTCGACGGTGCCGTTGCCGTGTTCGACGGCAAGGAGGGTGTTGAGCCCCAGTCCGAGCAGGTGTGGCGTCAGGCCGACAAGTACGACGTGCCCCGGATCTGCTTCGTCAACAAGATGGACAAGCTCGGTGCGGACTTCTACTTCACCGTGCAGACCATCAAGGACCGCCTCGGCGCCAAGCCGTTGGTGATCCAGCTGCCGATCGGCGCCGAGAACGAGTTCGAGGGCATCATCGACCTGGTCGAGATGAACGCCAAGGTATGGCGCGGTGAGACCAAGCTCGGTGAGAGCTACGAGACCGTCGAGATCCCCGCGGATCTGGCCGACAAGGCCGAGCAGTACCGCAGCGAGCTGTTGGACACCGTCGCCGAGACCGACGAGGAGCTTCTGGAGAAGTACCTCGGCGGCGAAGAGCTCACGATCGATGAGATCAAGGGCGCGATCCGCAAGCTGACCGTGAGCAGCGAGCTGTACCCGGTGCTGTGCGGCAGTGCGTTCAAGAACAAGGGTGTGCAGCCGATGCTGGACGCCGTGATCGATTACCTCCCGTCGCCGCTGGATGTCGAGTCCGTCAAGGGCCACGTCCCCGGCAAGGAGGACGAAGAGATTCTGCGCAAGCCGTCGACCGAAGAGCCGTTCTCTGCTCTGGCGTTCAAGATCGCTGTGCACCCCTTCTTCGGCAAGCTCACCTACGTCCGCGTGTACTCGGGCAAGGTCGAGTCCGGTGCCCAGGTCATCAACGCCACCAAGGGCAAGAAGGAGCGTCTGGGCAAGCTGTTCCAGATGCACGCGAACAAAGAAAATCCGGTCGAGTCGGCCTCGGCGGGTCACATCTACGCCGTGATCGGTCTGAAGGACACCACCACCGGTGACACCCTGTGCGATCCGAACCAGCAGGTCGTGCTGGAGTCGATGACCTTCCCGGATCCGGTTATCGAGGTGGCCATCGAGCCGAAGACCAAGAGTGACCAGGAGAAGCTGGGCACCGCGATCCAGAAGCTCGCCGAAGAGGACCCGACCTTCAAGGTGCACCTGGACCAGGAGACCGGCCAGACCGTCATCGGCGGTATGGGCGAGCTGCACCTGGACATCCTGGTGGACCGTATGCGTCGCGAGTTCAAGGTCGAGGCCAACGTCGGTAAGCCCCAGGTGGCTTACCGCGAGACCATCCGCCGCAAGGTGGAGAAGGTCGAGTTCACCCACAAGAAGCAGACGGGTGGATCCGGCCAGTTCGCGAAGGTGCTCGTCGACCTCGAGCCGTTCATCGGCGAGGACGGTGCCACCTACGAGTTCGAGAACAAGGTCACCGGTGGCCGCATCCCGCGCGAGTACATCCCGTCGGTGGATGCCGGTGCGCAGGACGCCATGCAGTACGGCGTGTTGGCCGGCTACCCGCTGGTGAACCTGAAGCTGACGCTGCTCGACGGCGCCTACCACGAGGTCGACTCCTCGGAAATGGCGTTCAAGGTGGCGGGTTCGCAGGTGCTGAAGAAGGCTGCCCAGGCGGCCCAGCCGGTCATCCTCGAGCCCATCATGGCTGTCGAGGTCACGACGCCCGAGGATTACATGGGCGACGTGATCGGCGACCTGAACTCCCGCCGTGGTCAGATCCAGGCCATGGAGGAGCGCAGCGGTGCGCGTGTCGTCAAGGCGCAGGTACCGCTGTCGGAGATGTTCGGCTACGTGGGCGACCTTCGGTCGAAGACCCAGGGCCGGGCGAACTACTCCATGGTGTTCGACTCGTACGCCGAAGTTCCGGCGAACGTGGCGAAGGAGATCATCGCGAAGGCGACGGGTCAGTAAGCTCGTCGCGGCAACTCTCGCGGGCACACAACTGAACACATCAAAACTGCTTTAAGTAAAAGCACCAACAAGTCCAGGAGGACACCACAGTGGCGAAGGCGAAGTTCGAGCGGACGAAGCCGCACGTCAACATCGGGACCATCGGTCACGTTGACCACGGCAAGACCACGCTCACCGCAGCAATCACCAAGGTTCTGCACGACAAGTACCCCGAGTTGAACGAGTCGCGCGCATTCGACCAGATCGACAACGCGCCTGAGGAGCGTCAGCGCGGTATCACGATCAACATCTCGCATGTTGAGTACCAGACCGAGAAGCGCCACTACGCACACGTGGACGCCCCCGGCCACGCCGACTACATCAAGAACATGATCACCGGTGCCGCCCAGATGGACGGCGCGATCCTGGTGGTCGCCGCGACCGACGGCCCGATGCCGCAGACCCGCGAGCACGTGCTGCTGGGCCGCCAGGTGGGTGTGCCCTACATCCTCGTGGCGCTGAACAAGTCGGACATGGTCGACGACGAGGAGCTCCTCGAGCTCGTCGAGATGGAGGTCCGCGAACTGCTGGCCGCCCAGGAGTTCGACGAGGACGCCCCGGTCATCCGCGTCTCCGCGCTGAAGGCGCTGGAGGGCGACCCGAAGTGGGTCAAGTCGGTTGAGGACCTCATGGAGGCCGTCGACGAGTCGATCCCGGATCCGGTTCGCGAGACCGACAAGCCGTTCCTGATGCCCGTCGAGGACGTCTTCACCATCACCGGTCGTGGCACCGTGGTGACCGGTCGCGTCGAGCGTGGCGTGATCAACGTCAACGAAGAGGTCGAGATCGTCGGCATCCGCCCGACCACGACCAAGACCACCGTCACCGGTGTGGAAATGTTCCGCAAGCTGCTCGACCAGGGCCAGGCCGGCGACAACGTCGGTCTGCTGGTTCGTGGCATCAAGCGCGAGGACGTCGAGCGTGGCCAGGTTGTGGTCAAGCCCGGCACCACCACCCCGCACACCGAGTTCGAGGGCAGCGTCTACATCCTGTCCAAGGACGAGGGCGGCCGCCACACGCCGTTCTTCAACAACTACCGCCCGCAGTTCTACTTCCGTACCACGGACGTGACCGGCGTGGTTACCCTGCCCGAGGGCACCGAGATGGTGATGCCCGGTGACAACACCGACATCTCCGTCAAGCTGATCCAGCCCGTCGCCATGGACGAGGGCCTGCGCTTCGCGATCCGCGAGGGCGGCCGTACCGTCGGCGCCGGCCGGGTTACCAAGATCATCAAGTAGGTTCCACCTACTGGATCACTTCGGTGATGATCTGACCTAGCACGCGAAAACCCCCGAAATCTCGCAGATTTCGGGGGTTTTTGCGTGCCGGAACACGGACCCGCGCATGTCGCGCGGTCGGGTGATAGTTTGGCTGTGGCGACGTCGTTGAAAATGCAACGGTCTCCGACCACGATCGTTACGGGGCGAGCTAGAGATGGACGTTGATGTGACAGAACCGATCTCCGCGTCGGTGCCGCTCGCCGACCGGATCCGTACTCAGTTGAGTCCGTCACGCATCGTCGCAGGCGTCTCGACCACGGTCGCGGTTGTCGCGGTCGGCGCCCTGGTGTGGGTGGTCGGGGACGAACCAGAGAAGCCGGCGGCCGAGACCGAAAGGCCCGTCGCCGTCGCGGCAGCACCTGTCGAGCACGCGCAGCAAGTGGCCGCCCACCCCGCACCGTCACCGTCGGTGATCCCGGACGTGCTCCCTTCCGTGACGCCCTCTCCGAAACCGCAGAGTCGCACCACTTCGTTGCTGCCGGCCCCCGGCGGAACGAGCCGGAGTTCCAACATCGTGAGCCGTTCGGAACCGGTCTTGCCATCGTTGCCCGAGGCGCCGGCAGAGGTGCCCAGCATCTCCTGGCCGCAATTCGACACCGCCACGATGCAGCCTCCGTGGTCGGCGCTGATCGACACCAACGCGCAGAACACCGCGGGCACCATCGCTTCTTCGGTTTCCGGCGGGGTGAGCGGCATCGGCGGCGGAGCACTGGATTTCCTGAGTGCTGTCATCACAGTTGCCAACTACGGCAACGAGAACGGCGGCTTGCCCTCCCCGGATGGTTTGACCGCGCTGATGCTGGGCCCGGCCGTCGCGGGTGCGGGCATGCCTGCCCTTCCGCCGCCGCCGGCGTTCGATTTCACGAAGTTGCCGCCGCCGCCGGCGTTCGATTTCTCCAAGTTGCCGCCCCCACCGGCGTTCGACTTCTCCAAGTTGCCACCGCCTCCGCCGCCGCCCGCGCTGCCACCGCCTCCTTCGCTCGACAACCCGCTCACCAAGCTGCCGAGTATCACCCGGGCGGTCGGCCTGCCGTTCTGATCCCTCACCTCACGACCCGGATGTAACAGATGTGGTGTGTGAGGCGATGCACCCCACGTAGGCCAAAGGGTTTGGGGGTCCGCTGATGTTTCGACGGATAGTTGCACTGGTAGGTGCCGGTGCGGTCGCCAGTGCGGCGCTGATAGGCCTGGCGGGCCCGGCAGCGGCGAGCCCTGGATGTCCTGACTTGCACTGGATCGGTGTCGCCGGCTCCGGCGAGCGTGACGATCCGACGGTCGACGCGGGCATGGGCCGCGTCGTCTACAACTCGTTGCGTGACCTGTCGCAGTGGGTGCAGCAGGACGGCCGCACGATGTCGGCCGAGGCCGTGGCCTATCCGGCGGCGCCGGTACCGGCAGACGGGGACTTGCTGGGCTGGGGCGGCTTCATGAGCAGCGTCGACACCGGTGTGGCAGCCCTGGGCAACCAGTACGCGGCGTTCACCCAGCGGTGCCCGTCCAGCCAGGTGATCCTGGCCGGCTACTCGCAGGGAGCGATGGTGGTGCACCGCAATCTGGCCGGGTTGTCGGGTAGCCCGAATCTGGCCGCTGCATTGTTGGTGGCCGACGGTGACCGGTTGCCCGCCGACCCCACCGTCAACCTGGGCACCGCGACCGCGGTGCCCGGAGCCGGCAAGGGCGTCGCGCAGGATTGGCCGATCCTGGCCCACGCTCCGGCACCGCTGACTGCCACGATCGGCAGCCGCACCATCAGCGTGTGCGACCGCGGTGACGCGGTCTGCGACTACGACGAGGACGCCGAAGAGGTGACGGCCACCGCCATCGCCGTGCACACCAGCTACGCCCGCTCGAGCAGCGGGGGATACCGGTGGACCTGGCCGCTGTACCGGATGTTGGGTCCTGCCCCGATGCAGCAGCAGACGGTGCCGACGGCAGTCGCGACCGATGGAGTCGTTCACTCCTGATCCGCAGGGTCTCGGGCGCTAATCTGATGGCGCTTGAGACGACGACAGGAGCCCGTGATGTCCACATTCTGGCGGTACGTACGCATTCAGGCCTTCGTACTGTTGTGCGGCATCGTCGGTCCGATATTCCTGGTCATCTACTTCGTCGCCGGCGGTGATCCGATGATGAAATGGATGTTCTGGACCGGGCTGTTGGTCACCGCGATCGACGTTCTGATTGCGTTGGGCCTCACCGCTGCCGGGTCGAAGTCGGCCGCGCAGAACGAGAAGCTCGAACAGGTCGGGGTACTGGCCCTGGCCCAGGTCACCGGAATTCACGAGACCAACACCCGCATCAACGAGCAGCCGCTGGTGAAGTTGGATCTGCAGATCTCTGGACCCGGCATTGCGCCGTTCGCCAGTCAGGACCGCGTGCTGGCCTCGGTGTCGCGGTTGCCCATGATCACCAACCGCAAGTTGGTCGTCTTGGTCGACCCGGCCACCAACGAATACCGGATCGATTGGGAGAGAAGCAGTCTGGTCAGTGGCCTGATGCCGGCGACGTTCACGATCGCCGAGGAGAACAGGACCTACGACCTCACCGGCCAATCCGGCCCGCTGATGGAGATCCTGCAGATCCTGAAGACGCACGGCATCACCATCAACAACATGGTCGACCTGCGGGCCAATCCGGTGGCCCGCGAAGAGGTTCAGGCCGTGGTGCGGCGCACGGCCGCACAGCAGCCCTCGCCGTCGGTCGCCGCCCCGGAACCGGCCGCGCCTTCGGCACCGTTCCTCGCGCCGCCCGCGCCGTCGACCGCCCAACGCCTTCAGGAACTGGAAACCCTGCGTGCGACCGGTGCCATCAGCGAAGACGAGTACGCGGCCAAACGACAGCAGATCATCGCCGATCTCTGATCTGGCGTTGGACGAACCGGATCGGGCACCGTGTGAGCTGGCGCATCATCTGGCATTCCATTCATCGGTACGGACAGGAACACGTTCTACTTCTGCTGTTAGCCTGTGGCCAGGCTCACTGAAAGGACCCCGGGATGTCGGCAGGTAACGGAACTCTGGAAGGCCGGGTGGCATTCGTCACCGGCGCTGCACGCGGCCAGGGGCGCGCGCATGCGGTGCGATTGGCCAACGAAGGTGCCGACATCATCGCGATCGATGTGTGCCGGTCGGTCGACGACACGATCACCTATCCGGCCGCCACGTCGGAGGAACTTGCCGAGACCGTCGCCGCCGTGGAGGCCGCCGGCCGCAAGGTGCTGGCCCGTGAGGTCGACATCCGTGATCTGGCCGCCCAGCAGCAGGTGGTGGCCGACGGTGTCGAGCAGTTCGGCCGGCTCGACATCGTGGTGGCCAACGCCGGAGTGCTCAGTTGGGGCCGGCTGTTCGAGCTTTCGCCCGAACAGTTCGACACGGTCGTAGACGTCAACCTCAACGGCACCTGGCGGACCATCCGGGCCGCGGTGCCCGCCATGATCGAGGCCGGCAACGGCGGGTCGGTCATCATCGTCAGCTCTTCGGCCGGGCTCAAGGCCACGCCGGGCAACGGGCATTACGCGGCCTCCAAGCACGGCCTGGTCGCGTTGACCAACACGCTGGCGCTTGAGGTGGGGGAGTTCGGGATTCGGGTCAACTCGATCCACCCCTACTCGATCGACACCCCGATGATCGAGCCGGAGGCGATGGCCGAGATCTTCGCGAAGTATCCGAGCTACCTGCACAGCTTCGCGCCCATGCCCTACCACAAGGTGACCGACGGCAAGAACGAGGGACTTGCGGCGTTCATGGCTCCGGAAGAGGTCGCCGACGTCGTGGCCTTCTTGGCCAGTGACAACTCGGCAACCTTGTCGGGCAGCCAGATCGCCGTCGACCGGGGCGTGCTCAAGTACTGATTTCTCCGCGCCGGTCAGCCCGGCAGGACCGGCCTACCGGCGCGCGTGCACCAGGGTGTCGGCGAATTGGTCGACGGCCCAGTCGAGTTCGTCGGCGGTCACCACCAGGGGCGGGGCGAACCGCAGGGTCGAGCCGTGGGTGTCTTTGACCAGCACGCCGCGTTCGGCCAACGCCAGGCCAAATTGCTTGCCGGTGCCCAGGTCTGGGTCGATGTCCACCCCTGCCCACAGGCCCATACCGCGTACCGCGATGACTCCGTGCCCGATCAGTTCGGTGAGGCGCTGGTGTAGGTGGGCTCCGAGTTCAGTTGAGCGGAGCTGGAATTCGCCACGGCGCAGCATGTCGACGACCGTGGTGCCGATGGTCGCGGCCAGTGGGTTACCGCCGAAGGTGGATCCATGTTCGCCGGGATGCAGAACGCCGAGGATGTCGCGGTCGGCCACCACCGCGGACAGCGGTACCACGCCACCGCCCAGGGCCTTGCCGAGCAGATACACGTCGGGTACCACATCCCAGTGTTCGCAGGCGAAGGTGCGTCCGGTGCGGGCCAGGCCGGACTGGATCTCATCGGCGATCATCAGCACGTTGTTGCGGGTACAGGTCTCGCGGACGCGGGGTAGAAAGTCGGCGGGCGGGACGATGATGCCGGCCTCGCCTTGGATGGGCTCGATGAGCACGGCGGCGGTGTTGTTGTCGATCGCCTCGTCGACCGCTCGGTGGTCGCCGAAGGGGACCGAGCGGAATCCCGGTGTGTACGGGCCGAAGCCGCGGCGCGCGGTTTCGTCGTCGGAGAAGCTGATGATCGTTGTGGTGCGCCCGTGGAAGTTGTTGTGCGCTACGACGATATTCGAGCTGTCGGCTTTCACGCCTTTGACGTCGGTGGCCCATTTGCGGGCCACTTTGATGCCGCTCTCCACCGCTTCGGCGCCGCTGTTCATCGGCAGCACCATGTCCTTGCCGCACAATCCGGCCAACGCTTCGGCGAACGGACCCAGGCGGTCGGAGTGGAAGGCGCGACTCACCAGGGTGAGCCGGTCCAGTTGGGTGTGCGCCGCGGCGATGATCTCGGGGTTGCGGTGGCCGAAGTTCACCGCCGAGTATGCGGCGAGGCAATCGAGGTAGCGGCGGCCGGTCACATCGGTGATCCAGGCTCCCTCGGCGCTGTGGGCAACCACTGGCAGCGGCGAGTAGTTGTGGGCGACATGGCGATTGTCGAGCGCGATCGCCTGGGTAGTTGTCGAATCCGGGGTGGCCTGGTTGTCCACACCGTCCAGGATGGTCATGGATGTAGCTCCAGGGTGCAGCATTTGACGGATCCGCCGCCTTTGAGGAGTTCGGACATGTCGACACCGATCGGTTCGAATCCGGCTCGGCGCAGTTGTGCGGCGAATCCGGTGGCGGCTGCGGGCATCACGACGTGGCGGCCGTCGGACACCACGTTGAGGCCGAGGACGTATGCGTCGGCCGAACCCACTTCGATGGCGTCGCCGAACAGGCCCACCAGTCGCTTTCGGGCGTCGTCGCTGAACGCCGGGGGATAGTAGGCGATCGTCGAGTCGTCGAGCACGGCCAACGCCGTGTCGAGGTGATAGAAGCGCGGGTCGACGAGTTCCAGGCTGGTGACCGCCAGACCCGTGATGGCCGCGATCTCACCGTGGGCGCGCAGGTCGGTGCGAAAACCGTATCCGGCCAATAGCTTTGACCCGGCCAGCAGCAGGTCGCCCTGGCCTTCGTTGACGTGGTCGGTGCGAACCGGACGGTGGCCGGCCGCCGCCATCCACTCGGCGTAGGCGTCGGCCTCACCGGCGCGCTGCGGGTAGGCGAATCGCGCCACCACGGCGGTGTCTCCGACCAGGAAGCCGCCGTTGGCGGCGTAGACCATGTCGGGCAGTCCGGCACGTGGGGCTACCAGGTCGACGGTGTGCCCCAGGTCGGCGTACACCCGCCGCAGCGTGTCCCACTGGGCCAGTGCGCGCGAGGTGTTCGCGGGTGTGGAGGTGTCCATCCACGGGTTGATGGCGTATTCGACGGTGAAGTACTCCGGGGAGGTCATGGCGTAGTGGCGGGTGGTGGCGGTCCGGGATCCGGGCGCAGCCTCGGGCATGACTTCATCGAAGATGGTCATGAATCGACGATATGAAGCGCTCCTGGCACAATCAATCACCGTTTGTTGCATGATAGCCAGGGATGCATTGCGTAAATTCCGACAATGCGAGGGTTTGTTGTGTGGAGGTCGACGTGGAGCGTCTGGACGACACCGATGAGCGGATTCTGGCCGAGCTCACCGAGCACGCCCGGGCGACATTCGCCGAGATCGGGGTGCGGGTGAATCTGTCGGCACCCGCGGTCAAGCGGCGGGTGGACCGCATGATCGCCGACGGGGTGATCCGGGGTTTCACCACCGTGGTCGACCGCAACGTGCTCGGCTGGAGCACGGAGGCCTATGTGCAGGTGTTCTGCCAAGGCACCATCGCGCCAGACCAGTTGCGCGCGGCCTGGATCGACATCCCGGAGGTGGTCAGCGCGGCGACGGTGACGGGCACTGCCGATGCCATCCTGCGCGTGCTCGCCCGGGACATGCGACACCTCGAGGAGGCCCTTGAGCGCATCCGGTCAACGGCACGGATCGAGCGCAGCGAGAGCATCGTGGTGCTCAGCAATGTCATCGACCGGGGTCGGCCGTGAGGCGCGTCGGCCTGCGCAAACGTAGGGTGCCCTACAACGTTTGACCTCGATCGTGTAAAAACCCCACGTGACTACTTCAGCGGGATCAGCAGCGGGCATCGTCATCGTCGGCGGCGGCTTGGCTGCGGCCCGGACGGCCGAACAGCTGCGCCGCTCGGAGTACGCCGGGCCCATCACCATCGTCAGCGACGAGGGCCATCTGCCCTATGACCGGCCGCCGCTTTCCAAGGAAGTGCTGCGCGCCGAGACGGACGACGTGACGCTCAAGCCGGCCGAGTTCTATGCCGAGAACAACATCACGTTGCGGCTCGGCTCCGCCGCGCGATCGGTGGATACCGCCGCCAAGACCTTGAAGCTCGCCGATGGCAGCGACGTGGCCTATGACGAGCTCATCATCGCCACCGGACTGGTGCCGAAGCGTATTCGGTCCTTCGGTGATCTGGCGGGCATTCACGTGCTGCGGAACTACGACGAGAGCATGGCGCTGCGCGAGCACGCCGGCAACGCTCGGCGGGCCGTCGTGGTCGGCGCGGGCTTCATCGGCTGCGAGGTGGCCGCGAGCCTGCGCAAGCTGGGCGTCGAGGTGGTGCTGGTGGAGCCGCAGCCGACGCCGTTGGCCTCGGTTCTCGGTGAGCAGATCGGGGCGTTGGTGACACGGCTGCACCGGGCCGAAGGCGTCGACGTGCGCTGTGGCGTGGGAGTGAGCGAGGTGCGTGGCGCCGACAAGGTCGAGCAGGTCGTGCTGGGTGACGGCACCGAGCTCGACGCGGATCTGGTGGTGGTCGGTATCGGTTCGCATCCGGCGGTGGAGTGGCTCGAAGGCAGTGGGATCGAGCTGGACAACGGCGTGGTGTGCGATGAGGTCGGCCGGTCCAGCGCCGCGGGTGTGTGGGCCATCGGCGATGTCGCGTCGTGGCGCGATCACGTGGGTGGCCAAGCGCGCGTTGAGCATTGGAGCAACGTGGCCGATCAGGCCCGGGCCATGGTGCCGGCGATCCTGGGCCAGGAGACCTCGCCCGTGGTCTCGGTGCCGTACTTCTGGAGCGATCAGTACGACGTCAAGATCCAGTGCCTGGGAGAACCTGAGGCCGACGATGTCGTGCACGTGGTGGAGGACGACGGACGCAAGTTCCTGGCCTTCTACGAGCGCGAAGGTGTGGTGGTCGGTGTGGTCGGCGGCGGTATGCCGGGCAAGGTGATGAAGGCTCGCGGCAAGATCGCCGCAGGCGCCCCCATCGCCGACGTCCTGGGCTGACGCCCGGCGATTGCCTTTAGATCTGGCCGAGGTAGAACCGGCCGCCCTGGTCGTCGGTGCACTCGGCCATCAACCCGTAGTCCTGTCGTGAGGGCTGCTGCAGAACGGTGCCTCCGGCCTCGACGACGCGGGTGACCGCGGCGTCGATGTCGGCGACCGTCCACATCGGCACCGTCACGGATCGTTCGCCGCCGCCGGCCACCCCGGACATCGGCTGGCTGCCCTGCACGCCCCAGCCATCGTTGATGCGGCCGGGTTCGAACGTCCAGAACAACACCCGGCTGTAGAACGCCTTGAACGCGGTCGAGTTGGTCACCTCGTAGGTGATGTACGAAAGCTCGCCTGGCCCAGCACCATTGAGGTCCGGCCTCGGTGTCCCCGGGGTGGGGGCGAACACCGCGAACCGGGTGCCGGCCGGATCGGTGGCATCCAGGACGGTGCCGAAGTCGAATTCCTGGGTCTGGCCGGGTTGGCCGCCGCCGGCCAAGATGGCCTGACGGGCGCCGTCCAGATCAGTCACCGCGTAGCAGCAGAACAGGGTCGCCGGACCGGCCACACCGAAGATGCCGACGGGCTGCTTGGTGTTGGTCACCTGCCGGGTGGTCGGGTCATAGGTCCAGCCCAGCACGTGGCCGTAGAAGGCCGCGGCCCGGTCGGCGTCGGGAACCCAGACCGAGACGTAGCCGACATCGCCGTGCTGAATGGTGACGGATGCGCCGGTCACCGGCCCGGACAGCATCCAGCGGTGGCCGAACGGATCGATGATCGTGGCGGCGCGGGAGCCGTAGTTCTCGTAGGACTCCCGTTGCACGACGGCTCCGATCTCTCGTGCCCGTTGGAGCGTGGCGTCGGTATCGGGCACATGCAGCATCAGGCTCACCGAATTCGCCTGTGGAGCAGGGGCTTTGAGGCCAAGTTCGGGGTACTCGTCGGCCAGGTACAGCACGCCGTCGCCGATCTGAAGCTCTGCGTGTCCGATGCGGCCGTCGTCCATCTCGTATGCCTGTCCGACCAGGGACGCACCGAAGGCGTCGGTGTACCACGCAATGGCCTCGCGTGCGCCGGACACGGCCAGATAGGCAATGACCGCGGACCGCGGGCGCTCTGAAACGGTCGCGGGTTGGTTCAATTCTGCGATGGCAGTGTCGGTTCCGCTCATGTCAACTCCTTCTGCGTGGGCGGGCAGGGTGAGGGCCGATTCCAGCCGAGCGCGCAGCCGGGCGGCGAATGCCGGATCGGGGGTGACCGGGTGGTCTCCGCCGGTCAGCACGGCCAGCGGATCGTGGCTGTTGATCACGACGTCCCTCCCTCCGGTGTCGGGTACTGGGCTCTGAAGGCGCGGCGGGCTCGCACCAGCAGGGCTTCGGTGGCGTGCACCGTGCGGCCGATCAGCTCGGCACATTCGGGCACCGAACAGTCGTCGAGGTAGCGCAGAACCAGGACGGTGCGATGGTGTTCGGGCAGCCGGGCCAGAACTGATTCGGCCACAATGCGATCCAGTTCGGTGTCCCAATTGTCGGCCGGATCCACCGGTTCGGGCAGCTCGGCCACGGGCATGGTGAAGCGGTCATGCCGCCGGCGGTAGTGGTCGGCCAGTTTGTGTCTGGCGACCCCGATCAGCCAGGGCACCGAGATCGGCGGCGGCGACGGTCTGCGGGCCGCGTCCATGGCGGCCAGGAACGTCTCCGACGTCAGATCCTCGGCAGTTCCGCGGTCACCACAGCGTCGTACGAAGTAGCCGTACACCACTGGCAGGGCCTCGTCGTAGCACCTCAGCAGTACCCGCGGAGCGTCAGTTTCGGCGCTCACACCTCTATCGTCGCCGTGGGGAGCCGAACTCCGACGGGTTGTGCGAAGAATTTCGCGGAAAATGATTGGCACGCCGCGGGCGGATTGCGTCAAGGTGGTCGGTGTGGTGGACGTCGACGCATTCAAGCGGGACGGTTTCGTCAAGATCGAGCAGGCCGTTCCACCCGAAATCGCCGATGCGGCCAGGGATCTGCTGTGGCGGCAAATCGGGTTGTCCCCGCAGGACCCGGCATCGTGGACGAAACCGGTGATGTGGGCCGCCGATCTGACCGGCGCCGGCCCGTTCGGCCAGCTGGCGCGCAGTGTTCGGCTCGGCGAGGCCCTGGACCAGCTCTGCGGCACGGGGGCATGGCAGCCGCGGGGTTCGCTGGGCAACATCCCGGTCCGGTTTCCCGTCGATCCGCCCGCTGATGACCGAGGGTGGCACATCGATGCCAACACCCCGCTGCCCGGAGGCCAGTGGGCGGTCAGCGGCCGCCCGCACACCGTTCTGGTGCTGACCTTGCTGTCGGCGGTCGGGCCCGACGACGCGCCGACGCGACTCCGGGTGGGTTCACACCGCGACGTCGCCGGGGTGCTCGGGCCCGAGCCCATCGACTTCATCGAGGCCGGCGCCCTGGTGGACGAGGCCAGCCGAGACCGGCCGGTGGCCCATGCCACCGGCCGCCCGGGTGACATGTATGTGGTGAATCCCTTCACAGCGCATGCGGCCGACGTACATCGCGGCAGCACACCGCGTTTCATGGCGCAGGGGCCGGTGGTGCTCGCCGAGAATCTCGGTCCGGCGGGACCGCCGGCGCTGGCGAGCGTGTGGGACGGGCTACCGCGGGGTTAGCGCCTCCAGCCCGGGCCGTGCCACCTCGAAGGCCTCGGCGATCGCGTCTGCCAGGGCGACCGACTCATCGGCCAGCCAGTGCTCATACGCGGACAGCGCGACGCCCAACATCAGCCAGCCCGCGGTCTGGGGCATCAGATCGCCGGGTGCCGCGCCGATCCGCTGTGCCACGTAAGCGGCGATGACCTCGCGCCAACCGGCGTACATGGTCATCGAATATGCCTGCAGTCCAGCGGTTTCCAGGATCACCCGCATGCGCCGGCGGTGCTGGGCCATCTCCTGGTCGTCGTACGTGTTGAACGACAGCAGGGCCGTGCGCAGCGCCTCGGCCAACGGGATCTCGGTGCTCAGGGAACCGAGCAGCTCACGCAGGTGTTGCAGGTGGGCGTCGAAGTCGCCCCAGGGGATGGCGTTCTTCGAGGCGTAGTAGCGGAACAGTGTGCGCCGCGCGATTCCGGCGGCCTTGGCCACGTCGTCGACACTGACTTCGTCGAAGCCCCGGCTGGCGAACAGGGCCAGCGCCACGTCGGTGATGTGGTCCTGTGTGGTGGACGGACGCCGACCGACACGGGGCCCGGATGCCTGCCGCATGAAATCCGCCCTTCCATTTGTGCACTCGATGCCATATTCTTGCGACTCAGGTCACAATTGTCGAGACCCACAGTTGCAGGAAAGGTGCGATTCATGGATCAGAACCCGCAGGTTGAAACCGAAACCCAGCTCGTCACCGAGACGCTCGTCGAAGAGGTCTCGATCGACGGTATGTGCGGGGTTTACTGACGGTGTCCACAGAGGTTGCCGATATGGCTGGGACCACCGGTGTCGTATTCGACCCCGATGTCAGCTGGCGGTTGCACCACCAGGTGGCGGTGCGTCCTGAGCCGTTCGGCGCCCTGCTGTATCACTTCGGAACTCGCAAGCTGTCGTTTCTGAAGAACCGGACGGTCGTCGAGGTGGTCAACTCTTTGGCTGATCACCCCGACGCCCGGTCCGCGTGTCGCGCGGCCGGTATCGCAGACTCCGACCAAGGCCCCTACCTGCATGCCCTCGGCGTGCTGGTGTCCTCGAAGATGCTCATCCCCGGGAATTCACAATGACTTCTGTTGCCCCTGTGCCAAGGCTCGTCGAGCAGTTCGAGCATGGACTCGACGCCCCGATCTGTTTGACCTGGGAGCTCACCTACGCCTGCAACCTGGCGTGTGTGCACTGCCTGTCCTCCTCGGGTAAGCGAGATCCGCGCGAGCTGTCCACCCAGCAGTGCAAGGACATCATCGACGAGCTGGAACGCATGCAGGTGTTCTATGTGAACATCGGCGGTGGCGAACCCACTGTGCGCCCGGACTTCTGGGAACTGGTCGACTACGCGACCGAGCATCACGTCGGCGTCAAGTTCTCCACCAACGGCGTGCGCATCACCCCTGAGGTGGCCGCGAAACTCGCTGCCAGCGACTACGTCGACGTGCAGATCTCACTGGACGGCGCCAATGCCGAGGTCAACGACGCGGTGCGGGGCAAGGGCTCGTTCGACATGGCCGTGCGCGCGCTGGAAAACCTTGCCGCCGCGGGCTTTTCCGATGCCAAGATCTCGGTCGTGGTGACCCGCCACAACGTAGGTCAGCTCGACGAGTTCAAGGCGCTGGCCGACCGGTACGGCGCCACGCTGCGGATCACTCGGCTGCGTCCCTCGGGCCGCGGTGCGGACGTCTGGGACGAGCTGCACCCGACCGCGGACCAGCAGCGCCAGTTGTACAACTGGCTGGTCGCCCACGGTGAGCGGGTGTTGACCGGCGACTCGTTCTTTCACCTGTCGGGGCTCGGCGAGCCCGGAGCGTTGGCCGGGCTGAACCTGTGCGGTGCCGGCCGGGTGGTCTGCCTGATCGATCCGGTGGGCGACGTTTACGCCTGCCCGTTCGCCATCCATGACACGTTCCTGGCCGGAAACATCCTGGAAGACAATGGTTTCCAGAATGTCTGGCAGAACTCCACGTTGTTCCGCGAGCTGCGCGAGCCTCAGTCGGCCGGCGCCTGCAGCGGTTGCGGACACTACGACGCCTGCCGCGGCGGCTGCATGGCGGCCAAGTTCTTCACCGGTCTGCCGATGGACGGGCCGGACCCCGAGTGCGTCGAGGGCTGGGGCGAATCGGCCCTGGCGGCCGACCGCGTCAAACCCAAGCCCAGCGGTGACCACTCCCGCGGCACCAAGCAGGGGCCGGTGGCGCTCAAGCTGCTGACCAAGCCCCCTGCCCGAATCTGTAACGAAAGTCCGGTGTAATCCATGGCTCGTGATACCTGGTTCGAGACCGTCGCCATCGCCCAGCAGCGGGCGCGCAAGCGGCTGCCCAAGTCCGCCTACTCGTCGCTGATCTCCGCCAGTGAGAAGGGCGTGACGGTCACCGACAACGTCGAGTCCTTCGCCGAACTCGGCTTCGCGCCGCACGTGGTGGGTGCCACGGAGAAGCGCGAGATGGCGACAACTGTGATGGGGCAAGAGATTTCGATGCCCGTCATCATCTCGCCCACCGGTGTGCAGGCCGTCGACCCTGACGGCGAGGTGGCGGTGGCCCGCGCGGCTGCGGCACGTGGCACCGCCATGGGTCTGTCCTCCTTCGCGAGCAAGCCGATGGAGGAAGTCACCGCCGTCAACGACAAGATTTTCTTCCAGATCTACTGGCTCGGGTCGCGCGACGAGATCGCCGAGCGCGTGCAGCGCGCCAAGGACGCCGGTGCCGTCGGTCTCATCGCCACCACCGACTGGAGCTTCAGCCACGGCCGGGACTGGGGTAGCCCGAAGATCCCGGAGCGAATGGACCTGCGCACGATGCTGCGGATGTCCCCGGAGGTGCTGACCAAGCCCCGCTGGCTGTGGAGCTTCGCCAAGCACCTGCGTCCGCCGGACCTGCGCGTGCCGAACCAGGGCAGGCGCGGCGAGCCGGGTCCGACGTTCTTCGAGGCCTACGGCCAGTGGATGGGCACCCCGCCGCCCACCTGGGAGGACATCGCCTGGTTGCGTGAGCTGTGGGGCGGTCCGTTCCTACTCAAGGGCATGGTGCGCGTCGACGACGCCAAACGTGCCGTGGATGCTGGTGTTTCGGCGATCACGGTGTCCAACCACGGAGGCAACAACCTGGACGGCACGCCCGCGGCGATCCGTTGTCTGCCCGCCATCGCCGATGCCGTGGGCGACCAGGTCGAGGTTTTGCTGGACGGCGGGATCCGCCGCGGCAGCGACGTCGTGAAGGCGGTGGCGCTGGGCGCCCGGGCCGTGATGATCGGGCGCGCCTACCTGTGGGGCCTGGCGGCCAACGGTCAGGCCGGCGTCGAGAACGTGCTGGACATCCTCAGCGGTGGCATCGACTCCGCGCTCCGCGGGTTGGGCAAGTCCTCGATCCACGACCTCACGCCGGACGACATCCTGGTTCCCGATGGCTTCACCCGGGCCCTCGGCGTGCCGCGCACCGATTCCTGACGGTCGGCCCCGGCGCGTCGCGGCCGGGGACGTGACAGGGGTGGCAGAAGAGGCGTACGTGATGGTCATGGCCGGTGTCGGAGAAAGCTAAGGTAAATCAATTGCTGCTCGTGCTCCAACAATTGGCGCACAGTAGGTGAATTCGGCCTACGATCGGCACGTGGCTTTCCCCAGCGGGCTCGGGAACTCAACGTCGAGACAGCTACGCAGCATGTCGCCAATGTTGATCATCCCGGTGGGCTCAACCGAGCAACATGGTCCGCACCTGCCCCTGGACACCGACACGCGCATCGCGACGGCTGTCGCCCACGAGGTCCTCGAGCAGCTCGACGACGCCTCGACCGGAGACTGGATGGTCGCCCCGCCGGTTTATTACGGGGCCAGCGGCGAGCACGAGGGATTCCCCGGCACGATATCGATCGGCACGGCCGCTTTGCGGTCGTTGCTGGTGGAGTACGGACGCTCGGCCTCGAGCTGGGCCGGCAGGCTCGTCTACGTCAACGGTCACGGTGGAAATGTGGAGGCGCTGGTCGCTGCGGTGGCCCTGTTGCGCCAGGAGGGCCGCGACGTTGGCTGGGTTCCGTGCATCGCCACGGGGGCCGACGCCCACGCGGGGCATACCGAAACATCTGTATTGCTACATATTTCGCCTGGCGATGTCTGGACCGATGATCTGACTGCGGGGAACACGGCCCCGCTGGCCGAGCTGATGCCTGCGATGCGCAGTGGCGGAATCGCGGCCGTCAGCGAAGCCGGGGTACTCGGTGACCCGACAACCGCCACGGCTGTCGAAGGGGAGCGTATCTTTGCTGAAATGGTCAACGGCTGCGCCGGTCGCATTAGGCGGTGGCAGCCCGACCGGAACGGATTACTGACATGACCGGACCCAGGCTGCCCGACGGTTTCGCCGTGCAGGTGGACCGCCGTGTCAAGGTGCTCGGGTCCGGCGCGGCGCTGCTCGGCGGGTCGCCGACTCGGTTGCTGCGGCTGGCGCCGACGGCGCGGACCATGCTCAACGGTGGCCGCCTGGAGGTGCACGACGCCCAGAGCGCGCAACTGGCGCGGACTTTGCTCGACGCCACCGTCGCCCATCCTCGTCCGCCCAGTGGGCCGTCGCATCGGGACGTGACGGTGGTTATCCCGGTGCGCGACAACGTATCCGGTCTGCATCGGCTGATCACCGCGCTGCGGGGGCTACGGGTGATCGTGGTCGACGACGGCTCGGCGGTGCCCGTCGCGCAATCGGAGTTCGCCGGGATGCATTGCGACGTGCAGGTACTGCGGCACCTCCGTAGCAACGGTCCGGCGGCCGCTCGCAACACCGGTCTGGAGGCGTCCGAGACCGACTTCGTGGCGTTCCTCGACTCCGACGTGGTGCCCCGGCGCGGGTGGCTGGAGGCGTTGCTCGGACACTTCTGCGACCCGGCGGTGGCTCTGGTGGCTCCGCGCATCGTCGGTCTGCACACCGCCGACAATGTGGTGGCCCGGTACGAGGCGGTGCGTTCGTCGTTGGATCTCGGGGTGCGCGAGGCGCCGGTGGTGCCGTATGGCCCGGTGTCCTACGTGCCGAGCGCTGCCATCATCGGCCGGCGATCGGCGCTGGCCGCGGTGGGGGGATTCGACGAGACCATGCAGTCCGGTGAGGACGTGGACCTGTGCTGGCGTCTGATCGAGTCGGGAGCCCGGCTGCGGTACGAGCCGATTGCGCTGGTGGCGCACGACCACCGGACAGATCTGCGAGAGTGGTTCAACCGCAAGGCTTTCTACGGGACCTCGGCGGCACCGCTGAGTGTCCGGCACCCAGGTAAGACCGCCCCCGTGGTGATCTCCGGGTGGACGTTGATGGTGTGGCTGTTCCTGGCCATGGGGTCGTGCTTCGGCTATCTGGGCTCCGTGGTGATCGCGATCGTCACCGGCAGGCGCATCGCACGCTCCCTCAGTACCGTCGACACCGAACCCACCGAGGTCGCCGCGGTGACCGCACGCGGACTGTGGTCGGCGGCCCTGCAGTTGTGTTCGGCGATCTGCCGCCACTACTGGCCCGTTGCCTTGATCGCCGCCCTGCTGTGCCGGCGGGCCAGACACGCGGTCGTGGTGGCCGCGGTGCTCGACGGCGTGGTGGACTGGGCGAGCCGGCGCGGCAATGCCGACGACGACACCAAGCCGGTCGGCCTGCTGGCTCATATCCTGCTCAAGCGCCTGGACGATCTGGCCTACGGGGTAGGCCTGTGGACCGGGGTGGTGCGGGAACGCCAGCTCGGTGCCCTCAAGCCGCAGCTGCGGAGCTAAACCAGTTGCAGCTGCCATCTAGTCCTACTCGCGTGCGGGACGTCCTGATCGTCGGCGCCGGAAGCGCCGGTTCGGTTCTGGCTGAACGGCTTTCCAGCGATCCCAGCTGCAACGTCACCGTTGTCGAGTCGGGTCCGGCGCCCAGCGACCCTCGGGTGGAAGCGCAGATCACCGACGCCCTGCGGTTGCCGATCGGGGCCGCCAGCTCGGTGGTACGCCACTATGCGTCGGTGCTGACGGAGAACCCGCCGCGGCCCACCCAGATCATGCGCGGGGCGGTCGTGGGTGGTTCCGGTGCCGTCAACGGTGGTTACTTCTGCCGGGGGTTGCCGACGGATTTCGATGCCTGGGCGGTGCCTGGCTGGGCTTGGGACGATGTGCTGCCGCATTTCCGCGCCATCGAGACGGACCTGGATTTCGGCACCTCGCTGCATGGGGACCGCGGCCCGATCACGGTCCGCCGGGTGCGTGAATTCGACGGTTGCACAGCTTCATTCGTCGACGCTGCGACACGCTCAGGATTCGGGTGGATCGAGGACCTGAACGGCTCGGACGCCGGCGCCGCCTTGCCGGCCGGTGTGGGCGCGGTCCCGCTGAACATCAACGGCGGCACCAGGGTTGGGCCCGGTGGTGCCTACCTGAAACCGGCGCTGGAGCGGCCCAATCTCGAGCTCCGGGCCGACACCCGGGTCCATCGCGTGTTGTTCCGCGCGAACCGGGCGGTCGGGGTGTCCTGTACGGACGGTTCTGTTCTGCACGCCGATCGAATTGTGCTGTGTTCCGGTGCGATTGGGTCAGCGCATCTGCTGCTGCTGTCGGGCGTCGGGCCGGCGTCCGATCTCGAGCCGCTGGGCGTCGGGGTGGTGGCCGGCTTGCCGGTCGGGATGCACACGGTAGACCACCCGGAATGGGTGCTTCCGGTCTCGTGGGTGCCCACCCATGACCTGCCTCCCCTGGAGGCGGTCCTGACCACTTCGGACGGCATCGAGGTGCGACCGTACACGGCCGGCTTCGCGGCCATGGTGCACGGTCCAGGACACGACCCTGCCGAGCTTCCGCACCTCGGGGTGGCGCTGATGCGTCCGCATTCTCGCGGACGGGTCCGGTTGGTTTCGCCGGACCCGATGGTGGCGCCGATCATCGAACACCGCTACGACACGGTGGCGGCCGATGTCGACGCCCTGCGCCGGGGTTCTGCGCTGGCCCGCGAATTAGTCAGTGGTGCAACCGAAGTCGGTGAGGCATCGTGGTCGACATCGCAGCATCTGGCGGGCACCGCGCCGATGGGGGCCGGGGCGCAGGCAGTGCTCGATCCGATGTGCCGGGTGCTGGGCGTTGAGGGCCTGTGGGTCGTCGACGGGTCGATCATGCCGGCCATCACCAGCCGCGGCCCGCACGCGACCATTGCCATGATCGGTCATCGGGCGGCGGAGTTCGTCGCGTCCTGAGTCTCCGGACGATCCGGAGTTGTTCACCGTCGCGGCCCGGTGCCCAGACTCCGACGAACACTGCGGCCACCGTGAGTACCACCGCCATCACCAGCAGAGCGGAGTTCGTCGCGTCGAGGAACGCGCGCTTGGCCAGTCCGGCGACGGCCTCGCCCTGCGGGCCGAGCCGTGGTGTCACGGCAAGGGCTTCGGCCAATGAGCTGAGGATCGGCTCGCGCACTTCGGTCGGCAGTCCGGTCAGCTTGGGTAGCAACTGATTCTGGTAGTGGGCGGCCAGGATCGAGCCCGCCACCGCGATGCCCAGGGCGGCCCCCACCTCCCGGGTGGTGTCGTTGACCGCGGACGCCACCCCTTGCTTCTCGTCGGGGACCGCACCCATGATGGCCGATGTCGTCGGCGCCGTGCATAATCCGATGCCGACGCTCATGATCAGTAACGGCCAGGCGTATTGCGGATAGCTGGAGTCGATGTCGAGCCAACGCATGCACAGCAGGCCCACCGAGATCACCAAGAGTCCGATGAACACGCATGCTCGCAGGCCGAGCCGCGGCAGATATAAGTGGGTGGTGGCACTGAGGATCAGCAGCGGTACAGCCAACGGGCACAACGCGATTGCGGTTTGAATCGGGCTGTAGCCCATCACCAGCTGGATGTATTGCATGCTGACGTAGAAGTAGCCGAAGTTCACGAAGAACAGGAATGTCACGCCCACGGCGCCGGTCGCGAAGTCGGGTTTTCCGAACAGTCGAACGTCCAGCAATGGGTGCCGTTGTCTGAGTTGAACCACGGTGAACGCGGCGGCCAGGGCGACACCGGCGCACATGCAGCCCCACACCATCGGATGCGTCCAACCCCGGCTTGGGGCCTCCACCACGCCCAGCACGAAGACGGCCACCGCAGCACCGATCAGGATGGCCCCGAGCCAATCCACTGGAGCGCTGTTCTCGTCGCGCGAGGACGGCACGGTGCAGGTGAGGACGAACAGCCCCGCACCGGCGACGACGAAGGTGGCGAAGATGGACTGCCATGGCCAGAAGTGCAGCAAGCCACCGGTGACCAGGAAGCCCACGATGGCTCCCGACCCGACGACGCCGGCCCAGATGCCAACCGCTTTGTTGCGCTCCGTCTTTGGAAAAGCCGCGGTCAGCAGCGACAGGGTGGCCGGCATGATGAAGGCCGCACCCGCCCCGGCGACCGCGCGCGCTGCGATCAGTTGTGCCGGGGCGTCGAATACCAGTGGCGCGGCCGAGGCCAGGACGAAGACCGCGAGGCCGGTCAGCAGGGCTCCGCGGCGGCCGTAGCGGTCGCCTATCGCCCCGGCCGGCAACAGCAGGCAGGCCAGCACCAGGGTGTACCCGTCGATCACCCAGGTGAGTTGGGTCTGGGTGGCTGAGGTCTGGCGGGCGATGTCGGGGAGTGCGGCATTGAGCGCCACCATCGATGCGATCACGATCGAAACGTCCATGCAGGCAACTGCGAGCAGCCAGTACCGCTGCTTGATCGTCAGATCCGCCATGCCCGGGTCGATATCCTGGCTGGGCTCGACGAGGGTGTCGGACATGCTTGGCCCCCTCCGTCGATGAAGTTTTGAGACTAACAGTCTCGGAGCGAGATGGTAAGTCTCTTTTATGGAGGTGACGGCGAATGACTGCCGAGAGCGGTGACCCGCGCCCGGCCCGGTCCCGGGCCAGGCTGCTGGAGGCGGCGACGGCGCTGTTGCGATCGGGCGGACCCAGCGCGGTCACCGTCGATGCGGTCACCAAGCAGGCCAATGTGGCCAGGGCGACGTTGTACCGCCACTTTCCGAGCGGAAATGATCTGCTGGCAGCGGCATTTCGCGCCCTCATCCCGGCCGCGCCGATGCCGCCCGCGGAGGGAACGCTGCGTGACCGGCTGATCGCGCTGGTTCAGGCGCAGGCCGATTCGATCGCCGAGGCGCCGATCAGCATCACCGCGCTGTCGTGGTTGGCACTGGGTGGCGACCTGGAGAAGCTGCCCTGGCGGACCGGCGACAGTGCCGAGGTGCGGACGTTGCGTGAGCGGGTGGCCGAGCAGTATGCGAAGCCGTTCGAGGCCATCTTCGACAGCCCCGACGCTCTCGCCGAGCTCGGCGAGGTGGATCGTACGCAGGCCGCCGCGCTGCTGCTGGGCCCGATCGTGTTGGGCAAGCTCAGCACGGTGTCTGAATTCGACTACGCCTCATGCGTGCGGACCGCGGTGGATGGCTTCCTGGCCACCCACCTGCGAGACCCGCAAAGGCCGGGCCCTCAGCGCAACGAGTAACGAACCGGCAGGTGCTTGAGCCCGCCGACGAACGTGGTCGCGGAAAGCTCTGGGGTTCCGGCCAATTCGATGGAGTCCAGCCGGCTCATCAGCTCGGTGAACAAGCTGTTCATCTCCATCCGGGCCAGCGCCGCGCCCAGGCAGAAGTGCACGCCATAGCCGAATGCCAAGTGCTTGTTCGGATCCCGGGCGACATCGAAGCGGTGCGGGTCGTTGAACACGTCCTCATCGCGGTTTCCCGAGACGTAGGCCAGGTAGACGGAGTCGCCCTTGGCGATCGGTGTGCCGCGCACCACGGTGTCGGCCGTGGCGGTCCGCATGAACTCCTTGACCGGGGTGGACCAGCGGATCATCTCCTCGACCGCGGTGCCCATCAGTTCGGGCTGCGCCTGCAGCTTGGCCAGCTGGTCCGGATTCTCGATGAGTGCGTGCAGTCCGCCCGAGATCGCGTCCTTGGTGGTGTCGTGTCCGGCGCTGGCGACGATGACGTAATAGGACGCGGTGTCGACATCGGACAGCGGTTCCCCGTCGATGGTGCCGTTGGCGATGGCCGACGCGAGATCCTCGGTCGGGTTGGCGCGCCGTGACGCGGTGAGCGTCGAGAAGTAAGCGAAGAAGTCCATCAAGACGGCGAGCTGGTCTTCCAGGGATCCTCCGTCGCGCTTGTACTCGTCATCGTCGCCACCGAACATCTCCTGGGTCAGCATGTGCATGCGGCCGAAGTCCTCTTCGGGCAGGCCGAGTAGCGACATGATCACGTAGAGCGGGAAGTCCACGGCGATCGCGGTGACGAAGTCGCATTCGGGTCCGATGTCCCGCATCTTGTCGACATAGCGTTTGGCTAGCTCGTCGACCCGCACCTTGAGGGCTCGCATCGCCTTGGGGCGGAACCAATCTGCGCCGATGGCTCGCACCTTGCGGTGGTGTGGGTCGTCCATGTGGATCAGGGTGCGCAGGCCCATGCCTGCCTCGAGCTGCTGTTTGGCCAGATCGTCGGCGGCCGCGGTGGCCAGCAGCGGCCGAGGCTCGCTGATGAACAGCTCGTTGTCCCGCTCGACGGCCATGATGTCGGCGTGCTTGGTGATCGCCCAGAACGGTCGGTAGGGCCGATTGTCCACCCAGGCCACGGGATTGTTGGCGCGCAAATGGGTCAGCGCGGTGTGCAGCCGCGAATCGTCGGCGTAAGCCGTCGGATCGGCGAGCACCTTCGCGGCTTCGTCCATCGTCGGCGCGCTCATACAGACTCCTCCCGGGGCGGGTACTTGACGGGTGTCAATTCCCACCATATGTGATCGCCGCCACGTAAGGGAGCTGATTTTGTCGATCCGCCCCGTACGCTCGCAGCCATGCGGTCGGGGCGTTGCGTCGTCGCATTGCTGGCTGTGCTGGCGATGCTGGTGGGAGGCTGTGCGCAAGGTGGCGGCCACGCGGTGACGCCCGGCCGGCCGACCGGTGTTCCGTCCGGGCGCGTCCAGGGGCCGGACCCGGCGCTGGTGCGCACCGCGGCCGGAACCCTTCGCGGCACAGTGACATCCGACCATCGGCTGTTCGCCGGGATCCCGTATGCCGCCGCACCGGTGGGCCCCCGGCGGTTCGCCGTACCGGCCCCCGCGCCGGGTTGGGCGGGGGAGCGCGACGCCACCGTACCCGGGCCGCGGTGTGTCCAAGACCCGGATTTGGATCCCGAACGCGGAGCCAACACCGCTGAAGACTGCCTGAACCTGAATGTCTGGACGCCGCCGGTCTCGCAGGAGAAGCGCCCGGTGATGGTGTGGATTCACGGCGGCGGGTTCGCCGGCGGCAGCAGCGGTATCTACGACGCGGGGCGGCTCGCTGCGCGCGGCGGCATCGTCGTGGTGACGATCAACTACCGGCTCGGCACCCTGGGGTTCCTCGCTCACCCGGCCCTCGGGGCCGGCGGCGATGTCGGCAACTACGGTCTGGCCGACCAGCAGGCGGCGCTGCGGTGGGTGCGGGACAACATCGCCGATTTCGGCGGCGATCCGGAAAAGGTCACTGTCGCCGGTGAATCCGCCGGAGGAATGTCGGTGTGCGACCATCTGGTCTCACCGGGTTCGGCAGGGCTGTTCCGCGCAGCGATCCTGATGAGTGCGCCGTGTCAGGCGCAGGCCGGTCTGGCCGTCGCGACCCGCCGCTCGCTCGATTACGCGGCCGCGGCCGGATGCCCTGATCCGGCGACCGCCGCCATGTGCCTACGCGCCCTGCCGGTCGACAGCGTGCGGAAACCCGTGTGGTACTTCAATATCGGAAGTGACGAGTTGACCGGTCCGGTCACCGGCTCGGCAGCGATTCCCCAGCCTCCGTTGGCGGCTTTCGGTGCCGGCCTGGCGGCCCCGGTGCCGCTGCTCATCGGCACCACCCGCGACGAGTTCACCCTCTTCGTGGCATTGCGCTACCTGCGGCAAGGTCAGCGCTACGTCCCGGCGGACTACCCGAGGTTGCTGGTGGAGACGTTCGGCTCCGACGCTGCGGCCGTCGCCGCACACTATCCGATCGATCGCTACGGCGGTGTGGCGCAGGCGTATTCGGCGGCCGTCACCGATGGTGCGTTTGCCTGCGTGTCGGAACGGGCAGCCGGTGAGCTGGCGCGCGTTGCGCCGGTCTACGCCTACGAGTTCAACGATCGCTCCGCCCCCGCTCCCGAGGTCATGCGGACGCTGCCCTTCCCGGTCGGCGCCAGTCACTCACTTGAGCTTCGCTATCTGTTCGATGTCGGTGGGGCACCACCGCTGAACCCGGCCCAGCAACAGCTCTCAAACCAGATGATCGACTACTGGAGCGCATTCGTGCGGGCCGGTGAGCCCGCGGTGGACGGTCAGCCGGACTGGCCCGAGTTCAGCGGGGGCCGAATGTCGTTGCAGGCCGAGGGGAGTCGTGTCGACAATGACTATCCGCACGTTCATCAATGCCCGTTCTGGGCGGAGCTGAAGGAGAAATGAACCCGATGGCGACACCGGATCCACAGGCCTTCGCACACGAGTGGGTGAGTGCGTGGAACGCGCACGACGTGGACGCGGTGCTGGCGCATTTCCACGATGACGTGGTGTTCAGCTCACCGGTGGCAGCACGATTGTTCCCGGAGACCGGGGGTGTGGTGCGCGGTAAGGATGCGCTGCGTCATTACTGGTCGACGGCGCTGACGGGTATGCCGGATCTGCAGTTCGAGGTGCTGGCCACCTACCGCGGCGAATCGGCCCTGGTGATCCACTACCCCAATCAGAACGGCGGGTTGGTCAACGAGGTGCTGTTGTTCGACGGTGCCCTGGTGCGCGAAGGTCACGGCACGTATCTGGATTAGCCCGCTCAGACCGGTGTCACCCAGGTGGTGATGTCGGCATGCACCACCTCGACGCCATGGCGGTCGGTGATGCTGACCGGCACCACGATGTCGGTGCCCTCGGTGATCGCACCGAAGTCCGGCGGCGCGAGTTCGGCTCTGGCCCGCAGCGAGGTGGTGGCCTTGGCCAGGTATTGCACATTCATCGCCTTGGGGATCCAGCGGTGCGTGGTGGGCACCGTGGCCTCCATGAGCATGCCCATCGCCATCTCGGCGGCGTTGCACGACGCGATGGCGTGCACGGTGTGCAGGTGGTTGTAGACGTAGAACCACTTCGGCACCGTCACCTCGGCCAGTCCCGGCTCCATGCGGACGACGTGGGGCAGGATCGACGCGAAATACGGCACCCGGGCCATGGCGGCGGCCGAAAACGCCCACGTGCCGCCGGGCAGTGGTGACATCTTCTTCCAGGCGCGATACGTGGGGCTGGGCTGCGTCATGGGGCCATACCTTACTCAAAAGTAAGTTCGGTGAAACGGGCTGGGCCCCTCGCGTGCGAAGCGCTGTGGCGGTCGGAAGCGGGATTTTCCGCCATGGCGCTTCATCCGCGGGGACCGCGTGCGGCGATCTGGCCGACGGCACGCGAAAATCGCTGGGAAACCCGGATCTCGAACGCTGTTTTTCCCGCCCGCGCCGATGGCCCCCTACCTGCTCGATCGCGGATTTGGAGGACGCCCCGATCTAGGGCATACTGTTCGGGTTGCCTTGAGCCGGGTATTTCTGGCCGGGCAAACGACCGGCGCCCCCACGGGCGCATCCGGTCCCAACACTAGATCGCGACTGATTCCCAGGGCGAGAAAGTGTGCGAGAAGGCGACACGCCCGACCGCGGGGGTCGGTGGACCATAGACAGGTAAACAGCGGCGGCAATTCTCGGCGCACCCGCGCCGGGGCACCAGGCCCGACGGGCTTTCGGTGGGATTCCCATCGAGACTCCGATACGGCCGGCCGATGTACGAAGTAGAGGTAGGAGAAGCGTGGCGGGACAGAAGATCCGCATCAGGCTCAAGGCCTACGACCATGAGGCCATTGATGCCTCGGCGCGCAAGATCGTCGAGACGGTCACCCGTACCGGTGCCAGTGTGGTGGGCCCCGTGCCGCTGCCGACCGAGAAGAACGTGTACTGCGTGATTCGGTCGCCGCACAAGTACAAGGACTCGCGGGAGCATTTCGAAATGCGCACCCACAAGCGACTGATCGACATCCTCGACCCGACGCCGAAGACGGTTGACGCGCTCATGCGCATCGATCTGCCGGCCAGTGTCGACGTCAACATCCAGTAGGAGAACAGAAATGGCTAACAGTGCTAGTTCTGCCGCTCCGCGGCGTGGCATTTTGGGCACCAAGCTGGGCATGACGCAGGTGTTCGATGAGAACAACAAAGTCGTCCCGGTGACGGTCGTGAAAGCCGGCCCCAACGTGGTGACCCTTATCCGCACCCCCGAGCGTGACGGCTACAGCGCCGTGCAGCTCGCCTATGGCGAGATCAGCCCGCGCAAGGTCAACAAGCCCGTCACCGGTCAGTACGCCGCCGCGGGTGTCAACCCGCGCCGCCACCTGGCCGAGCTGCGGGTCGACGAGGCCGCCGCCGCCGAGTACGAGGTGGGCCAGGAGCTGACCGCCGAGATCTTCGCCGACGGTGCTTACGTCGACGTGACCGGCACCAGCAAGGGCAAGGGCTTCGCCGGCACCATGAAGCGTCATGGCTTCGCCGGCCAGGGCGCCGCCCACGGTGCCCAGGCGGTGCACCGTCGTCCCGGCTCCATCGGTGGCTGCGCCACCCCGGGCCGCGTGTTCAAGGGCACCCGGATGTCGGGCCGCATGGGTAACGACCGGGTGACCACGCAGAACCTGAAGGTTCACAAGGTCGATGCCGAGAACGGCGTGCTGTTGATCAAGGGCGCCATCCCCGGACGCAACGGTGGTCTGGTGGTTGTCCGCAGCGCAATCAAGCGAGGCGAGAAGTAATGACTTTGAAGATTGACGTCAAGACCCCGGCCGGCAAGAAGGACGGCTCCATCGAGCTGCCCGCCGCGCTGTTCGACGTCGAACCCAACATTGCTCTGATGCACCAGGTCGTCAACGCTCAGTTGGCCGCCAAGCGCCAGGGCACCCACTCGACGAAGACCCGCGGTGAGGTCTCCGGTGGCGGCAAGAAGCCGTACCGGCAGAAGGGCACCGGCCGGGCGCGTCAGGGTTCGACCCGCGCACCGCAGTTCACCGGTGGTGGCATCGTCCACGGCCCGCAGCCGCGCGACTACAGCCAGCGGACCCCGAAGAAGATGATCGCCGCCGCCCTGCGCGGTGCGCTGTCGGACCGGGCCCGCAACGAGCGGATCCACGCGATCACCGAGCTGGTCGAGGGCCAGACCCCGTCGACCAAGAGCGCCAAGGCGTTCCTGGGCACGCTGGTTGCCGAGAACACGGCCAAAAGCAGGAAGGTTCTCGTCGTCATCGGCCGCACCGATGAGGTCGGCGCCCGCAGCGTTCGCAACCTGCCTGGTGTGCACGTGATCTCGCCGGATCAGCTGAACACCTACGACGTGCTCAACGCTGACGACGTGGTGTTCTCGGTCGAGGCTCTGAACGCCTACATCGAGGCCAACACGAAGAAAGAGGAGGTGTCGGCCTGATGGCTACCGTGACCGACCCCCGCGACATCATCCTGGCCCCGGTCATCTCGGAGAAGTCGTACGGGCTGATCGAGGACAACGTGTACACGTTCATCGTGCATCCGGACTCCAACAAGACGCAGATCAAGATCGCGATCGAGAAGATCTTCGACGTCAAGGTGAGCTCGGTGAACACCGCCAACCGGCAGGGCAAGCGCAAGCGCACCCGCTCGGGCTTCGGCAAGCGCAAGGACACCAAGCGCGCCATCGTCACCCTGGCCGCCGGCAGCAAGCCGATCGACCTGTTCGGAGCCCCGGCGTAACGGCCGGGAACTAAGAGGATTTAACTGATATGGGAATTCGCAAGTACAAGCCGACGACCCCGGGTCGTCGCGGTGCCAGCGTCTCCGATTTCGCCGAGATCACTCGCTCGACTCCGGAGAAATCGCTGATTCGCCCGCTGCACGGCAAGGGTGGTCGTAACGCCCATGGCCGGATCACCACCCGGCACAAGGGTGGTGGCCACAAGCGCGCCTACCGCGTCATCGACTTCCGTCGTCACGACAAGGACGGCGTCGACGCCAAGGTCGCGCACATCGAGTACGACCCCAACCGCACGGCCAACATCGCGCTGCTCCACTTCCTGGACGGCGAGAAGCGCTACATCATCGCGCCGCAGGGCATCAAGCAGGGCGACGTGATCGAGTCGGGCGCCAACGCCGACATCAAGCCGGGCAACAACCTGCCGCTGCGCAACATCCCCGCCGGCACCGTGATCCACGCTGTGGAGCTGCGGCCCGGTGGCGGTGCCAAGCTGGCCCGCTCGGCCGGCGTGAGCATCCAGCTGCTGGGTAAGGAAGGCACCTACGCCTCGCTGCGTATGCCGTCCGGTGAGATCCGTCGCGTCGACGTGCGCTGCCGCGCCACCGTCGGCGAGGTCGGCAACGCCGAGCAGGCGAACATCAACTGGGGCAAGGCCGGCCGTATGCGGTGGAAGGGCAAGCGCCCGACCGTCCGTGGTGTCGTGATGAACCCGGTCGACCACCCGCACGGTGGTGGTGAAGGCAAGACCTCCGGTGGCCGTCACCCGGTCAGCCCGTGGGGCAAGCCCGAGGGCCGCACCCGCAAGCCCAACAAGCCGAGCGACAAGCTCATCGTCCGTCGCCGGCGCACCGGCAAGAAGCGCTAGGCCGCGGAAGGAGTAGCAGCGATGCCTCGTAGTCTTAAAAAGGGTCCGTTCGTCGACGACCATCTGCTCAAGAAGGTCGACGTTCAGAACGAGAAGAACACCAAGCAGGTCATCAAGACCTGGTCGCGTCGGTCGACCATCCTCCCCGACTTCATCGGGCATACGTTTGCGGTGCATGACGGCCGCAAGCATGTCCCGGTGTTCGTCACCGAGGCGATGGTCGGGCACAAGCTCGGCGAATTCGCCCCGACGCGCACCTTCAAGGGTCACATCAAGGACGACCGGAAGAGCAAGCGGCGATGAGTACCACAGTCAGCAATGTCATCGAATACCCGTCGGCAACCGCCAAGGCGCGCTTCGTGCGCGTCTCGGCCAGCAAGGCCCGCCGCGTCATCGATCTGGTCCGCGGCAAGAGCGTCGAGGAAGCCCTCGACATCTTGCGGTGGGCGCCGCAGGGTGCCAGCGAGCCGGTCGCCAAGGTGATCGCCAGCGCTGCCGCCAACGCGCAGAACAACGAGGGGCTGGACCCGACGACGCTGGTGGTTGCGACCATCACCGCCGACGAGGGCCCGACCGCCAAGCGCATCCGTCCGCGTGCCCAGGGGCGTGCGTTCCGGATCCGCAAGCGCACCAGCCACATCACCGTGATCGTGGAGAGCCGTCCGCCCAAGAGCAACGGAGGCGCGGGTACATCTACCTCGGCGCGTAGCCGTCGTGCTCAGGGCAGCAAGGCTTCCGCTGCCGCGAAGGCCACGGCCGAGACGAAGGGAGGCTCGGAGTAGTGGGCCAGAAGATCAATCCCCACGGTTTCCGGCTCGGTATCACCACCGAGTGGAAGTCCCGCTGGTACGCCGACAAGCAGTACTCGGACTATGTGAAGGAAGACGTCGCCATCCGGCGTCTGCTGGCCACTGGTCTGGAGCGCGCCGGTATCGCCGATGTGGAGATCGAGCGCACCCGGGACCGGGTCCGCGTTGACATCCACACCGCGCGTCCCGGCATCGTCATCGGCCGCCGCGGCACCGAGGCCGACCGTATCCGCGCCGACCTGGAGAAGCTGACCGGTAAGCAGGTTCAGCTCAACATCCTTGAGGTGAAGAACCCTGAGTCGCAGGCTCAGCTCGTCGCCCAGGGTGTTGCCGAGCAGCTGAGCAACCGCGTGGCGTTCCGTCGCGCGATGCGCAAGGCGATCCAGTCGGCCATGCGTCAGCCGAACGTCAAGGGCATCCGGGTGCAGTGCTCGGGCCGCCTCGGCGGTGCTGAGATGAGCCGGTCGGAGTTCTACCGCGAGGGTCGGGTTCCGCTGCACACGCTGCGCGCGGACATCGACTACGGCCTCTACGAGGCCAAGACCACCTTCGGCCGGATCGGTGTGAAGGTGTGGATTTACAAGGGCGACATCGTCGGTGGCAAGCGTGAGCTCACCGCCGCCGCGCCGGCCAGTGACCGGCCGCGTCGTGAGCGTCCGTCGGGCACCCGGCCGCGTCGTAGTGGTGCCTCGGGCACCACGGCGACGAGCACCGAGGCCGGCCGCGCCGCGACCGGTGACGATGCACCGGCCGCAACCGAGGCCGCGGCTGCTTCGGCTGGGTCTGATTCCGGCAAGCCGGAAGCAACGGAGAACTAATCATGCTGATTCCCCGCAAGGTCAAGCACCGCAAGCAGCATCACCCACGGCAGCGTGGCATCGCCAGCGGCGGCACGTCGGTGAGCTTCGGTGACTACGGCATCCAGGCACTGGAGCACGCCTACATCACCAACCGGCAGATCGAGTCCGCTCGTATCGCCATCAACCGGCACATCAAGCGTGGCGGCAAGGTGTGGATCAACATCTTCCCGGACCGTCCGCTGACCAAGAAGCCGGCCGAAACCCGCATGGGTTCCGGCAAGGGTTCGCCGGAGTGGTGGGTCGCCAACGTCAAGCCCGGTCGTGTGCTCTTCGAGCTCAGCTACCCGGACGAGAAGACCGCCCGGGACGCCCTTACCAGGGCGATCCACAAGTTGCCGATCAAGGCACGCATCGTGACTCGAGAGGAGCAGTTCTGATGGCAGTGGGAACTACGCCTGGTGAACTGCGCGAACTGTCCGACAGCGAGTTGACGGACAAGCTGCGCGAGTCGAAGGAAGAGCTGTTCAACCTGCGCTTCCAGATGGCGACCGGTCAGCTGGCCAACAACCGTCGGCTGCGCACTGTGCGCCAGGAGATCGCACGGGTCTACACCGTGCTGCGTGAACGTGAGTTGGGTCTGGCTTCCGGGCCCGGAGGTGAGGAAAGCTAATGGCGGAGACTAAGGGCCCCAAGCACACTCCGCGCACCGAGGAGACCCGTGGCCGTCGCAAGACCGCCATCGGCTACGTGGTGAGCGACAAGATGCAGAAGACCATCGTGGTCGAGCTGGAAGATCGCAAGAGCCACGCGCTCTACGGCAAGATCATCCGGACCACGAAGAAGGTCAAGGCGCACGACGAGAACGGTGACGCCGGTATCGGCGACCGCGTCTCGCTGATGGAGACCCGGCCGCTGTCGGCCTCCAAGCGCTGGCGCCTGGTCGAGGTGCTGGAGAAGGCCAAGTAGCCTTCTCCGCGCGAGCAGACGCAAATGTCCCCCAAACCTTCGGGTTTGGGGGACATTTGCGTCTGCTCAGTCCAATTTGGTGGCCATTTCGAGGCGGTCCATACCCGAGGGTTCGTCGTGGTCGCCGAACGTGAACGTCACCGACTCGAACCTTCCGGTGAACGGGAACGGCGCCTTGTCGGCATAGTCGTCACAGACCGGTGAGACGTTGTCCATGCCGACGTCGAAGCATTCGGTGCCGCAGCGCTGCGGCACCTGTCGCTCTACGCGGGTCTGCGCGGCCTGGTTGCCGTCGACGGACACCGTTACCGATGCAGGTGACCCCGGTTGGGGGCCGTCCGGGGTGAAGTCGACTGTGATGACGTGTTTACCGGGGACCAGCGGTTCCTCGGCCGCCGCGTCATAGCGTTGGAGGCCGAAATAGTTGTAGTGGTAGCGAACTTTGCCTTCCCACAAGAACAATGCGAATCCTGCGGCATCACCGCCGAGGGCAGCCAGGACGCCCTCGGCCCCACCCTCGGGAATCTCGACGGGCACCGTGATCCGGTGCGGGACTCCGACCATCTTCGGCGCCGACCCTTCGGGCAGCCGGATCATGCCCGGGTGGAAGGTGACCTCCTTGCGGCCGGTGAAGAAGCTCGGCCGCAGGGTGACGTCGAGGCGTTCGGCGAACCGGTCGTCGATGGGCAGCACGTTGTACTTGGCCGCCTCGGCCAGGAACATGTCCTGCAACTCTTTGAGTTTGGCCGGTTCCTGCTCGGCCAGGTCCACCGATTCGCTGAAATCCTCGGCGATGTTGTACAACTCCCACTTGTCGTCGTCGTAGGAGAAGGTGCCCGCGGTCTCCCACGGCAGCCGGCCGTGCCGCACACAGGCGATCCAGCCGTCGTGATACATGGCCCGGTTGCCCATCATCTCGAAGTACTGCTTGTCTCGGGTGCTCTTGGCTGCGCCGTCGGCGAATGAGTACGCGAAGCTGACGCCTTCGATGGGACGCTGGATGTAGCCGTTGACCTCGACCGGTTCGCGGACTCCGACCACCTCCAAAAGGGTGGGCAGCACATCGATCACGTGATGGAACTGGGAGCGCACCGCTCCGTGCTCGGAGATCTTGTCCGGCCAGGACACGATCATGCTGTTGCGGGTGCCGCCGAAGTGCGAGGCCACCTGTTTGGTCCACTGGAACGGGGTGTCACCGGCGTGCGCCCAACCCACGGCGTAGTGCGGGGACGTCCCGGGCAGTCCCCAGTTGTCGATGAAACGTAGCGATTCCTCGATCGACGGCTGCTGACCGTTGAGGCTCATCAGCTCGTTCGGTGTGCCGATCAACGAGCCCTCGCCCGATGAGCCGTTGTCGCCGAGGATGTAGATGACGATGGTGTTGTCGAGCTCGCCGATCTTCTCGATCGCATCGACGACGCGGCCGACCTCGTAATCGGTGTGTTCCAGGAAGTCGGCGAAGTTCTCGGCCTGGCGGGCGAACAAAGCCCGATGTTCGGCGGGCTGGCTGTCCCATGAGGGGATCTGGTCTGGGCGCTCGGTCAGCTGGGTGCCGGCCGGACTGATCCCCATGTCGAGCTGGTTTTGATGGACGGTCTTGCGGTATTCGTCCCAGCCCATGTCGAAGCGGCCCTTGTTGCGTCCGCGCCAGTCCAACGGAGGCTGGTGCGGCGCGTGCGCCGCACCCGTCGAGAAGTATCCGAAGAACGGCCGGTCTGGGGCGATGGTCTTCTGAGCCTGGATCCAGGCGATCGCGTCGTCAGCGAGGTCGCGCTGCAGTTGATATCCGTCCTGGGGCCGCGCGGGTGGCTCCACCGGGGTGGTGTTGCGGATCAGCGACGGATAGAACTGATCCGTCTCGCCGGAGATGAAACCGTAGAAATAATCGAAACCCTGGTTGGTGGGCCAATTGTCGAACGGTCCGGCCGGGCTGGTCTGGTTGTCGGGGACATTGTGGTTCTTGCCCCACCAGGCGCAGGTGTAGCCGGCTTGTTTGAGCAGCTCGCCCATGGTCGCGCAGCTTTTGGGGATGATGCCGCAGTAGCCCGGATAGCCGGTGGCCATCTCCTGGATGACGCCGGTGGCCACCGAGTGGTGGTTGCGTCCGGTCAACAGCGCGGCACGGGTGGGTGAACACAGTGCGGTGGTGTGGAACTGGTTGTAGAACAAGCCGCGCTTGTGCAGGCGCTCGGCTGTCGGCATCCGGACCAAACCGCCGTTGACGCTCGGCCAGCCGAAGCCGACATCGTCGAGCAGGACGAGAAGGATATTGGGTGCGCCTGCCGGGGCCTGACGCACCGGCGGGAAATCCGGAGTCGAGTCCTGCGCGTAGAGGTTGATCGTGGCGTTGGGGAATGTCCACTCCGGCTCCGGCAGGTGATAGCGATCGAGATGCAGCGGGAATTCGGAACTGCGGTCATCAGCCATGATCACGATGGTGTCACGACGGTTGCCGATTCGCCAGGATTGAGCACCAAAAATGCTGTGCTGGTAGACAATTGCCCATAATGGCGGGCCCCGTAGTGATTCCGGGCGACGAGCGCTATCTGTGGCCAATGTACACGCTGGGCCGGCCTGTCACGGATGATTCTCAGATGAGGCTCGCGGTCAAACCGCCGTCGACGACGTACCCGGACCCGGTGCAGAACGACGACCGGTCACCGGCAAGGAACAGAGCCACTGCGGCAACATCTTTCACGTCGACATAGCCGCCCTGCGCCTGGGCGATCACGGCATCGAAGTCCACCCCGAGCGTCTCGGTGTAAGCCTGCTTGTTCCCGCTGACCAGAGCGGTCTCAGCGAAGCCCGGAAGGATGGAGTTCACCCGGATGCCATGCGGTCGCAGTTCCAGCGCAGCGGTTTTGGTCAAGTTGACCACCGCTGCCTTTGCCGCACCGTAGTGCCCGACCAGCGGTGTGCCACACAGGGCGGTGACCGAACCCATGGTGATGATCGAACCCGGCGCGCCGCCGGCCAGCATCGCCCGCGCGGCATGCTTGACGGTGAGGAACACGCCGTCGAGATTGACCGACATCATGGTCCGCCACTTTTCGAACGACATTTCGGTCAATGGTGACACCGTGGCGATCCCGGCGTTGGCCACCACAATGTCGACCTGCCCGTGGAGTTCGAGGGTGTGGTCGATCAGCTGGGACACGCTGTCCTCGCTGCGGACATCACACGCGTGCGCCGTAGCGTCCGGCAACTGTCCGGCTGCTTCGGTGGCGGCCGCACGGTCGATGTCGGAGACCATCACTTTGGCGCCGTGGGTGGCATACGTTCGCGCGATCTCGAGGCCGATGCCGCGGGCGGCGCCGGTGACGATCGCGACCTTGCCCGCCAAGGATTGGTCGGTCGCCTGGGCACGGTCGAGGGTATGGGTGTGCTGTGTCATGAATGTGCTCCTTTCAGAATAGGTTTGCGGTCAGGCCGCCGTCGACCAGGTAGTGGCCGCCGGTGATGAACTCGGCGTCCGAGGAGGCGAGGAAGGCCACCATCTCGGCGACGTCGACCGGTGCGCCGAAACGGCCCTGTTTGAGGGCGATGAGATCGTCGAACGGGATCGGTGAGATGGCCTCGATCGGGGCGGCCAGTCGGTCGGCCATCTCGGTGGCCACGATGCCCGGGCAGACCGCGTTGACGCGAATACCGGCGGTGCGCAGTTCGACGGCGGCCGATTCGGTGAACCGGACCACCGCACCCTTGGACGCACAATAGGCCGACAGCAGCGGGCCGCCTGCGGTGCCGGCCACCGAGGCCATGTTGACGATCGCCGCGCCACCGGCCTGGCCCAGAGCGGGCACGGCGGCCCTGGTGAACCGGAAGGTGCCGACGACGTTGATGTCGAGGATCCGGGTGAACTCCTCGTCGGTGATGTCGAGTACCGGTTTGGCGATCTCGATGCCGGCGTTGTTGACCAGCAGATCGAGCCCACCGAAGGCATCGACGGCAGCTGCGACGGCCGCGGTCGAGCGGACGTCGCAGGCAATGCCGATACAGCCGTCGCCCAGCTCGGCGGCTGCGGACCGGGCTCCGTCGCCGTCGATGTCGGCGATGGCCACCCGCGCACCGCCGGCCACCAGGCGCTGGGCGATCGCGAGGCCGATGCCGCGTGCGGCACCGGAGACGATCGCGCGCCGATTCGTCAGGTCATTCATCGAGATACCTCCTGGTGGTGGGTCAGTTTGGTCTGTGCGGATCGCGCCGCGTGGTACCCGCACATGCCGTGGGCTCCGGGGCCCGGAGGCGTTGCGGCAGAACAGATGTAGTGGCCGGGAAGGCCGGTTGAATACGGTGACAAGGTGATTCGTGGCCCGAAGGTCAACTGCCGGATGTCTTTGGCGCCGGTCATGATGTCGCCGCCGGCGTAGTTGGCGTTGTAGTCGGCCATCGCCACCGTGGATCGCGTCGTGTGGTCGAGGATCCGATCGCGGAACCCCGGAGCGAACCGCTCTATTTGCGCGATGATCGCCTCGGTGGCGTTTCCGGTGTAACCGTTGGGCACGTGCGCATAGCTCCATACCGGGTGCACGTCGCCGACGGAGCGTTGCGGGTCGGCCAGATATTGCTGGCCGACCAGGACGAAAGGCCGATCCGGCAGCCGGCCGGCGTGGATGGCGCGTTCGGTGGAGACGACCTCTTCGAAGGATCCCCCCAGGTGTACGGTGCCGGCTCGGTGCGCATCCGGATTGCGCCACGGGACTCCGCCCTGGACGGCGAAATCGACTTTGAAGGCACCCGGTCCGCGCCGGAAATTGCGGTACGCACGGGATACCCGCCGCGGTAGGCGGTCTCCGAGAATCTGTGCGACGGCCTCGGGCGCGAGGTCGAACATTGTGATCTCCGAGGGTGGTAACTGGTTTGCCGCGCTGACCCGAACACCGGTCTCGATGCTGCCGCCGAGTCGGGTCAGCTCGGCAGCCATCGCGGTCGCGATCGCACCGGAGCCGCCGGCGGCGACCGCCCAGCCGTGCCGGTGGCCCGCGGTCAGGATGCCCAGTCCGATCGCGGAGGTCATCGGCAGGTGCAGGGGCCGGAACGCATGGGCGGCGACTCCGCCGAACAGTGCCTTGGCTGCCTCGGAGCGGAACACCCGCGCCAGGGCGGTCGCGGGCAACACCGTCGGAGCGCCGAACCGGGCCAGGGCCAGTGGGTGCCGCGGCATTCGCAGCAGCGGGCCCATGATGTCCTGCGAGAGTGCGTCGAAATCGGCTGCGGGACCGCTGAACAGGGTCCGCCACCGCGAGCCGTCGATGCCGAGTCCGGCGGCAGTGTCCTCGACCGAGCGGTGCAGCACGCCGGCCGTGCCGTCGTCGAGCGGATGCACGCAGTCGAGTTCCGGCCACCGCCACTGGATGCCGAGGTCGGCCAGCAGCGGTGAGCCGACGGCCATCGGGTGGATCGCCGAACAGTGGTCGTGCAGCAGGCCTGGCAACAGGGCTTCGCTGCTGCGGGTGCCCCCACCGATCTGGTCGGCGGCTTCGAGCACCGTGACCGTAATGCCCGCGCGGGCCAGGGTGAGGGCCGCGGCGAGCCCGTTGGGCCCGCTGCCGACCACTGTCGCGGTGCTCACGCCAGTGCCCCGTGCCGATCATTGCGCGACCAGGTGACCTGCGTCGGGATCGGACCGTTGGGCAGCCAGGGCTGTTCGGCCACCGCGTCAGCGACGTTCCAGGTGCCGCGTTCGATCACGCCGAGGGCCGCATCGATCAGCTTGTAGTGCTGCACCTTGCTGCCCCAGGCTTGAGATTCCACCCAGGCCACGATCAGCTCGCCGGGCTCGAACTGAGCTTCGCGCTGGACTGCCTTGATCATGTTCTCGTCGTGCAGGTGCCCGTCGCCGAAGTTGAACCCGATCAGGGAATTGCAGGTGAACTCCGCTTCGCGCACGGTTCGGGAGTCGATGTCCGGCAACGAGTTCAGCAGCACCGAGAACAGGCCCCGGCCCTGACTGTGCATCGTGCGCCAGGCGATCGGCTGGTTCATCGTGACCTCGGCCCACTCGGGCTCGTAGCCGAACGCGACGAACTGGTCCACCGTGTTGCGTGCCGACCGCGTGACCCGGTTCAGTTTGGCCTCGGCGCCCGGAGTGAAAGTCCAGGTGGCGCTGGCCCAGTTGCCCGCGTACTGACGCATGGACGGCAGGAAGGAGACCTTGTCCGGCCGGAAGTTACCCAGAATGGGGAAGAACGCCAGCGCCGCAACGATGGCTGCGGTCAACCACGGCGAGGACATGTCGGTCACTGCATAGCCGTCCCACGCGGGGAATCCGGCGAACAGGAACACCGAGGCGTAGGCGAACAGGACATTCCACTCCAGCGGCACGGCCAGCGGGAAGGTCGACACGATGAACAGGTGGAAGCACACCATGAGGACGACGGCTGCCAGCGTGAGCGCCTTGTTCGTGGAGAAGAGCAGGGTCAGGGGCGCGAGAATCTCCACCGTGGTGCCCAGCACGTGGGCCATCACGTCGGCGACCCGGGACGGGCGCAAGTCGTGCGGAAAGTCGCGGTAATGCGCGCGTTTGACCCATTTGGACGGGATCAACGGACTGTTGCTCACCATCGGCGGGATGACGTTGGAGAAATGTTTGCCGAACTTCGAGATCCCGGCGCCGACCCAGACCACCACGATCAGCAGCTTCAGCGCGATGATCATGTCGACGAACGGCAATACGGTGAAGAAGAACAGCGCAGGCAGGTACTGCTCACCGCGGGCGCCGAGGAATATGGTCTTGTCCCGCAGGCCGATCGCCACCAGCAGCACCATGGGAGCGATCAGCAGCGCCGGGTTGACCAGACCGGAAGTGTTGTCCGGCAAAACCTTCGACAGCGACTCACTGGGAATCCCGGGGAGCACGAGCGCTACGGTCAACGTCGCCAACAGCCCCAGATAGATCGCGACGTCGCACCAGGTGCGCCGGTCGCCGGCGGTGAACGGAACCCGCTTGTACGGGCGCAGCCGGATCGTGCCCGGCCGAGCCCAGAACAAGATACCGCCGGTCATCGGCTTCACCTTGCCGGCCAGTGGCCCCCAGGATCCGGCCACACCGATGGCCTCCAGCAGTACCGTCCACAGTATGGCTTTCTGATAGACGATCGGCTGGTTCCACCACTGTGAAACATGCCAGAAGGCAGGCAGGTCCGAGGTGACGGTGGCGACGATGACGCCGCCGAGCGCGTAGAAGAAGATGAGTTTGGCGATGTAGATGGTGTGCACCATCGTCGGTGAGCCGAAGCCGTGCTCGACCCAGTTGACCGACAAGATTCGCATCCGTTCCATCAACGGCTTGCCGAGGAACTCCTGGGGGTCGACCGCGGGTAGGTCGGGTTGTGTGAATCCCATTGTCAAATCTCCTGTTTCGGTGGGATAAGTCGGTCAGACCGGGTGGGTGACGGTGGCGGTGCGCTTGCGCAGGGCCGGCTTGTCGATCTTGCCGACAGCGTTCTTGGGTAGCTCGTCGAGAATGGTGATCTCCACGGGGCGTTTGTATTTCGACAGTGCCGCGGCGAGGTGTTCACGCACCTGATCGGCCTCGATGATGCTGCCCGGCGTGGTGGTCACGAACATCACGGGCTGCTCGCCGTACAGGGGGTCGGGCCTGCCGACAACTGCTGCCTCGGCGATACCGGGGAACCGGTAGGCGACCGTTTCGATCTCCTTGGGGTAGATGTTCTCGCCACCGCGGATGATCATGTCTTTCGCGCGGTCGACGAGGACCAGGTAGCCGTCCTCGTCGAGGCGGCCGATGTCGCCCGTGTGCAGCCAGCCGCCGGCGACCGTCTTGGCGGTCTCCTCAGGCCGGTTCAGATAGCCCCGCATGACATTGGGGCCTGCGATCAGCACCTCGCCCAACTCGCCCTGCGGCACCGAGTTGCCGTCGGTGTCGGCGATTCGGATGGTCTGTCCCGGTAGCGGCGGGCCGACGGTGCCGGGCTTGCGCTTGCCGTGCAACGGATTTCCGGTGCTCGCGCATGACCCCTCGGACAGCCCATATCCCTCGATGATGGGTACGCCGTAGCGGCTCTCGAACTTCTCGAGCAGTTCCGCGCTGGCCGGTGCCGCCCCGCACACGGCGAACCGCAGTGTGGAGGTATCGGGTTCCTGCTCGGCCGGCAGGTTGGCCAGCATCGTGTAGATGGTCGGCACTGCCGAGAAGTACGTCGCGCGGCTGCCTTTGACCCGATCGAAGAAGCTCTTCGGGTCGAAACGGCCGGCGATGGTGGTGCGCCCGCCCGCCAGCAGGGGCGAAAGCGTGCTCACCACAATGCCGTTGACGTGAAAGAGCGGAAGAATCAGCAGGCTGTGGTCGGCGGCGGTGAGGTCGAAGGCGTTGATGATCATCTGGCACATCGCATCGAGATTCGAGTGGTCGAGCATCACGCCCTTGGGGCGACCGGTGGTGCCGCTGGTGTAGATCAGCAGTGCCAGGGCAGAGGCATCGCACACTGGTTCGGGATCCTGTGCATCCGGTTCCGAGGTGAGATCTCCCGTCGTGACGACCACGGCAGTCGCGCCGAGATCGACTGGTTCGGCGACGAGGAGAACCTTGGCGGCGGCGTCGCTCACCTGATAGGCGGCCTCGTCGGGCGACAGTGATGGATTCAGGGGAGTCACCGCCGCACCGACGCGCCAGGCGGCGAACAGCGTGACCACCAGATCGACGGTGTTGGGCAGCATCACTGCGACCACATCGCCCGACCGGACACCGTGGCTGCGCAGTGTCGAGGCGGCGCGGCGCACGGCGTCGAGGAACTCGGCGTTGCTCAGGGACGCGTGGTCGTCGTCGAGGCACGGTGCCTCGGGTGCCGCTGCGGCGCGGCGGTCGGGCAGGGAGGGCAGGTGCACGTTCGGTTCCTGGGAGGTCGTTGGTGGTGTGCCACAACGGTAGGAAGTGGTGACCCGTCTCACACCGTGGTGACGTCACGAAGATCGCCCATCGACTTGTATCGAGAATCCAAAAGTGTGCGCGGTGGCCGATTCAGGTGTTTACCGTTCAGGTATGAGTGCTGGGCAGGGTGGATCGGAAGCCCCTACAGGCACGGTGGCCGACATCGTGGACCGGTTGGGCGAGCGCAGCGGCGAGATCATCGGCGCCATCCAGCAGCATCTGGCCACCGAGATCGGTGAGTTGCGCGGCGACCCCCAATTGCTCGAACTGTTGGGCGCCAGCGTGGCCGGCAATGTCGAAACCGTTCTGGACGCGGTGCGCTACTCCATCGACATCGAACGGGTCGAACCGCCGACCGCGGCTCTGGAATACGCACGCCGCACCGCTCAGCACGGTGTCCCGGTTACCGCACTGGTTCGGGCTTACCGGTTGGGGCACCAGCAGATGCTGGACCACGTACTCAGGGAGATCCGCCGTGCGGGACTCGAGCCCGGACGTGCACTGGTCGCCTTCGAGACCATCAGCGGTGTCACGTTCCGCTACATCGACTGGATTTCGCAGCAGGTCATCGACGCCTATGAGGCCGAGCGTGAACGCTGGGTGGAGAACCGCAACAGTGTGCGCGCCGTTCGGGTGCGCGAGTTGCTCGAGATGGCGGAGGGCCAGCTTGGTCAGCTCGACATCGATGCGGCGAGCACAGCAATTCGCTATCCATTGCGGCGCACGCACCTCGCGTTGATCCTGTGGACAGACAGTGATGACACATCCGGTGGGGAGTTGCTGCGACTCGAGCGATTCGTACGCGAGCTCGCCGAAGCGATGGACCTGCCGGACGGAGCCTTGTTTGTCGCGGCAGACCGGGTCAGCGCGCACGGCTGGCTGGCGTTACCCGCGGCGCAGGCCGACGATGCGGTCGCCCGGGTGCGCCGATTCGTCGCCGACGGGGTCGATCCGCCGCGGTTGTCGGTCGGTAAACCCCTTGCGGGGCTGAGCGGATTCCGGCGATCGCATCGATTGGCGCGCATCGCCCAGCGGATCTCTGTTGCGGGTGACTCGGGCCGGCGATTCACCGCCGCCGATGAACCCGGTCTCGTGGCGACGGCGATGCTCGCAGAGGATCTGGGTCAAACCCGCGAGTGGGTGTGGGAAGCTTTGGGCGCGTTGGCCGGCAACACCGACAGCGACGCGCGCCTGCGCGACACCCTGCGGGTATTCCTGGGTGAGGGAGGCAGCTATAAGGCCGCGGCCGAGCGACTCAACTTGCACCACAACTCAGTTCGCTACCGTGTCGAACGAGCGATCGACCGACGTGGCCGTCCGATAGGCGAGGATCGCATCGACGTCGAGCTCGCACTGCTGACATGTCACTATTTCGGTGTTGCGGTATTGAAAGGTCCGGTGGAGGGGAACCGGTAGTGGTCACCTCCCGGTCATACTGATTGCGCCGGTGGGACAACGAGATATCACATCGTCCAGTGCGGTGCATCGCTCGACGACGGCCTGAAATGGCTGTGCGGTTCCGGTGTCGTTTAACTGGAAGAGCCCGGGGGCCAAGGCTATACAGGTGGTTGATCCGAGGCAGACCTCTGGGTCCACCGTGACCCGGACCGTGAGTGTCTCGGTGCTCATGCCGTGATGTCAGGTTCGGGCCGCTTGCGCAGGCTGACCTGCGCGCGGTCGTGCGGCAGGAGCAGAACGGTCTGCGATCGCTGGGCCTCGTCAGGTGCAGAGGACGGCACAAAGGCCATCTCCCGCAACAGTGTTCGCAGCAGAACGCGGGCTTCGAACTGGGCCATCTGCCCACCGAGGCAACGATTGATCCCGCCGCCGAACGGCAGCCAGTGGTACGGATCCGGCGTCGTGCCCAGGAAGCGTTCCGGCCGAAACTGATCCGGCTTCTCGTAGAGATCCGCCCGACGATGTATCCCGTTGATGTAAAGGAACACCATGGTTCCCCGGGGCAGGAAGACATCGTTGACGACGACGTCGCGCTGCACGGACCGGACGGTGAATGGCACGGTGGGCCGCAATCGCAGCGTCTCCGTGATCACGGCGTCGAGGTAAGAATCGTCGCCCGCGGTCTGCGTCTCCTCGAGCCGTCGCAACACTTCGGGGTGGCGCACGAGCCGTTCTGCCACCCAGGACAGTGTCGCCGCGGTCGTGTCGTAGCCGGCGACCAGTAGGAGACGTTGAAAGCCTGCGATCATCTCGTTGTCCAGCAGGCCTTCGTCGTCGGATTCTTGAATCTTGAGGAAGATGGACAGGCAGTCGCGCCGGTCTGCGTCCGCCTGTCCGGAACGCCGGTGTGCGATCTCCTCGTAGGTCACCTGGTCGAGGTTGTCGAGGATGCGTTGGAGGGCCGGATGCGGGAGCCAGCGTCCTCCCGATGCCATCGATGCGGCATAGCGCAGGGCGAGCCCGCGTGACGCGACGCACTGGTCGAGCTTCTCGAGCTGATGAACGAGCCGTGATCGGCGTTCGGGATCGGTGACTCCGAAAACGACCGATAGGATCACCTCGCGCGCCAGAGTGCGCATGTAGCTGTGGAATTGGATGGGGCGACCGGTCGGGAGATCCCGGAGCACATCGCGTGCGACGTCCTCCATGACCGGCTCGTATCCCTGTAGTGCCTTGCCCATGAACGCGGGCGCGATCTTTCGCCGTACCACGGTGTGGTCGTCGCTGGCCCACCACTCCATGATGCGGTCGCCGAACAAGAGTTCGTGCGGCGCCAGACGGCGCAATCCGGCGCCGAAAGACATTGCTCGGGATTGCTCCTTGAACACTGCCCGTACGTCGTCCGGCGACGTGGTCCAGAACATCTTGGGCAGCAGCGGCACATCCATGACAAACCTTTCACCGAGTTCGCTGAACTGCTGACGCGCCGCTTCGGGGGATCTCCACAAGGAGATCCAGCTGCCGAGGGAATGCGGGCGGGGGCGCGGCAGGTCGTCGAGCGTTTCCACTGGTCCGGTCATTGCATTGATGGTGCTCATCGGTACTCCCAAGATCGTTGTCGGCGTTGACCTGTTCCATCAATAGTACGCATACGTACTTTTGCAATACAAGGAGACCGACCGACCGGCGTAGGGTCCCCTGGGTGAGCACGCTGTCGGGTTCGGTCCCGAAATCCGCGCCCGGGCTACCTCGTGGCCGTACCAGTCTCGATCCGTCGGACGTGACTGCCCATCAACGTGCCCGGTTGCTGCGCGCCGTCGTATCAGCAGTGGCGGACAAGGGTTTTCAGCAGGCCACCATTGCTGACATCGTCAAACGGGCGCGAGTGTCGCGTGCGGTCATGTACCGCGAGTTCGACAGCAAGCTCGATTGCTTCCTGGCCGCGATCGATGCCGGGCGTGCCTTGCTGACCGAGCGTCTCGAGCAGGCAGTACGGGATGCGGGCAGCGGACCGCTGGAAGCGGTGGCGCGCGCGGTCAGTCGCATGTATCTGCAGACATGTGTGCAGGAACCGGACCATACCCGCGCCTGGGTGCTGGAACTGGGTGCAGCGGGCCCGAAGGGCATCGCGATGCGTACCGACTATCTGGACAGACTGGCCGCGCTGGTGCGCAGTATCGACGAGCGGTACGGCGGCGGAACAGATCGTGTTCCAGGGCATTACATCGCGCTGGTCGGTGGCCTCACCGAATTGGTGGCCCGGCAGGTGCATGCAGGCGCGCAGGACGGGCTGCTCGATCTCGAAGACACCATGACTGCCGTCCTCGTGACGATGCTGCATTGAGTGCCCGCGCAACATCGCATCATCGGTGATGAATGCATTTTGTGTGAACTTTGACGGTCAAACGCATGTCGGACGAGCTGTGGCATGCCAACATGGCTTCTGGGGCGTGACGCCAGTTTGGCCGGGGCCGTTTCGATTTCGTCATACCGGCGACGCGGCTCGTCACCGTGAACAGCTAGACCCGTGAAATTCAACCAGGGAAGCGGGGCGCGCAATGAAGGCATTGCGGATCATGGACTGGAAGAGTGAACCCGAGCTGGTCGAGGTGCCGAAACCGACACCCGGCCCGGGGCAGGTGGTCATCAAGGTCGGCGGGGCCGGAGCCTGCCATTCGGATCTGCACGTCATGCACGATTTCGAAGCGGGCATGATGCCGTGGACGATGCCGTTCACGCTCGGCCACGAGAATGCCGGCTGGGTCGAGGCCGTTGGCGCAGAGGTGACCACGGTCGCCGAGGGCGACGCCGTCGCCGTCTACGGCCCGTGGGGGTGTGGGAAGTGCGAACGATGCCGGGTCGGCGTGGAGAGCTATTGCGAGAATCAGGCCGCGGCCCCGGTCGTCAACGGTGGCGGAGGCCTCGGTCTGGACGGCGGAATGGCCGAATACCTGCTCGTCCCGTTCGAACGGTTGCTGGTTCGCCTGCCGGAAGGCTTGGAGCCGGCCACCGCCGCGCCGCTCACCGATGCGGGCTTGACGCCGTATCACGCCATCCGCCGGTCGTGGCCGAAGATGACGCCGACCTCAACAGTGGTGGTGATCGGTGTCGGCGGCCTGGGCCATGTGGGGCTGCAACTGGTGAAGGCGACTACCGGGGCGCGGGTCATCGCAGTCGACAACCGCAAGGAGGCGCTGGAGCTGGCCACCTCGATGGGCGCAGATCACGTTCTTCAATCCGATGATCAAGCCGTGGGCGCCATCAAAGACCTCACCTCCGGGCACGGCGCGGATGTCGTGCTGGACTTCGTCGGGGCCACTCCCACAATGGAATTGGCCCGCGCTGCGGCACGAACGCTGGGAGATGTCACCATCGTGGGTCTCGCCGGCGGCAACGTCCCGCTGTCGTTCTTCACCCAGCCCTACGAGGTCAGCATCCAGACCACATACTGGGGCGCACACCCTGAGCTGGTCGAGTTGCTCGATCTCGCGGCCAGGGGGCAAGTGCACGTCGAGACGACAACCTACTCACTCGACCAAGCTCTGGGGGCCTACCACGACCTCAAAGACGGAAAGGTGCGTGGGCGCGCCGTCGTAGTGCCCTGAGTGGCGACGTCGGTCATTGCTTGACGAAGTCGCCGGGCTTGTACTTGTGGTCGAAGAACTCTTCCTTCGGGCCATACCACCGGATCAGGCTGAACCATCCCTTACCCGGCACGGTTTTCAGCCAGTTCTTCGCTCCCTCCGGAGGATTCGGTCCGATGTGGAAGGTGACCGAGCCGTCGCCGTTGAACTCCAGGTCGTTCATCGAGTTCAACGACGGGTAAGTCTGACCTGGCACGTCCACCCCGGAGGCTGTGTCGGCATCGTAGACCGTGACCGACCACAGGATATTGGCCGGCGGGTGCGCCGGTAGATCGATCGTGTACGTGTTCTCGCCTCGCAGGTACTCGCCTTTGCTGTCCTTGTAGGCGGCTCCGTACTTGGCGCCGAATCCGACGATCGAGGACATCATGCCGGTACTGATCGAATACGCGTTGATGAACATGTGCGCCTTGGCGTTCACGTCGGTGTAGCCCGTCTTGCGATCGCGGAACTGTTCGTCGAGCAGGGTGTGCCAGAAATCGTCGAGTTCGGTCTTGGCGTGCGCCACCCAGTGGCGGTCCTCCCACCACAGGGCGTTGTCTTCCTGATCGAAATGCGCCGCGATGTTCTTGGCCATCTTCCATGCGGTTTGAGCGGCGGATTCGAGCAACTCGTGCTGACGCTCAGTGGGCTTGAATTCGCGGCCCTTGGAGATCCCGAGCGCTGCGAGCGTGCCGTGCATGTATGGATCAAACGAGTCGACGCGTTCGCCCTGGATCAACTCGTTGAGCATGCCGAAGTAGCCGGCGTCCTGGGCGAACAAGGCGTTGGCCGGAATGTCGGAGACGTGCTTGAACTCCATTGGTTTCGCGTCGCCCTTGAGCGGCCGGACCACGAGACCTTCGACTGCCTTCACACCCGGTGACAAGTCATCGACTGACTGGAAAAAGCCCCGCTGGAAAATAAACACCCCGTTGGTGTAGCACTCGTAGACGAAATACGCGTTGGGATCGACGCCGAGTTCTTCGACTTTCTGCCCAGCCGGCACCACGAGGTACTTGCCGCCGTTGCCCTTGTCGGGGCCGGGTATCCCGATGTCGCCGAGATACTGGACGTCGCCGATCTTCGGCCCGGTCAGCGGGCGGTGCCAGAAGTCGTCCATCAACCCCTGGATCTTCGGCGGTGCTTCCAGCACCAACGGCCCGGTTTCGCTGAGGTCCGCGAAGCCCATGCAGTAGATGACGTCGGAGTTGGGCGTGGTGATCACGGTGTCCGGCTTGAGTCGCTTCTCGTAGACCGACATCACGTTGTAGCCGGTGCCGGCGACGTCACCCAGTCCCTTCTTCATGGCATACATGTTCACCGCCGGTAAGGCCCACAGATAGGCCTGTACCGCGCGCTGGAAAAACAGCTCTTCGGTCAGCGCTTGTGAGGCGTCCTCGGTGGGATACCCGCCGTCAAACTTGACACCGGCAATGGTCTTGAAGCGGTCAGGCTTCGTCATGTCGTTCTCCGGTCCTTCCTCGCGCGCACATGCCGCGATCGCGGCCCCCCTACACCGGCGGTCGCTGCCGTCAGGCCGGCCGTACGCAGCGCGGTTCGTCGGTTTAGCTCCCAAACCATGGTCGACGCCTTCCGTCGGGTGTGCGGGTGTATTCCGAAACTACCGTGTGGATTTGGAAGATCGCCGAAATCTGCCGATCGGACAATTCAGGTTTTCGGCCGATAGCATTCTTGTTGGGTCGCCCAAAAAGGGTGATATGGCGCGCGTAGTCGGGAATTCCGGTTATCGAGGGAGCGCCCGGCTATGGTCGAAGTGGCTGCTCTGCAAGATTCGAACAGAACCTGAAAGGCACTGTTGAAAACATGGATATGCAACTGACGCGTCGTGGCGTGTTTCGTACCGCAGGACTGGCCGCCGCGACGGCTGGCGTCGCCACCGCCATGGCCGCTTGCGCCACCGGCGATGACTCGAAGGACACGGACGCAGCGCCGGCTGATCAATCCACATCGAAAGCGCCTGAGGCGCCTGCGCAGGCCGAGAAGCTCACCCAGCCCGCTTCCGGTGTGGGCATGTTCCCCGGCTACGCCCAGACGATCGCGCAATTCGCCTACGTCTGGGGCTGGCCGATGGTCAACATGCTGAACCGGCGCTCCAAGATCACCCAGGCTCCGCAGCCCGGACTGCTCAACGGTGTGCTGCCGGCTGCCCCGCAGGGCCGGCTCGCCATGCTGTCGAACTACATCGACCCCGCCGAAACCTTCGTCACCTGCCCCAATCAGGACGTGGTGTACGGGCTGGCGTACTTCTCGCTCGATGATCAGCCAGTGGTGGTTCAGGTCCCCGATTTCGGGGACCGGTTCTGGGTCTATGCGCTGTACGACGCGCGAACCGATCAGTTCGGCGAGCTCGGCAAACCATATGCCACCAAGCCTGGGTTCTATCTGCTGGCCGGTCCCAAGTGGGAGGGCGATAAGCCCGATGGTGTCGAGGCGGTGCTCCGAAGCTCCACATCATTGGCCGCCGCCATACCGCGGGTCTTCATGGACGACACGCCTGAGGATCACACCGCGATCCAGTCGGTGATCAACCAGATCAACATCTACCCGCTCGGTGAATTCGACGGGAACATGAAGACCGCCGACTGGGCCAAGGCTCCCGTCATTCCGGGGCCGCCGGCTGAGCCTGGCGGTGGCGAAACGAAATGGGTTGTGCCCGAACAGTTCTTCGACGAGTTCGGCACCGTTCTGGACCAGGTGGCCCCGCTGCCCGGCGAAGAAGCCCTCTACGCGCAGTTCCGGGCGCTGCTGGATTCAGCGAATGAGAATCCCGACCTGAAAAAGGTGCTCGTCGACACCGCGGTCGCCACTGAACGCGACGTCATCGGGCCGTTCTTCCAATGGGCCCACAACGGACGACCGGCTGGGAACGGCTGGAACCGTTCGACCAACAACGCGCAGTTCGGTATCGATTACTTCGACCGAACGGGCACCGCGAGATCGAACATGTTCGACAATCGGCCCAACGAAACTCAGTACTTCTACACCGACAACGACGCCACCGGCGCCCCCATGGTCGGTGAGAAGAACTACAAGGTCACCTTCCCGGCCGGGCAGGAGCCGCCGGTCAAGGGCTTCTGGTCGCTGACGCTGTACAACGACAAGCACCTGTTCCATCCCAACGATCTCAAGCGCTACTCGCTGGGCACCAAGAACAAGAACCTCAAGCGCAACCCGGACGGTTCGCTGACCTTGTACGCGGGCGCGAAATCGCCTGGCCCGGAAAATGAGTCGAACTGGCTACCAGCCCCGGACGGGCCATTCTCCCTCTACATCCGCGCCTATTGGGGCGAGCCCGGTATCACCGAGGAGACGTGGAAGCCTCCGGCCGTCGAAGTGTTCTGACCGGGACAGTCCGAGCCGGCAGGCTCAGTGGTTACGCGGTGCAAAACTGCCGTGGAATCCTTGCGGCAGATGTTGGGTGAGCTGCGCTGTCGCGATCGGACCGGCGGCAACGTCACGCGCGTCCAGAATGACCAGACGCGAGGTGCGCTGCCGGGCTTGGTACTCGACGGTCAGCAACCATCCGTCGTCTTCGGCAGTTGCGCCGGGTCGGGGCGTGAACACCGGTTCGCAGAAGCTGTTGCCGGCGGCTGTGGTCGTATATGTGCTTTCGGTGCAGCCTGCCAGATCGAGTTTTGTGATCGAATCGTAGAACGACCGCAGATGCCGGCGGGTGTTGTAGTACGAATATCGGTGCGGCAGGCCTTCGTAAGCCCCGTGGTGGCGCGGGAACTCGCAGGGGCTGTCGCTCAATGCTTCTCGCAGCACTCGCCCCGAACCGGTGATCCTGAATCTGGTGAAGGCCGACGGAGCGTCGTCCAGAGCACTCGTATGGAATCGGGAAATACGTTCCAGCAGAATGCCATTGGCGTAGGTGATGGCATCCAGCACAACATCAGTGCCGTCGTCGTAGGCGTTGCTGAGGTGGAACACGAGCGCGGCGTCGGTGTCGATCTGGCGAATCTTCCCGCCGTCGCGGGGCACCAGGATCACCGAGCTCCCCTGTTCCGGTCGATAGCGCAGTGCCTCGCCTAGAGTTTTCAGCCCGAGGGCGACCGGTACCGCGTCGGGGATGATCGGTGAGACGAAGAAGACGAGATAGCGCTGGGTGACGGTGAAGTCGTGGACCATCGCGACGTAAGGCAGAGGGGCGGAACGGAAGTGCTTGAGCTTCCCGTTTCGATCCAACATCGTCCTACGAAGAGTGCACAATGGTGTACCGCTGCTGTGAGCACAGGGGGAGCACCCATTGTGCGACAGTCACTGATAGGAAATGCCGTGCAGCCTTCTGGAACATCGTCGATGCGGCCGGTGCCGTGGTTTCTTGCCACCACACCGACATCGAGCCCGGGGATGTTGCCGCGTCGGGCCATCGGCGACCGCCTGGATGCGCACTTGGGCAGGAGACGTGCGGTGCTCGTCGCCGCGCCGTCGGGGTTCGGCAAGACCGTCGCCGTCGCCCAATGGGCAGTGACTCGGCAGCGTGAGCACCGTGGCTCGGTGGCGTGGCTGACGCTGACCGATCGAGTCAGCGATCGCACCGATGTGCTTCGCGGTGTGTTGACGGCACTGCTGAACACGGCGCGAGAAGCCGGTGATACCGAGCTGGGCCAGTCATTGGCTGCAGTGTTCGATGCGGCGTCGTACGACGAGGCGGTCGATGCCCTCAGGGCCATCGCTCCGTCCCGGGACGTGACAGTCGTCATCGACGATCTTCAACTGGCTCGTTCGGTGTTGCCCGACGCGGATCTCGTCGAGCTCGCCGACAACGGGCCGCCGTGGCTGCAGTTGGTCCTGATCACGACCGACCCGATGAGTGCGGCGTGGGCGCGCCTGCGAGTGCACGACAAAGTGACGGTGATCGGTGCCGCTGAACTGGCGTTCACCCGTGACGACGTCCACGCCCTTGTCGGCCTTACCGATGCCTCGCTTCGGGACGAGGACGTCGACCGCATCCTGCAGGCCACGAAGGGCTGGCCCGCCGCTGTACGGCTCACGCTGGTCAGCGGCGCGACGGCGCCGGAATTCAGCGTGGACGCCGACCTGACCGATTACATCGCCACGGCGGTGCTGGGCCGAATACGGCCCGATCTGGCCGATTTCGCGCTCAGGGCCACGGTGTGCCCCCGCGTCGACGAGCGCCTGGCCGGCCTCCTCGCGGATCGATCGGACAGTGGCGCGCTGTTGCGCGACTGTGTTGCCGCAGGCCTGTTCATCGAGCGGATGGAATCGGGAGAAAACGCTGTCTTCCAATGGCATTCGATCTTTGTCAAACATTGCCAGAAGATGTTGAGACGGCAGCATCCTGAGGCGTGGACGCAGCTGAATCGATTGGCGGCCGTCGAATTGGCACCCCAGTACCCACTGGAGGCGGTCGAGCATGCGATCCGCGCCGATGATCGTGTCGGCTTCGACATCGTCGCCGACCATTGGCTCACGCTGACCTTACAGTCACGTTCGGCCGCACTCGATCTGGCGTGCCAGAGGCTGACCGAGGCATTCGGCGAGAATGCGGAAACCCTCATGATCCGGTCCAGTTGCCGGGCCATGGCAGGAGATGACGTGACGGCGGCACTGTTGTTCGACCGGGCCGCAGCCACAGAGTTGTCCGCACGAACGCCGGGTCGGGTCGGATTCATCGCTGACATCACCAAACTCCTGATATCTGACGACCGCGATGCGATGGATCACGCCGCGGGCCGGGTCGAAGCTGCGCTGAAAGACCGTGACGTGATCGCCCCGCACGTCTACGCATGCGCACTGTTCGTACTCGGCTGGGCTGATTCCAGGACGCGGCGGACGCCGACGCGGGGCGCGGCGGAACTGGAAGCCGCCGTGCACGAATGCACCGCGCTGGGTTTACCGGAGGTGGCCTACCGGGCCCGCCAGAACCTGGCCTTTGCCCTCGCCCACTCTGGTGAACTCGACCATGCGGAGCGGGCACTGAATATCGCCGTGCGTTCTGACGAAGCCACCCCGGATCTGTGGCTGTCGCACGACGGCGACGGGATCGACCGATTCACCGCCGGATGGATTCAGTTCTGGCGCGGTGAGGTCGGGTCGGCGAAGGATCATTTCATCGCGGCAGCCGCGACGGCCGGGGTCGGGTACCCGGACACCGCTCGAATGTTTCTGGCGTTCGCCGCGTCGACGCTTCGCGACCAGGATGTGCTGGGCATCGCCGAGGCTGCAGTCGCCCGAATGCCCGATGCCGATACTCATGGCGTGCCGTGGGTCCGCTACAAGGCAGCGAGCCGGGCCCGGTTGGCAGAGGCTCGCGGGGACAACACGCTCGCCCTCGATCTGGCAGCGAGCGTGGCAGGTACTCAACACGTTCCGATGATTTCGGCAGTCCTGTCGGGGATGTGCCGTCGTCTTGGTGACCTCGACCTGGCTGATCGCCTGGCCAACCAGGCGTTGGAACCGCAGGTGCCCGGGTATATCGCGGCATATGCGCTGCATACGCTGGCATTGTTGGGCTGGCAGCGCGGTCGGGCCGAGGCGGCGCACAAGCGAATGGAAGAGATGTTGACCGCCGCTCACCCGGAGCGGGTGCGCTACCAATTCGTCGACAACCCCGATTCGGCCTGCAAGGAACTGCTTGCCGCGCACCTGTCTTGCACGTCATACCCGGACTTCGTCGAGGAAGCCCTGCTGGCCGGCGAACATACGCGCTCCGATCCGCATGCGGCGGACCTGACCCCCCGGGAGCGGGAGATCCTCGCCTTCCTGCGAACACCGATGACGATGAGCGACATCGCCGCCAAGATGTCGATCTCGGTGAACACGCTCAAGACCCACCAGCGCGCCATCTACCGCAAACTCGGCGCGACCAACCGCCGGGAAGCGATCAACCGGGCGGCCCGCTAGCGTGAGAGCGTGACCGACGAACTCGTCACCGTGTACGACGCCGAAGGCAATGTCGTTGGTGCTGCGCCTCGTTCACAGGTTTATGCCGAAGGCCTGTGGCACGCCAGCGCCGGGGTGCTGGTCCGTTCCATGGACGGGGCTCGTGTCTATGTGCACCGCCGCACCACGACCAAGGCGGTGTTCGCCGGCATGCACGACTGCTTGGCCGGCGGGGTCGTCGATCCGGGAGAGACTCCGGTGCAGGCGGCAACCCGGGAATTGGCCGAGGAACTCGGTATCAGTGGTCCACCCTTGACTGCGTTGGCCTCGGTGGCATGGGACGGTAGGTGGGAGGGAAAGCCCATGCGTTGTCACCTGTATGCGTACGAGGTGCGCTGGGATGGACCGATTGACCACCAGCCCGAAGAGATCGTCGACGGCTGGTGGTGGACGGATGCAGAGTTGGCCGCCCGCCTGGCCGACCCGGACTGGCCGTTCGTGCCGGACACCCGGGTGCTGATGCCGCACCTGCTGCGCTTATGTCAACACCCTTGAGGTAGCGCGGGCAATCCTTCTTACTGGGTGGTACCTCACTGTCCAGGAAGATACCCGTGCAAACCGTCTTCGAACGCAACGCCCCCGCCGCCACCCTCATCGACCGCTCGTTGGCCGCCGCCGCGCTGCAACCCTTCTGGCTCGATGACACACCAGGTCACCGCGGCTATCTGAGCCTGACCAAACCCGTCGCGAGTTACGACCTGGTGGTCGTAGGAGGTGGCTACACCGGACTGTGGTCGGCGTTGCTGGCAACCCAGCGGGACCCGGGTATCCGGGTGGCCGTGGTCGAGGGGCAGACCGTCGGATGGGCGGCGTCGGGTCGCAACGGGGGCTTCGTCGAGGCATCACTGACCCACGGTGTCGAGAACGGCCGCAGCCGCTGGCCGGATCAGATCGAGGTCCTCGAACGGCTGGGGGCAGAAAACCTCGACGGCATCGCGAAGACGGTCGATGCGCTCGGTCTCGATTGTGATTTCGAGCGGACCGGCTCGATAGCGGTGGCGGTCGAGCCCTACCAGGCCGCCGAGTTGGCCGGTGCGGCACTGCGGCCGGACCAGGTCTACCTTGATCGGCAGGCGATGCGCGCCGAGGTGGATTCGCCCACCTATCTGGGCGGGGTCTGGTCGAAAGACACCGCAGCGCTGGTTCACCCGGCAAAGCTCGCGAGCGAACTCGCCCGGGCTGCAGCTGAATTCGGTGTCGACATCTACGAGAACAGCAAGGTGCTCGGTCTCGGGCAGGACCGTCGGGGCGGGGCGCTGTCAGTTCGGACCGAACGCGTCACGGTGCACGCCGACCGAGTGATCCTGGCGACCAACGGCTTTCCGTCGTTGTTGAAGAGGTACCGCTATCACACCGTGCCGGTCTACGACTATGCCTTGATGACCGAACCGCTGACCGATGCCCTGCTGGCTGAAATCGGGTGGAGCAATCGGCAGGGCATCAGTGACATGTCGAACCAGTTCCATTACTACCGGTTGTCGAAGGACAACCGGATCCTGTGGGGAGGGTACGACGCCATCTATCACTTTGGCGGCCGTATCCGGCCTCAGTACGAGGACCGTGACGCCACCTACCGACGCCTTGCCGGGCACTTCTTCACGACGTTCCCGCAACTCGAGGACGTCCGCTTCACGCACCGATGGGGCGGCGTGATCGACACTTCGACGCGGTTCTGCGCCTTCTTCGGGTCGGCGTACGGAGGCCGCGTCGGCTACGCGGCCGGGTTCACCGGGCTCGGTGTAGCGGCCACGCGATTTGCCGCCGAGGTGATGCTCGACCGATTCTGCGGGAAGCCGACGGTTCGCACCGAACTAGACATGGTCAAGTCCATTCCTGCGCCCTTCCCGCCAGAGCCCCTGGCCTCGGCCGGGATTCAGGCGACCCGGTGGTCACTCGACCGAGCCGATCATCGTGAGGGACGCCGCAACGTGCTGCTCAAGGCGCTCGACTCGGTGGGGCTGGGGTTCGACTCTTAGCGTTCCAGTGCGCTGGGCGCAGCGACGCCGCACAATGGCGCGAGGGTGTTGACGTAAACGCGGAGAAGGCAGTGCGGATGGGCCGAACATTGAAGTCTGAGTCGCCGCGGCGTCGACGGCGGCAGACCAAACAAGGTGTGGTGCTGTCGGAGGAGCTCATCGTCGAGGCCGCACTGCGCGTGTTGCAGTATCACGGTGTTGCCGGCCTCACGGTCCGGCGCCTCGGGGTCGCACTCGGCGCTGACCCGACCGCGCTGTACCGGTACTTCCGCGGCATCGAGGATGTGGTGCTGGCCATCACCGACGAGCTGCTGAGGCGCGTGGTCGAAGGATGGGAACCGACGGGGCGCTGGCGTGAGGACATGCGGGAACTCGGGCTGCGCGTACACCGTGTCTACGTCGAGCATCCGCAGGCCGGCGTACTGGCCGCGAGCCGGGTCACCGGCGGCCCCCACGAGATCCAGATCATCGAGACGGTCTTGGGTTCCCTGCGCGCAGCCGGATTCCGCGAGCGGGAAGCGGTCGAGGTGTATCACGCGTTCATCGATCAGATGTTGGGCTTTGCCGCGCTCGACTCCGGGTTCGAAACCCTTCCTGCCGAACACAAGAAGCGTGATGACGACAGGTGGCGTGACACCTACGCTCGACTGCCTGCTCAGACGCATCCGAACATCGCGGCCACCAGCGGCTTCCTCGACGAGTCGATGCGGCGCAGCGGTTGTGAGCCGGCCCTGGAGCTACTGCTGGACGGCATTGCCGCCAGGCTCGACGGCTAGGTCGGTTTCCCCGATGAAGTCGGGCGAGCAGGTGTAATCTGCTCGGCGATCAGCCCCACCGGTCTGAATCGCCAACGAGTGAGGTCGCCATGGCTACCAGGTTCGACTCAGGGTTCAACGGCAAGATCGAACTGGACATCAGGGATTCCGAACCGGACTGGACGCCCTATGCGGCACCCACCGCCGTCGAGAACGCCCCGAACGTCCTGTATCTGGTGTGGGACGACACCGGCATCGCCACCTGGGACTGTTTCGGCGGACTGGTGGACATGCCCGCGATGAGCCGAATCGCCGAACGCGGAGTTCGGCTGTCCCAGTTCCACACCACAGCGCTGTGCTCGCCGACCCGGGCCGCATTGCTCACCGGACGCAACGCCACCACAGTCGGGATGGCCACCATCGAGGAATTCACCGACGGGTTCCCGAACTGTAACGGCCGGATTCCGTACGAGACCGCGCTCCTCCCGGAGGTGCTGGCCGACAACGGCTACAACACCTACTGCGTGGGCAAGTGGCATCTGACGCCGTTGGAGGAGTCCAACCTCGCTGCTACCAAACGGCATTGGCCGTGCTCGCGGGGATTCGAGCGGTTCTACGGATTCATGGGTGGAGAGACCGACCAGTGGTACCCGGACCTGATGTACGACAACCACCCCGTCGATCCGCCGTCCACGCCGGAAGAGGGTTATCACCTGTCGCGGGACCTGGCCGACAAGACCATCGAGTTCATCCGTGACGCCAAGGTGATCGCGCCGGACAAGCCATGGTTCACCTACCTGTGCCCCGGGGCCGGCCACGCTCCGCATCATGTGTTCAAGGAGTGGGCCGACCGCTACGCCGGGCGGTTCGACATGGGTTACGAGGCCTACCGCGACATCGTGCTCGAGAACCAGAAGCGGCTCGGTATCGTGCCGCCCGGCACCGAGCTGTCGCCGGTCAACCCTTATGCGGAGGTCAATGGACCCAACGGCGAAGCCTGGCCGGTCCAAGACACCGTCCGGCCGTGGGAATCGTTGTCGGCCGACGAGAAACAGCTCTTCACCCGGATGGCCGAGGTGTTCGCCGGCTTCCTGTCCTACACCGACGCACAGATCGGCCGGATACTGGATTTCCTGGAGGAGACCGGGCAGCTCGACGACACGATCATCGTGGTGATATCCGACAACGGAGCCAGTGGCGAGGGCGGGCCGAACGGGTCGGTCAATGAGACCAAGTTCTTCAACGGCTATATCGACACCGCCGAGGAAGGGCTCAGGTTCATCGACCGGCTGGGCTCACCGGAGACTTACAACCATTACCCCATCGGGTGGGCCATGGCATTCAACACGCCCTACAAGCTGTTCAAGCGTTACGCCTCTCACGAGGGCGGAATCGCCGACACCGCAATCATCTCCTGGCCCAACGGTATTCGTGCCCACGGCGCAGTCCGCGACAATTACGTCAACGTCTGCGACATCACCCCGACGGTGTACGACCTGCTCGACATCACGCCGCCGGCGAGCGTGCGCGGCGTTCCGCAAAAACCGTTGGACGGCGTGAGCTTCAAAGTGGCACTGGACAATCCGGAGGCGCCGACAGGAAAGGACACCCAGTTCTACACCATGCTCGGCACTCGCGGCATCTGGCACCAGGGCTGGTTCGCCAACACCGTGCACGCCGCCACCCCGTCGGGCTGGTCCCACTTCGACGCCGACCGCTGGGAGCTCTTCCATATCGAAACCGACCGCAGTCAATGCCATGACCTGGCCGGTGAAGAGCCCGGCAAACTCGAAGAACTCAAGGCGTTGTGGTTCAGCGAGGCCGAGAAGTACAACGGCCTGCCGCTTGCCGACCTCAGCATCCTCGAGACGATGACCCGGTGGCGGCCCTACCTGGTCGGGGAGCGATCCCGCTACACCTACTACCCGCACACCGCCGAAGTCGGGCTGGGTGCGGCCGCTGAGCTGCGCGGGCAGTCCTTCACCGTGCTTGCCGAGGTCACCGTGGACGGCGACGATGCGCAAGGCGTGTTGTTCAAACAGGGCGGTGCGCACGGTGGCCACGTGCTCTTCATCGCCGACGGACGCCTGCACTACGTCTACAACTTCCTCGGCGAACACGAGCAGTCGTTGGCTTCGCCCGATCCGATCCCGTTGGGGCGGCACATCTTCGGAGTCCAGTACCAGCGGGCCGGCACCGTCGAGGGCAGCCACACCCCGCTGGGCGACACCACCCTGTACATCGACGACGCCGCGGTGGCCACGCTCGCCGGAATGCAAACCCACCCCGGCATGTTCGCGCTCGCCGGGGGTGGCATCTGCATCGGACGCAACACCGGATCGGCTGTGTCGCAGCAATACCGGGCACCGTTCGCCTTCACCGGCGGTGCCATCGGCCAGGTCACCGTCGACCTGTCGGGCGAGCCGTACCAGGACCTCGAACGAGAACTCGCCGTGGCGTTCGCCAAGGATTAGCGATGATCCGGCGAATCGGTCCGCCGTGACGACTAGCCTCGGTCGGGTGGTCACCGAACTCGTCGAACTGCCCGGCGGCACCTTTCCGATGGGATCGACGGCCTTCTACCCCGAAGAGATGCCGGTACACGCCGTCACCGTCACCGGATTCGCCATCGAGAAGCATCCCGTCACCACCGCACAGTTCGGCGCCTTCGTCGAAGCCACCGGATACGTCACGATCGCCGAACGTGCGATGGATCCAGAGCTGTATCCCGGGGTGGCCGAAGCTGACCTGGTACCAGGCGCCCTGGTGTTCCGGCCCACCGACGGGCCCGTCGACCTGCGGGACTGGCGTCAGTGGTGGGACTGGGCGCCCGGCGCCAACTGGCGCCGGCCCTTCGGGCCCGAGCGTGAGCCCGCCGCACCCGACCACCCCGTCGTGCAGGTGGCCTACCCGGACGCCGCAGCGTACGCGGCGTGGGCCGGACGGCGACTGCCCACCGAAGCCGAGTGGGAGTACGCGGCGCGCGGGGGAGTCGAGGGCATCTACGCCTGGGGCGATGAGGTCACCCCTGGCGGAGCCCTGATGGCCAACACGTGGCAGGGCCGGTTCCCGTATCGCAACGACGGCGCGCTCGGCTGGCGCGGTACGTCGCCGGTCGGGACGTTCCCGGCCAACGCGTTCGGCTTGTCCGACATGATCGGCAACGTGTGGGAGTGGACCACCACCCAGTTCACCGGGCAGCACCGGCTCCAGGCCACCGCCGGCGCGTGCTGCCCGCCGCCGGCCGACCCGGATCCCTCGGTGAACCAGGTGCTCAAGGGTGGTTCGCACCTGTGCGCGCCGGAGTACTGTCACCGGTACCGCCCGGCGGCCCGGTCACCACAGTCGCAGGACAGTTCGACCTCACACATCGGGTTTCGCTGCGTGGCCGGCTGACGGCCGCTGAGCCCGGTCCGCCGCGATTTGGCGCATTCGCGGTGCTCACCTAGTATGTAGGGGTTGCCTTGGGCAGACCTCGGTTGACTGCTGTTCTGAGTCAGCCCCGCGTGCCCTTCGGAAACAAAGACCGCGCACGTCCAGGTCGGTATCTGGCGTGCATACAAAACCAGGTCAGGAGATCGAGTGATTCAGCAGGAATCGCGGTTGAAGGTCGCCGACAACACGGGCGCCAAGGAGATCTTGTGCATCCGCGTGCTCGGTGGCTCATCGCGACGCTACGCAGGCATCGGTGATGTCATCGTCGCGACCGTCAAGGACGCCATCCCCGGCGGCAACGTCAAGCGCGGCGATGTCGTCAAGGCCGTCGTGGTGCGCACCGTCAAGGAGCGCCGCCGTGCCGATGGCAGCTACATCAAGTTCGACGAGAACGCGGCCGTGATCATCAAGGCCGACAACGACCCCCGCGGGACCCGCATCTTCGGGCCCGTCGGCCGGGAACTGCGCGAGAAGCGCTTCATGAAGATCGTCTCGCTGGCGCCGGAGGTTTTGTAATGAAGGTCCACAAGGGCGACACCGTGCTGGTGGTCTCGGGCAAGGACAAGGGCGCCAAGGGCAAGGTCATCGAGGCCTACCCGACCCGCGACAAGGTCCTCGTCGAGGGCGTCAACCGGATCAAGAAGCACACCGCGCAGTCGCAGAACGAGCGCGGCGCATCGTCGGGCGGCATCGTCACCCAGGAAGCCGCGATCCACGTGTCCAACGTGATGGTCGTCGATTCCGATGGCAAGCCGACCCGTGTGGGTTACCGCGTCGATGAGGAGACCGGCAAGAAGGTCCGCATCGCCAAGACCAATGGCAAGGACATCTGATGACTGCACCAGAGAAGGTTCAGCCCCGGCTGAAGCAGCGCTACCGCGAAGAGATCCGTGAGGCGCTGAACAAGCAGTTCGAGTTCGACAACGTCATGCAGATCCCGGGCGTCGTCAAGGTCGTCGTCAACATGGGTGTCGGCGACGCCGCCCGTGACGCCAAGCTGATCAACGGCGCGGTCAACGACCTCGCCCTGATCACCGGCCAGAAGCCGGAGATCCGCAAGGCCCGCAAGTCCATCGCACAGTTCAAGCTGCGTGAGGGCATGCCCATCGGCGCCCGCGTCACCCTGCGTGGCGACCGGATGTGGGAGTTCCTGGATCGGCTGATCTCCATCGCCCTGCCCCGTATCCGCGACTTCCGCGGCCTGAACGCCAAGCAGTTCGACGGCACCGGTAACTACACCTTCGGCCTCAACGAGCAGTCGATGTTCCACGAGATCGACGTGGATTCCATCGACCGTCCCCGCGGCATGGACATCACCGTCGTCACCTCGGCGACCAACGACGACGAAGGCCGTGCGCTGCTGAAGGCGCTGGGCTTCCCCTTCAAGGAGAACTGAGCACATGGCAAAGAAGGCGTTGATCCACAAGGCCAACAAGAAGCCCAAGTTCGCGGTCCGCGCGTACACGCGGTGCAACAAGTGCGGTCGTCCGCACTCGGTTTACCGCAAGTTCGGGCTGTGCCGTATCTGCCTGCGCGAGATGGCGCACGCGGGTGAGCTGCCCGGCGTGCAGAAGTCCAGCTGGTAACCAGCAGACACCGCGCGCGAGCGCAAGCAGACCACAGACCAATCCAAACAGGTTGCGGAAGGCCCTGACCAGGGAACCGCCGCGAGGAAGGTGAGCCGGTTGTCATGACGATGACTGACCCGATCGCAGACTTTTTGACACGTCTGCGCAACGCCAATTCGGCGTACCACGATGAGGTGACTCTGCCCCACTCGAAGCTCAAGGCGAACATCGCCGAGATCCTCAAGAAAGAGGGCTACATCAACGACTACCGCACCGAGGATGCTCGCGTCGGCAAGTCTCTGGTGGTCTCGCTCAAGTACGGCCCCAGCCGTGAGCGCAGCATCGCCGGCCTGCGACGGGTGTCCAAGCCCGGCCTGCGGGTCTACGCAAAATCCACCAATTTGCCTCGGGTGCTCGGCGGCCTGGGCGTGGCGATCATCTCCACGTCCTCGGGCCTGCTGACCGACCGCCAGGCATCACGACAGGGCGTGGGCGGCGAAGTCCTCGCTTACGTCTGGTAGGGGGCAGCAGAACATGTCGCGTATTGGAAAGCAGCCGGTTCCGGTTCCCGCCGGGGTCGATGTGACGATCGACGGCCGCAACGTCTCGGTCAAGGGCCCCAAGGGCACCCTGGTCCTGGACGTCGCCGAGCCGATCACCGTCGAACGCAACGAAGACGGCGCCATCGTGGTGAGCCGTCCCGACGATGAACGACGCAGTCGCTCCCTGCACGGGCTGTCCCGCACCCTGGTGGCCAACCTGGTCACCGGCGTCACCGAGGGCTACACCCAGAAGATGGAGATCTTCGGCGTGGGCTACCGCGTCCAGCTCAAGGGTTCCAGCCTGGAGTTCGCACTCGGTTACAGCCACCCCGTGGTGATCGAGGCGCCCGAGGGCATCACGTTCGCCGTCGAGACGCCCACCAAGTTCTCGGTCTCGGGCATCGACAAGCAGAAGGTCGGTCAGATCTCGGCGGTCATCCGCCGCCTGCGCCGCCCCGACCCATACAAGGGCAAGGGTGTGCGTTACGAGGGTGAGCAGATCCGCCGCAAGGTCGGAAAGACAGGTAAGTAAGTCATGGCTACTACAAAGACTGACGCAGCAGCTGTCACGAAGAAGAAGCCGGTGGGGCAGAACATCTCTGAGGCCCGCCGCAACTCCCGGCTGCGCCGGCATGCCCGGTTGCGCAAGAAGGTCTCCGGCACCGCCGAGACCCCGCGTCTGGTGGTCAACCGCTCGGCACGGCACATCCACGTCCAGCTCGTCGACGACCTGGAAGGCGTCACGCTGGCCGCCGCCTCGTCGATCGAGGCCGACGTGCGTGCGGTCGAAGGCGACAAGAAGGCGCACAGCGTTCGGGTCGGTCAGCTGATCGCCGAGCGCGCCAAGGCTGCCGGCGTCGAGACCGTGGTGTTCGACCGTGGTGGCTACACCTATGGCGGCCGGATCGCCGCGCTGGCGGATGCCGCGCGCGAGGGCGGGCTGAAATTCTGATGACTGTCAACGAGAGGACTGCATGATGGCCGAGCAGGCAGGAGCCGCTCCGGCGCAGGAGAACCGTGGCGGCCGCGGCCGTCGCGACGACCGCGGTGGCCGTGGCGGCCGCGACAGCGGCGAGAAGAGCAATTACATCGAGCGCGTGGTGTCGATCAACCGCGTCTCCAAGGTGGTCAAGGGTGGTCGGCGCTTCAGCTTCACCGCTCTGGTCATCGTCGGTGACGGCAAGGGCATGGTCGGCGTCGGCTACGGCAAGGCCAAGGAAGTTCCGGCCGCCATCGCCAAGGGTGTCGAGGAAGCTCGCAAGAACTTCTTCCGCGTCCCGCTGATCGGTGGCACCATCGTCCACCCGGTCCAGGGTGAAGCGGCCGCCGGCGTGGTCATGCTGCGCCCGGCCAGCCCCGGTACCGGTGTGATCGCCGGTGGCGCGGCCCGTGCCGTGCTGGAATGCGCCGGGGTGCACGACATCCTGGCCAAATCGCTGGGCAGCGACAACGCGATCAACGTGGTGCACGCCACCGTTGCCGCGCTGAAGATGATCCAGCGGCCGGAAGAGGTGGCGGCCCGTCGCGGCCTGCCCCTCGAGGACGTGGCGCCGGCCGGCATGCTGAAGGCCCGGCGCGAGAGCGAAGCGCTGGCTGCCGCAGCAGCGCGTGAGGGATCGGCATAACCATGGCAGAACTCAAGATCACGCAGGTGCGCGGAACCATCGGCGCACGCTGGAAGCAGCGCGAAAGCCTGCGCACCCTGGGGCTGAAGAAGATCCGTCAGTCCGTGGTTCGTGAGGACAACGCGCAGACCCGCGGTCTGATCAAGACTGTGCATCACCTCGTTGATGTGGAAGTGGTGGAGTCCTAATGTCTGTTATCAAACTGCACGACCTGAAGCCCGCTCCCGGGGAGAAGAAGGCCAAGACCCGCGTCGGTCGTGGTGAGGGCTCCAAGGGTAAGACTGCCGGTCGTGGTACCAAGGGCACCAAGGCCCGCAAGAACGTCCCCGCGACGTTCGAGGGTGGCCAGATGCCGATCCACATGCGGCTCCCGAAGCTCAAGGGCTTCAAGAACCGCTTCCGGACCGAGTACGAGGTCGTCAACGTCGGCGACATCGCCAAGGCCTTCCCGCAGGGCGGCACCATCGGTGTCGACGAGCTGGTGGCCAAGGGCCTGGTTCGCAAGAACAGCCTGGTCAAGGTTCTCGGCGACGGCAAGCTGGCCGTCAAGGTCGAGGTGACCGCCAACAAGTTCAGTGGTAGCGCCCGCGAGGCGATCACCGCTGCCGGCGGTTCGGCCACCGAACTGTAATCACTGCGCAAGCAGATGCCAAACTGCCCCAAAACTTCGGTTTTGGGGCAGTTTTGTTGGGGGCCCCTCCCGCTTGCGGGGGACTGCTCGGCAAACTGCCGGGCGCGCGCGCAAGGTGCGGATCGGTAGGCTCGATTCATGTTCGCCTTTCTCCCCGGGATACCGGGCCAGGACGATCTCAAGGTGTTGGCCCGGCGGATCGACACCGCCCGTCACAACGGAGTCCCCAGCGGATGCGTGCTGGAGTTGGATCTGCTGTCGATACCGCCGGAGACCGCCGGCTTCGACCCGCTGGCGATGATCGCGGGTGGCGGCCGGCCGCTCGTGCTGCGGCAGGCCATCGCGGCAATCCACCGAGCCGCTGAGGATGATCGGGTGGCCGGACTGATCGCGCGGGTGCAGCTTCCCGCCGCCGCGCCAGGTCCGGTGCAGGAACTGCGGGCCGCCATAGCGGAATTCAGTGACACCAAGCCCACATTGGCCTGGGCCGAGACCTACCCGGGCACGCTGTCGTACTACCTGGCTTCGGCGTTCCGCGAGGTCTGGATGCAGCCGTCGGGAACGGTGGGCCTGGTCGGTTTCGCCACCAATGCGATGTTCCTGCGAGACGCGCTCGACAAGGTGGGTATCGAGCCACAGTTCGTCGCGCGCGGTGAATACAAGTCGGCTGCAAACGTTTTCACCGAGGATCGCTACACCGATGCGCAGCGCGAGGCCGACGGCCGGATGATCGAGAGCCTGCAGTCGCAGGTGTGGCAGGGCATCGCCGAATCCCGCCAGTTGAGCACCGAGGCGGTCAACGCACTGGCCGATCGGGCACCCGTGCTGCGCGATGATGCGGTGACGGCCGGTCTGGTCGATCGCATCGGGTTCCGCGACGAGGCCTATGCGCGTATCGGCGAACTGTCAGGCGGCCCGGTCGAGGCCGGTATCGACGCCGACAACCATCCGGATGCCCTGCCGCGACTTTATCTTTCGCGATATGCGCGGACGTCTCCCAAGGTCCCCGCGCCGCAGATCCCGGGCCGCAAATCCAAGCCGACGATCGCAGTGGTGACCCTGCACGGCCCCATCGTCAGCGGCCGCGGCGGACCGCAGGTACTGCCGATCGGCAATTCCAGTGCCGGCGGCGACACCATCGCCGCGGCACTGCGTGAGGCCGCCGCCGACGACGATGTCTCGGCGATCGTCCTGCGCGTGGACAGCCCGGGCGGGTCGGTCAGTGGCTCGGAAACCATTTGGCGCGAGGTGGTTCGGGCCCGTGAGCGGGGGAAGCCCGTCGTTGCCTCGATGGGCGCGGTCGCCGCGTCGGGTGGCTACTACGTGTCGATGGCCGCCGACGAGATCGTGGCCAACGCGGGCACCCTCACCGGATCGATCGGCGTGATCACCGGCAAGCTGATCTCACGTGAACTCAAGGACAAGCTCGGGGTGGGCTCGGATTCCTTGCGTACCAACCCCAATGCCGATGCCTGGTCGTCGAATGCACCGTTCACCGACGAACAGCACACCCAGATCGAAGCCGAGACCGACCTGCTGTACCGAGATTTCATCGCCCGGGTGGCCGAAGGTCGCAAACTGTCGGTCGAGGAGGTCGACGAGGTGGCCCGGGGCCGGGTGTGGACTGGTGCCGACGCCAAGGAGCGTGGGCTGGTCGACGAGCTCGGAGGTCTGCGTACCGCGATCACCCGCGCGAAGGTCCTTGCCGGCCTCGATCCGCAGACCAAGGTCCGAGTGCTGACCTATCCGGGATCGTCCTTGCTGGACATGCTGCGGCCGAAGCCTTCCTCCCAACCGGCAGCCGCATCGGTGCCGCTCGCGGTCGGTGCACTCTTCGGGCAAGCGGCGGTGCGAGCCGTTGAGGGCTTCGAGCGTTCCATGACCGGTACCAACGCGTTGTGGGTTGGGGATCACCGGTTCTGACTCCCGGCGGCGGTTACGAGGTGGTAACTGCGCCCGGAGCGACGCGGTAAGGCTGATAACGTCAGGTCTGGCAACTGATGAATTGTCGACGAGACGACGGCCTGGTCCTGCGGTGATCCGCTCAGTCCAGCCGTAAGAGAATGCACGGTGGGAGCGGTGTCGTCTGACACTTGGAGGAACCGTGCCTGCGCGAAAGAGCCCGATGAAGGGCTTCGGCGACAAACCAGACCTCGACCACCGTGATCCCGAGCCGGACGCGCCCGAACCCGGGGTGCTCAGACGAGCGATTGCCGCATCGGCGATCGGCAACGCCACCGAATGGTTCGACTACGGTATCTACGCCTACGGCGTTGGCTACATTTCGGCGGCCATCTTTCCCGGTGACGCGCAGCAGGCGACCCTGCTGGCGTTGGCCACCTTCGCCATCTCGTTCCTGGTGCGCCCCCTGGGCGGATTTGTGTGGGGTCCGTTGGGGGATCGAGTCGGCCGCCGACAGGTATTGGCCATCACCATCGTCTTGATGGCTGGTGCGACATTCTGTGTCGGGCTGGTGCCGTCCTACGACGTGATCGGGATGTGGGCGCCGGCGCTGATGGTCGTGCTCCGCATGGTTCAGGGATTCTCCACCGGCGGAGAGTATGGCGGTGCCGCCACGTTCATGGCCGAGTACGCACCGTCGCGGCGGCGTGGATTCCTCGGTAGTTTCCTCGAATTCGGAACGTTGGCCGGATTCTCGCTCGGCGCGCTGCTGATGCTGAGCTTCTCGGTGCTGCTCAGCGACGACCAGATGAGTTCCTGGGGTTGGCGTTTGCCGTTCCTGGTTGCCGCCCCGCTCGGCCTCGTCGGCGTTTACCTGCGGTCCAAATTGGAGGACACGCCGATCTTCCGCGAACTCGAGCAAAGCGGGGAGCGGGAAGGCAGCCCGGTGTCCGAGCTCAAGGATCTGGTCGTCGAGTACTGGGGTCCCATCCTGCGATTGGCCGGCCTGGTGGTCGCGCTCAACGTGGTCAACTACACGCTGCTGACCTACATGCCGACCTATCTCGAGCAGACAATCGGTCTGTCAGGCAGTCACTCGCTGATCGTGCCCATCATCGGGATGTTGTCGATGATGGTGTTCCTGCCGGTGGCCGGCTACATCTCCGATCGGGTGGGCCGAAAACCGATGTGGTGGTTCTCGTTGGTCGGGTTGTTCATCGCCGGGATTCCGACGTTCCTGTTGATGTCGACGAACATGGTCGGCGCGATCATCGGGTTCGCGGTGCTGGGCCTGCTGTATGTGCCTCAGCTGTCGACGATTTCGGCGACCTTCCCGGCAATGTTTCCCACCCAGGTCCGCTACGCCGGGTTCGCGATCGCCTACAACGTGTCGACCTCGGTGTTCGGCGGCACTGCTCCGGCCGTCAACGACTGGCTGGTGGGGTTGACCGGCGACAAGTTGGTCCCCGCGTACTACATGATGATCGCGTGTGTCATCGGGGCGCTGGCACTGATCAAGGTGCCCGAAACTGCTCGGTGCCCGATCAGCGGCACCGAGATACCTGGAACCCCGGAGGCGCCGCCCCAGCTGGATTACGACACCGAGGCCGACGCGCCGGCAGGGTCAGCCGGCCGGTAGCCGCGCGATCAGCCGTTCGACGGCGTCCTCCATGTGGGTCAGCATCAACTTGTCGGTCAACGCGACGTCGCCGGACCGGATGGCACTTGCCAGTGTCTGATGCTCACTGACCCGGTCGGTGGGGGAGCCGTAGGTGTCGGCCAGTGCGTGCACGCACATCCTGGTTTCCACCAGGAACGTCTGGTGCAGACGGGACAGCCGCGGGCTCCCCGCGAGCTCCACGAGCAGCTCGTGGAAGCGCATGTCGGCCTCGCTGACCTCGTCCAGATCCCGGGCCGCGGCCATCTCGTCGACGATCGCGAGCAGGGCATCCCCGGCGCTCGCATAGTCGCCCTGCAAGATCTGGCGGCTCGCCGTGCGCTCGATCGCCTCGCGGGCCAGATACATGTCGCGGATCTCGCCGGCGTCCATGTTGTTGACGAACACTCCGCGGTTGCGGATCGAGATGAGCAGCCCTTCCTGGGTAAGGCGCTGCATGCCTTCTCGCAGAGGCCCGCGGCTGACTCCGAACTTGCGCGCCAGCTCGGCCTCCCCGAGTTGGGTGCCCGGGACCAGTTCGCCGTACGCGATGGCCTGCCGGAGCTTCTCGGCGACGATGCTCGGCGTCGACTCCTGCTCGACAGGGGTGATGAAGTCGGTCACGGCCGCGCTCCGAACAGCCGGCCCATCCCGGGGAGCGCCGGCACCGGGCCGATCAGCTGCAGGCCTTTCCACACCGTGACCTGATTTGCGGTGAGGACCGGTTTTCCGACGGCGGATTCCAGTCGGTCGATGAAACTCATTGTGTGCATGGCGGTGTCGGGCACCAGGACGGCCTCGGCGTCGGGGTGGTCGGCCGCCTGGACCATCGCGAGCACCTCGGCCTGCTCCAGCCGGCCCACTTCCGCCGCGGTGATGATGCCGTGGCTGCCGATCGAGACCACGTCGACTCCGCCGCCGGACAGAAAAGCGACGAAGTGTGCCGCGACATCCTCGGGATACGAGGCGGCCACCGATACGCGGTGGATGTCCAGGTGCCGCAAAGCATCTACGAATGCGATCGATGTCGACGATGCGGGGACGCCCGAAGCGGCAGACACCGCGTCGGCCTGGCGTCGGGCACCGTCGCGGCCGAAGACGAAACTGCCTGAGGTACAAGCCCACATCATCGAGTCCGGACGGGACGGGCCCAGGCGGGCCACCCCGTCGGCGAGGCGTTCGGTGCGGCCGAGGTCGAGGAGGGCGTCGACACGATGTGCATCCTCGCCGACCGAGGTGATCGCCACCGGCAGGCGCAGCGTCCCAGGCAGGCGTGCCTGCAGTGCACCGAAGTCGTCCTCGGCGCTGTGGCCGGGATAGAGGATCCCCACCGTCGCCATGCAGTCTCCTTTCGCTTGTCTGCGTTCAGGTTTCCAGCAGCCGCTGACCGGCGCCGACGGCTTTGCGCCCGGCCACCGCCAGGGCCGCCCACATGGTCACCTGGTTGGCGGTGACCACCGGTTTGCCCAATTCACGCTCCAGCGGGGCGATCAGATCGTAGGTCGGCAGGTTCGTGCAGCTGATGACGATGGCCTGCGCATCCGAACAGTCGGTGGCACAGACCAATTCGGCCGTGGTGCGGTACGGAACCGCCCAGATCCGCGATGTCATTCCCAGGCCCGCGGTGGCGGCCACCTCGATACCGGCCTCCATCAGATAACTGGTCAGCCCGCTCGTCAGGTCGGCGGTGTAGGGCGTCACGGTCGCGACCGTTCGCACCCCGAGGTGGCGGAGTGCGGCGAGCATGGAGCCGCTGGTGGTCACGGCAGCAGGGGCTCCGGCGGCCCGCATCGCCGTGACCAAGGCGGCTTCACCGGCCATGCCTTTGACGAAGCTTCCCGCGGTACATGCATACGCCGTCACCAACGGTGAGACCGCGAGCACATTCGCGGCACCGGCCTCGACCTGCTCGGGTTCGGAGACATGCACCGCCATGTCGACCGTCACCTGCATCGGGGCGTACCGCAACCGGGTGACGTACAGGCTGACGTCATTGGGCACCCAGCGCCACAGTTCGCGGTCGAGCGCGAAGTCGTGAGGCGTCACGACGCCGATCCCCACCTGCTGCAACGGTGGGGGAGGAACGACATCCTCGAGCGTCATGTCCATAGTGTGAGGCCGAGGGGGCAAACCGGCAACAGATTGTTGACAATCATACGAATGCGTTCCTAGCCTCGGAACGATGCCGCCTCTCGCAGCCCGCCCCGTGATCGCGGTGTTGTGCGAGCGTGAGAGCGACCGGGTGCCGGGGCTGGCCGACGTGGACGCGGAGTTCCGCTACTGCGACGCCGCCGGGCTGAAGCAGGCCGTCACGGGCGCTCGGGCGGTGCTGCTGTGGGATTACTTCTCCACCGCACTGCGCGAGGCATGGGAATGCGCGGACACCCTCGAGTGGATCCACATCGCGGCCGCCGGCGTCGACACCTTGCTGTTCAACGGGTTGCGGGAGTCCGACGTGGTGGTCACCAACGCCCGCGGCGTATTCGACCGTCCCATAGCCGAATACGTGCTCGGCGCAGTCATCGCCCATGCCAAGGGCAGCCAGGCCAGCCACGACCACCAAAGGCGTCATGAGTGGAGCTACCGGGAGACTCGCAGTATCACGGGCGCGAACGCCCTCGTGGTCGGGACCGGCGGCATCGGCCGCGAGATCGCGCGTCTGCTGCGCGCGGCCGGCCTGTCCGTGCGGGGCGCCGGGCGCGTGGCGGTCGACGAGGATCCGGATTTCGGAACCGTGGTGGCCACTGCCGAGCTGGCCGAGGCCGTCGGTTGGTGCGATCACCTGGTGCTGGCCGCGCCGCTCACCCCGGCGACCGAGGGACTCGTCGACGCGACCGTGCTGAAGGCGATGAAATCCGATGCGCACCTTGTCAATATCGCGCGTGGCCCGATCGTCGACGAGGACGCACTGCTTGCCGCGTTGACCGAGCACCGCATCGGCGGAGCCACCCTCGACGTGTTCAGTACCGAACCGCTGCCGGCCGAACACCCGTTGTGGGACGCGCCCGGTGCCGTCGTCACCGCGCACATGTCCGGCGACGTCGTCGGCTTTCGTGACATCCTGGCGGCGCAGTTCACCGACAATGCGCGCCGCTGGCTGGCCGGGCAGCCGCTGCTGAACGTGGTGGACAAGACGCTGGGGTACGTGCCGGGGGATGTGCGGTGAGCATCCCGCAGGCGGTCGAGTTGGTTGAGGCCTACCGCGCCAAGACGATATCTCCGGTGGAGGCCACCGAGGAGGCCCTGCGCGCCATCGACCGACACGACGATGCGGTGAACGCCTTTGTGCTCGTCGATCCCGACAATGCGCTGGCCTGCGCACGGAGATCCGAAAAGCGTTGGTATGCAGGCGATCCCCTCGGCCCGGCCGACGGAGTCCCGACCTCGATAAAGGATGCGCTGTGGACCGCGGGCTGGCCGACCCTACGTGGCAGCTGGCTCATCGACGACGCAGGCCCCTGGCAGGAGGATGCGCCCAGTGCGGCCCGGCTGCGCGAATCCGGTGCGGTGCTGCTCGGAAAGACCACCACACCGGAGTTCTCGTGGAAGGGCGTCACCGACTCCCCGCGCTATGGGGCGACCGCAAACCCGTGGAATCCCGCCATGACCGCAGGCGGATCGAGCGGGGGCAGCGCGGCCGCCGTGGCACTCGGAATGGGCCCGTGGTCGGTCGGCACCGACGGCGGCGGCTCGGTGCGCATCCCCGCCGCGTTCACCGGCACCGTCGCACTCAAACCCACCTACGGCCTGATTCCGCTGTATCCACCCAGCCCGTTCGGCACGCTCTCGCACGCCGGCCCGATGGCCCGCACGGTCGCCGACGTTGCCGCATTGCTGGATGTGATCACCGGGTTCGACGCGCGAGACTGGTCGGCGATGCCCTCTCCGAGTTCGTCATTCGGGGCCGCCCTCAGCGGGGGAATCGCCGGACTGCGCATCGCCTATTCGCCGAACCTCGGCTTCGGCGCCAACGATCCCGAGGTCGACGCCGCGGTGCGCGCCGCGGTGGACGTGCTCGCGGCGGCGGGCGCCCACGTCGAGCAGGTGGACCCCGGCTTCACCGACCCGGTGCACGCCTTCCACGTGCTGTGGTTCGCCGGCGAGGCAAAAGTATTGGAAGGCAAGCTGACCGGCCCGGCCGCCGAGCGTCTGGATCCCGGCCTGCGCCGTACGGCCACGACCGGGGCGGGCTTCACCGCGTCGGACTACCTCGACGCGACCGCTGTCCGGATGAAGCTCGGCGAGCTGATGGGCAGGTTCCACCAGGCCTACGACCTCCTCGTCACCCCGACGCTGCCGCTGACCGCGTTTCCGGTCGGCCAGGATGTGCCCGACGGTTCGACCTCACCGGATTGGACGAGCTGGACGCCCTACACCTACCCGTTCAATCTGACTCAGCAGCCCGCACTTTCGGTGCCGTGCGGGTTCACCACGGCCGGCCTGCCCGTCGGGCTGCAGATCGTGGGGCCGCGCCACGCCGACGCGCTGGTGCTCCGCGCCGGGCAGGCCTACCAGGACGCCACGGACTGGCACCGCCGGGTGCCGGCGCTGCTCACCGAGGAGGTTGCATGAGCCGGTTGATCACGGTGTCGCTGGACAAGCGCGGAGTCAGTTGCGTGGCCAGGCTTCTCGACGAAGCGGCGCCGCGCACCTGCGCCGCCGTGTGGGACGCCCTGCCGCTGGCCGCGCAGGTGTTCCACGGCAAGTACGCCCGCAACGAGATCTACACGCTGCTACCGGCATTCGGCTCCGACCCCGGCAAGGAGAACACCACGGTCACCCCGATACCGGGCGACCTGTGCTGGTTCTCGTTCGACTCCGACGATCTGGGCAACCCCGCGTACGGATACGAGAACAGCGCCGGCACCGGAACCACCGGCGCGATCGTGGACCTGGCGCTGTTCTACGGTCGCAACAACCTGCTGATCAACGGCGACCAGGGCTGGGTCCCCGGTAATGTGTTCGGCGAGATCATCGACGGGCTCGACGACATGGCGGCAGCGTGCCAGGACCTGTGGATGGGTGGGGTCAGGGGCGAGACCCTGCGCTTTGCCAGAGTCTCCTGAAGCCGCTCAGTTCAGAGTGCCGCTGATGTAGACGATCTCGCCCATCGGGTCGTTCTCGTCGTGGGCGGGAACCGGCAGGCCGTGGCGGACGAACAGCTCCGAACGCGCCACGCCCGTCATCTGCCAGCCCTTGGCACTCAAATAGTCGGCAGCCGAATGCCTCTCGCCGTGATAGATCAACGACGGCATGTCCATGTTCAACCCGATCTGGCTGAACATGGAGGTGGCGGCGCGGGCCTTCTCCGGGTCGAAATCCTTGAGCCCGGGCACGAACTCGGTGGCCACCGTGCTGCCCGGTGCGCTGAGCGCGGCGATGTTGTCGAACAACCGGTCCTGCGCCTCCGGCGGCAGGTAGATCAACAACCCTTCGGCGCACCAGGCGGTCGGAGCGGCCGGATCAAACCCCGCTGCCCGCAGAGCAGCCGGCCAGTCCTCGCGCAGGTCGATCGGTACGGTCCGCCGTTGTGCCGTGGGATCGGCACCCAGACCGGCCAGCGTGCGCGTCTTGAACTCGATCACCTCGGGCTGGTCGATCTCATAGACCACGGTGCCCTCGGGCCACGGCAGCCGGTACGCACGCGAATCCAGCCCGGAGGCCAGGATCACCGCCTGCCGGATGCCGGACTTGCCGGCCGCACCGAAGAAATCATCGAAGAACCTGGTCCGCACGGCCATCTCGTCGATGTTGGCGCGGGCCCGCTCAGCGGCCTCCGGTGCCAGCTGAGTCAGTGCCTCCAGACTCAGCTCACCGTCGACCATCTTGGTGAACACCTCGATGCCCACCGCGCGGACCAACGGTGCGGCGAACGGATCGTCGATCAGGCCGTGGGAATCCCGGCTGGCGATCGCCCGCCCCGCCGCCACCATCGTTGCGGTCGCGCCGACGCTGGAGGCCAGGTCCCAGCTGTCGCCATCGGTACGTGCCATCGTGCGTCTCCCGACTGTCTAGTTCGATGCCTTCAGAGTTGCTGACAGATAACCAGAGTCTCCCGCGAGATTGGCGAGCTCCTCGGGAAAGTCGAAGCCGTGCGACTCGTAGGCCGCCCGGCTGGACTGCACCGTGACGTTCCACCCCTGGGGGGTGAGGTGGTCACGGACCGCGGTGCGCTCGCCGGAATAGAACAGGTCGGTCAGATCCACGTCGGACCCGACCTTCTTGGACCACTGGCTGACCCGCTCGGTCCACTTCTCGGTGAGCATTGCGGCGTCCATGTGTTCGGTCGCCAGCCGGCTGCCCGGGGCGCTGAGCACGGTGATGTTGTCGAGCAACCGATCCTGAGCTTCCGGGGGCAGGTAGATGAGCAGACCTTCGGCGATCCAGGCGGTCGGAACCGCTGGATCGAAGCCGTTGTCACGCAGGGCTTTCGGCCAGTCATCGCGCAGATCGACCGGCACAGTGTGCAGCTCGGCTGCCGGCGTGGCGCCGAGGTCGGCCAGGGTGCGGGTCTTGAACTCCAGCACCGCCGGCTGGTCCACCTCGAATACCACGGTGCCGGCAGGCCAGGCGAGCCGGTAAGCGCGAGTGTCCAGGCCCGCGGCCAGGATCACGGCCTGGCCGATCCCGGCCGCACCGGCTGCCAGGAAGAAATCGTCGAAGAACCGGGTGCGGACCGCGATCTGCTCGCACATCCGCTGCCGGTCGAGCATCACGTCGCCCTCGACGCACACCTCACCGTCGGCGAGTCGGATGCTGTGTTCCAGACCCACCGCGCGTACGAGTGCGTCGGCGTATGGATCGGTGATCAGCGGGTCGGTTTGCTTGCTGGCCAGGGCGCGGGACGCCGCGACACCGGTCGCGGTGGCCCCGACGCTGGTGGCGAGATCCCAGCTGTCGCCTTCGGTGCGGGTCATGGTGCTCCTAGTTTCGTATCGCGATAACGGATTGCGAATTACGTTGCAGCGCAGCGGAGTCCGCGGTGGGGAAGGTGCGGCCATAGTCGGCAAAAAGATCGGGCCGTCGTCGGGCGGTCACCGACCATCCGCGGTCTGTGAGGTAGTCGACCACCGAGTTGCGCTCGCCGTCGTACCAGAGGTTGGCCAGGTCGAGGTCGAGCCCGTGCTGACGCCACTGCTCGCTCAAAACCTGTCCGCGCTCGCGCAGGTCCGCCGCCATGCCGGGCAGGTGGTACTCGGTGGCCAGCCTGCTGCCCGGGCTGCTGAGCGCGGTGATGTTGTCGAACAACCGGTCCTGGGCCTCCGGAGGCAGATAGGCCAGCAGCCCCTCGGCGCTCCATGCGCTCGGCGCCGCCCGATCGAACCCGGCGGCTTCGAGCGCCGCGGGCCAGTCGTCACGAAGGTCGACGGCCACGGTGCGGCGTTCGGCCGTGGGGGTGGCCCCGATCTTCGCCATGGTGGCGGTCTTGGCGCCGATCACGGCGGGCTGGTCGAGTTCGTAGACCACGGTGCCGTCGGGCCACGGCAGCCGGTACGCGCGCGAGTCCAGCCCGGAGGCCAGGATCACCGCCTGACGGATCCCGGCCTCTTCGACGGCGGCGTCCGTGGAATTGCCGCCTACCGCGGCGGTGAAGAAGTCGTCGAAGAACTTCGTCCGCACCGCCATCACGCCGGTCATCAACGCGGCACCTTCGGCCAGTTCGCCGTCGAGGGCGATCTCGCCGTCGACAAGCTTGGTGAAGAACTCCACTCCGACTGCGCGGACCAGATCGGCCGCGTAGGGGTCGTCGATCAGCGGGTCGGGTTCAGCACTCGCAATCGCGCGGGCCGCGGCGACCATCGTCGCCGTCGCGCCCACACTGGAGGCCAGATCCCAGCTGTCGGTGTCAGACCGTGTCATCGTTCGCCCACCTCACTTCTCGGCGTTGATGTAGAGCACTGATGCCGCGTGGGCTTCGTCCTCGACCGGCGGCAGACCCGTGCGGATCAGCAGATCGTTGGACGAGATGGCGGTGGTCCTCCAGGCATGCCCTTCCAGATACGTCGTGACGTCGGCGCGGTCGCCCAGGAAGATCAGCTCGTTGAGGTCCATGTCCAGGCCGTGTGCCCGCCAGCGGTCGGTGAACTCCTGCATCCGGGCCCGGATCGTCTCTTCGTCGTTGGTCTCGGTCGCGGGCACGCCCTCGACACCGAAGCGGCTGCCCGGGGCACTCAGCTCAGTCACCTGATCGAGCAAACGGTCCTGCGCGTCTCCCGGCAGGTAACCCAGCAACCCCTCGGCGATCCATGCGGTCGGCGCCGAGGGGTCGAACCCGGCCTCGGTCAGTGCGGTGGGCCAGTCGAACCGCAGATCGATGGCCACGGTGCGGCGGTCGGTCGTCGGCGCCGCGCCCAGGCTCGCCATGGTCGTGCTCTTGAACTCGATCACCTCGGGTTGGTCGACCTCGTAGACCACCGTTCCGTCCGGCCATGGCAGCCGGTAGGCGCGCGAGTCCAGACCGGCCGCCAGGATGACCGCCTGTCGGATGCCGGCACGACAGGCGCTCAGGAAGAAGTCGTCGAAGAAACGCGTGCGGGCGGCCATGCCGTTGGCGAACCGGATCAGGCCCGTGGCCGCCTCTTCGTCGAGTCCTTCGGTGGTGAAGTTCTCGTCGGCCAGCTTGGTGAAGAATTCCATGCCGACCGCGCGAACCAGGGGAGCGGCGAACGGGTCGTCGATCACCGGATCATCGGAGTTGGTGGCCATCGCGCGCGCTGCCGCGACCATCGTCGCCGTCGCACCCACGCTGGAGGCGAGATCCCACGAGTCGTCAGCAGTCCGGGCCATGAATTCCCCTTTGTTCAGTCAGAATCAACGTGTTAGTTAGGTGGTGTAATGAGCTGTCGCCGACTGTACGCCCCGATTCTGAAGAGCAGCTCTGCTCGCAGCTAGGCGGTATGGCGCGGGGATCGCAGAGGGTCGACTCGGGTGCGCACAGGGGTCCTCTCCGCGGCAACTGTTACTCTCGTAGACTGATTTGACGGCTGAGTCCGCAGGCTGCGCGCCTGCTGGGCTGCCGGACATGACTTGACCATTGACGCTGGCTTCACCCAGCCCCATTTGGCACGCCGCGCTGAGAGGTCGGCTGCGCAGGAGGAAGAGTGCTTTCGGCTTTCATCTCATCGCTGCGGACGGCCGACCTCAGACGCAAGATCCTGTTCACGTTGGGCCTGGTGATCCTGTACCGGGCCGGCGCGTCGATCCCGTCTCCGGGGGTTAACTACCCGAACGTCCAGAAGTGCATCGAGCAGGTCAGCGGCGGAGATTCGGCGCAGATCTACTCATTGATCAACCTGTTCTCCGGTGGCGCGCTGCTGCAGCTGACGGTGTTCGCGGTGGGCGTCATGCCCTACATCACCGCCAGCATCATCGTCCAGCTGCTGGTCGTGGTGATCCCACGCTTCGAACAGTTGCAGAAGGAGGGGCAGGCCGGTCAGGCCAAGATGACGCAGTACACGCGTTATCTGTCGATCGCGCTGGCCGTTCTGCAGGCCACCAGCATCGTGGCACTGGCCGCCAACGGCGGCCTGCTGCAGGGCTGCAGCCTCGACATCATCCAGGACAGCTCGGTCTTCGGGCTGGTCGTCATCGTGCTGGTGATGACGGCAGGCGCCGCGCTGGTGATGTGGATGGGCGAGCTGGTCACCGAGCGCGGTATCGGCAACGGCATGTCCCTGCTGATCTTCGCCGGCATCGCGGCCCGGATCCCGTCCGAAGGCCAGACCATCCTGGAGAGCCGCGGCGGCCTGGTGTTCACCGCAGTGGTGGCCGCGACGCTGCTGATCATCGTCGGCGTGGTGTTCGTCGAGCAGGGCCAGCGCCGCATCCCGGTCCAGTACGCCAAGCGCATGGTGGGCCGCAAGATGTACGGCGGCACCTCCACCTACCTTCCGCTCAAGGTCAACCAGGCCGGCGTCATCCCGGTGATCTTCGCGTCGTCGCTGATCTACATCCCGCACCTGATCACCCAGCTGATCCAGAGCGGGAGCTCCAACCCGGGCACGGGTTGGTGGGACAAGTTCGTCGCCGACTATCTGACCAACCCGGCGGACCCGGTCTATATCGCGATCTACTTCGGCCTGATCATTTTCTTCACGTACTTCTACGTGTCGATCACGTTCAACCCGGACGAGCGTGCCGATGAGATGAAGAAGTTCGGTGGATTCATCCCGGGCATCCGGCCCGGCAAGCCGACCGCGGACTACCTGCGCTATGTGCTCAGCCGGATCACTCTGCCCGGCTCGATCTACCTCGGTACGATCGCCGTTCTGCCCAACGTGTTCCTGCAGATCGGCAACACCGGCTCGGTACAGAATCTGCCGTTCGGCGGAACCGCGGTTCTGATCATGATCGGTGTCGGTCTGGATACCGTTAAACAGATCGAGAGCCAGCTCATGCAACGCAACTACGAAGGGTTCCTGAAGTGAGAGTCGTTCTACTCGGACCGCCCGGTGCGGGCAAAGGCACGCAGGCCGAGAAGCTGTCCGAGAAGCTCGGCATCCCGCAAATCTCCACCGGAGACCTGTTCCGCAAGAACATCGGTGACGGCACCCCGCTCGGGCTGGAGGCCAAGCGCTACCTGGACGCCGGGGATCTGGTGCCCGCCGAACTGACGAACCGTCTGGTCGAGGACCGCATCGACCAGGCCGACGCCGCTGACGGATTCATCCTGGACGGCTACCCGCGCTCGGTCGAGCAGGCTGGCGCGCTCAAGGACATGCTTGCCGCCCGCAACACCAAGCTCGATGCGGTGGTGGAGTTCCAGGTGTCCGAGGACGAGTTGCTGACCCGCCTCAAGGGCCGCGGCCGCGCCGACGACACCGATGAGGTCATCCGCAACCGCATGAAGGTCTACCGCGACGAGACCGAGCCGCTGCTGGAGTACTACCGCGACGACCTGAAGACCGTGGATGCGGTGGGCGGCCTCGACGAGGTGTTCGCCCGCGCATTGCACGCACTGGGTAAGTGATCAGATTGCCGGGGTTGCGTAAGCGCAAGGTCGTTGCGCAGCGTAGCGCCGGAGAGTTGGACGCGATGGCGGTCGCCGGGGCCCTGGTCGCCTCGGCGCTGAGCGCGGTGCGCGCAGCCGCCGCCCCCGGCGTGTCCACGCTCGAGCTGGATCAGATCGCCGAGGCCGTCATCCGTGACGGCGGCGGCACCCCGTCTTTCCTCGGCTATCACGGGTTCCCGGCCAGCATCTGCGCATCGGTCAATGACCGTGTGGTGCATGGCATTCCGTCAGCCGACGAGAAATTGGCGGCCGGGGATCTGGTGTCCATCGACTGCGGTGCCATCGTCGACGGCTGGCACGGCGACTCGGCAGTGACGTTCGGGATCGGCACGCTGATTGCGGCCGACGAAGCCCTCTCTGCCGCAACGAAATCGGCCATGGAGGCCGGCATCGCGGCGATGCTGCCCGGAAACCGGCTGACCGATGTCTCGCACGCGATCGAGGTCGAGACCCATGCCGCCGAAGCTCGCCACGACCGCAAGTACGGGATCGTCGAGGGCTATGGCGGACACGGCATCGGCCGGCAGATGCACATGGACCCGTTCCTGCCGAACGAGGGCTCGCCGGGCCGTGGCCCGTACCTGGAGCCGGGCTCGGTGCTGGCCATCGAACCCATGCTGACCCTGGGCACCACCGAGACCAAGATCCTCGACGACGAGTGGACCGTCGTCACCGCCGACGGGACCCGCGCGGCGCACTGGGAGCACACGGTCGCAGTGACCGAAGACGGCCCACGAATCCTCACCCGGTAATCAACGACAGCAATCCCTGCCCGAACCGCGCGTCGGCGTTGGTGTACGCCCGCGTGCAAAGGTAGTAGTTGAACCGGATCGCCACCAACGTCGTATCACAGACGGAGGTAGGGAATGGATGATCCGGAGGCCGCCATGATGCGGGTGCTCTACGACGAGCATGCTGCCGCGCTGTGGCGCTACGCCCTGCGGCTGACAGGGGACAGGGCGCGCGCCGAGGACGTGGTGCAGGAAACGTTGCTGCGGGCGTGGCGTCACCCTGAAGTCACCGCCGACACCGACCGTTCGGCCCGGGCGTGGTTGTTTACGGTGGCGCGAAACATGATCATTGATGAACGCCGGAGTGCCCGTTTTCGGAACGAAACCGGGGTGCCGGACCCCGAACAGGTGGCAGACCATTCCAAAGCGGCCGCCGCCCCCGACCAGGTGGACAATGCGTTGGACCGAATCTTGCTGAGCACGGCGCTGAGCCAACTTTCCGACGAACACCGCGCAGTGGTCCGCCGGGCGTACTACCAGGGGTGGAACACCGGGCAGATCGCCGAGGACCTGCAGATACCCGAGGGCACCGTGAAATCACGGCTGCACTACGCGGTACGTGCACTACGACTGAACTTGCAAGAGATGGGGGTGACACGATGACACAGTTCGGTGTACCCCACATCCCTGATCCGGTGGAATCCGACCGTTATCGGACCTGGGATGCGGCCTATGTGCTCGGATCGCTCGACAGTGGCGAGCGCCGCGAGTACGAGGCCCATCTGGACGGTTGCGCGCAGTGCCGTGCCGCGGTGGCCGAGCTGAGCGGCATGCCCGCGCTTCTGGCCATGCTCGACCTGGACGAGGTGAACGCCCTCGAATCCGAACAGCCCGACCCGCCGCTGCGGCCCGAGGTGCTGCAGTCCGTGCTGGCCAAGGTCAGCTGGCGTCGCCGCCGCTCGCGGTGGGTGACCACGGCCGCGGTAGGCGTGGCCGCGGCCCTGCTGGCGATCGGTGTGGTGATCGGTGTCCGTCCGGAGGTGTTCGGCCTGCACAGCGGCACCGAACAGCAGAACTCGCAGATGATGGCGATGGCCAAGATGTCCGAGACGCCCATCAACGCCAGCATCGCGATGACCAGTTACTCCTGGGGCACCCGGATCGACATGGCCTGCAGCTACGGAAGCTGGGGTAAGCAGGACGCGCCCCCGCAGAACCTGGGCATGGTGGTGATCGGCCGGGACGGCAGCCGCAACGAGATCGCCACGTGGCTGGGATTGTCCGGCGCGACCGCGCTGCCCAGCGGCAACACCCAGATGCCGGCGACGGATATCGCTGCCGTGCAACTGGTTACGTCCCCCGACGGCAAGGTGCTGCTGGAAAAGCAGCTCTGAGCGGTCCTGCCCGCGGGGCAGCTGGCGCGGCTTTTGTCACGCTGGAGTGGCCCTCGAATCCGAGGGTCACTCCAGCGTGACATTTGGGCGGCCCGGCGGTCTGACGGCCCGGCGGCCCGGCGGCCCGGCGGCCCGGCGGCCCGGCGGTCCGGCGGTCTTGGGAACCTTTGAAAGTTCTGCGTAAACCCCGGGAGTTTGCACAAATACGTGCTCGGGGTGAACCACCGCCACTCATGTGTCGTGTCTCTGGCAGAGCACGGAAGTAGGTGGCACATGGTCAACATGCACCGGGTGGTGGACCACATCGTCGGTCAGCTGGCCGCGAACGGGGTCACACATATCTTCGGCGTGGACGGCGCCAACATCGAGGACCTCTACGATGCCGCGTACTTCCGCGAGGACATCACCGCGGTGCTGGCCAAACACGAATTCTCCGCTGCGACAATGGCAGACGGGTTCAGCCGCAGTGGCGGCGGGATCGGCGTCGTGGCGGCGACCTCTGGCGGTGGTTGCCTGAACACCGTGCCCGGGCTGGCGGAATCGCTGGCCAGCCGGGTGCCCGTGCTGGCCCTGATCGGGCAGGCGCCGACGACGCTCGACGGCCGGGGCGCATTCCAGGACACCAGCGGGGACAACGGAAGCCTGGATGCGCATGCCTTGTTTTCCGCGGTCTCGCTGTACTGCCGCAGAGTGCTGAAGCCCGCGGACATTCTCACTGCGCTCCCGGAAGCACTTGCCGCGGCACACGCCGGCGGGCCCGCGGTGCTGTTGCTGCCCAAGGATATTCAGCAGGTCGAGCTGGGGGCGCCGGGTGCCGGCAACGGCCGGACCGGTGCGGCCGGATCGACGATGGCACGCCACTGCGACCTCAACGCGCTCGAGCAGGCGCTGCGCCGCGCCGACGGCCCCATCACCGTCATCGCCGGTGAACAAGTGGCCCGCGACGATGCCCGGGCTGAACTGGATCGGCTGCGGTCCATTCTGCGGGCACGGGTGGCCACGGTGCCCGACGCCAAGGATGTGGCGGGCACGCCGGGTTTCGGCTCCTCCTCGGCGTTGGGGGTGGCCGGTGTGATGGGCCATCCCGGGGTGGCCGTTGCCGCAGCACAGAGTGCGTTATGCCTGCTCGTCGGCACTCGCATGACGGTGACCGCCCGGGCCGGCCTGGATGAGGCGCTGGCTTCGGTGCCGACCCATTCGATCGGCGCGCAGGTGCCCTACCCGCCGTGCACCCATACCCACTCAGACGATCTGCGCGTCTCGCTGACCCTGCTGGCCGGGGCGCTGTCGGGGCCCGGCCGTCGCGCCCAGGTGCGGGTGCCGGACCCGGCGCCGCCCACCGAACTGCGCCCACCGGTCCACGACGGCCCGGGCATCAGGTATCGCGACGCGATGCGCCTACTCGACGACGTCCTGCCCGACGGCACCGACATCGTCGTCGACGCAGGCAACGTGGGGGCTGCGGCCATCCATCATCTGCCGGCCCGGCGTGACGGCCGATTCCTGGTGGCGCTGGGCATGGGAGGTATGGGATACAGCTTCGGCGCCGGAATCGGGATGACGTTTCACCGGGCCGCGGCCGGCGTTGCGCGCCGCACGATTGTCATCGCCGGTGACGGCTCATTCTTCATGCACGGCATGGAGATTCACACCGCGCTGCAGTACCGGCTTCCGATCACCTTCGTGCTGTTCGACAACCACGCCCACGCCATGTGCGTCACCCGGGAGCAGCTGTTCTACGCAGATCGCTACTCCTACAACAGGTTCGGCCCGAGCCGGCTGGGTGCTGGGCTGGCGGCGATGTTCCCCGGACTGCCCGCCTACGACGTCGCCGAGATCCGCCACCTGCCCCAGGCGCTGGGCATGGCTCTCGACGCCGACGGCCCTTCGGTGCTGAGCATCGAATGTTCAGCCGACGAAATTCCGCCGTTCGCTGCTTTTCTCACCACCACGACCAGCACACCTTCGATTTCAGAGGAGAACCCGTCCCATGTCACTGCCCGCGCTTGAAGACATCACGGCCCATCGCGCCACCCGCACCCCGCTGGACGGACTGATCCGGATCGAGACCTCGCCAAAGGAGCAGGCCACACCGATCATCATGGAGATGATGCGGTCGGTGTACCCGCACGACCAGGTGTTCGGCCAGTACTGCACCGTCAACGACTACATCGAGTGCCCGCCCGACGAACTGTTCGACTACATGTCCGATACCCGCTGTCTGGAGGAGTGGACATACAGCCTGCGTGGTTTCACTCCGACCGAGAAGCCCGGGCTGTGGTTGGCTCACGACCGGCTCGGCGCCGGGCCGTCGGGACCGGGCAGCGAGATCTACACCCGCACGGTGGCCAACCGTCACGCGCTGACCGTCGACTACCACTGTGCCTGGGATCAGGGCAAGCATCTGTGGATGATCTACCTGATGCGCATCGTCGACGCGCAGGTGGTCCTCGACAAGCCGGGATCGGTTGTGCTGTGGACGAATTGCCATCACCCGTTCTACGACGAAAACCCTTACCCGGAGACCGCGCCCCCGGCGCGACCGGTCTGGGTGGGCGACTTCTGGGACATGTTCGGCCCCGGCCATCTGCTGGAGTTGCGCAATCTCAAGGCGATCGCCGAATACCGGCACCGCAACGGCTTGCCGGTCACCCCGGCCTGGATGAAGTGAGGTTCGGTCATGCCTGATCAGACTCCCGTCAGCCTCGTCGACGTGTCCACCTACCTGCCCGGTGAACCGATCGGTGCCGACTACTACGCCGGGTTCGCCGAAACCGATGAGCTGGCCGACAACGTGATGTTCCGGGCGCCGCGATTCCGACATCACGTGGGGCCCGAGGAAACCGCGATCGACATGGTCGAGCGGGCTGCCACCGGGGTGGTCGAGCGGCACGGTTCCGACGTCATCACCGGAGCCGACGTGTTGATCACCCACACCCAGCTGCCGGACATGCCGTTCTACGGCGGCGGGGGCGGCATGGCGCACCGGCTGGGTATGAAACCCAACTGGGTGATCGATCTGCACAACGGCGGGTGCGCGGCATTCATCCTCGGGCTCAAGGTGGCCCGGACGCTGCTCGGCGCGGGAGAAGGTCGTACCGCGGTGATCGCGATCGCCCAGAACTCGGCCGGCCAGGTCTTCGATCAGCAGACCATCCGGCGCAAGGCGCAGGCCGCGGTGCCCGGCGACGGGGCCGCCGTCGGGCTGGTGACGCTGTCCGACGCGTCGCCCGTCCTCGACATCGAATGCCGCACCTACGGGGAGTTCGCCGGGGACATGACCGTGGTGATGGACCCGCCGCGCAAATGGTGGCAGGCCGGTCCGGGTGAGGCCTGCATCGGGTTCACCGAGAGCAAGATCACCAAGGTGCTGGCCCGGGGCAACCGGCAGGTGCCCGAGGTGTCCTACGCGGTGTGCGACCGGATCGGGGTGCAGCCCAGGGACATCGATCTGTTCGTGACCAATCAGCCCAACCGAGTGTTCCTGCGCAATTGGCGTGAGGCGCTGGAATTGCCACCCGAACGCCACGTGGACACCTTTGACGAATGCGGAAACCTGTTCGCCGCAGGGATTCCCGTCAATCTGGACCGGGCCGTCGCCGGCGGTCGGGTGAAGGCCGGCGATACCGTGCTGATGGCCGCCTTCGCCCACGCCGGTGACTTCGCCGGGGCCGCGGCGGTGCGATGGGGCGGCCGGGTAGGCGACAGTGCCGATGCGGGGCGGGTGTGATGGCAGCACCGCGCACCGCACTGTCCGGCGTGGTCGGCGCGCTGCCGCAGGCGGTCAACCCGTTGGCGTTGTCGCTCAACGAATGTCCGTTTCCGCCGCTGCCCGCGGTGCGCTCGGCGCTGCGGGCCTGCGACGGGGCGGCAAACCGGTATCCGGAGTTTCTGCCGCAACGGTTGCGTTCACTGATCGCCGGGCATGACGGGGTGGCCGAGGAGCAGGTGATCGTCGGCGCCGGCGCCACCGGGGTCATCATGCAGGTGCTGCATGCGGTGACCAGCCCGGGCGACACCATGGTGATGGCGGCGCCCACCTTCGACGGGTATCCGATCTTCGCGCAGATGGCTCGATTGCGGACGATCACGGTTGCGCTCGATGCGCACGGCCATCACGACCTGGACGCGATGGCCGAGGCCGGCCAGCGCGCGAAAGTGGTGGCGGTCTGCCGGCCGCACAACCCGACGGGCACCATCGAGTCGGCCGTCGAGATCGAGCGACTCCTGACCCGGCTTCCCGAGGACACCGTGGTGCTGCTCGACGAGGCATACGTGGAGTTCTTGACCGCCGATCAACTCATCGACGGGCCCAGCCTGGTAGCCAGGTTCGGCAATGTCGTGGTGGTGCGCACCTTTTCGAAGGCCTACGGCCTGGCCGGGCTGCGGATCGGCTACGGGTTCTGCGCCGCGGACCTCGGCAGGCAGCTGTGGCAGATGCAGCTGCCGTTCGGGATCGGGCTCAGTGCCCAGGTCGCGGTGGCGGCCTCCTATGATGCGGAAAATCAACTGCACCAACGTATCCGGATGATCGCGGCGGAGCGGCGCTACCTGCAGGCCCGGTTGCGCGCACTCGGCGTCTACAGCACGGATGCCCACGCCAACTTCCTGTACCTACCCGGCGGGGCCATGTCATGGCCGGAGGTGTTCGACGGCACCGGACTTCAGGTCCGCCATTACGCCGACGGCGGTGTGCGGATCACCGTCGGATCACGGCAGTCCACTCGTGCCGTGCTGGGGGCGGTGACAGCCGCCGGCTGAACGCGCTGTGCGGGGCCGGATGCGCGCGGAATGCGCGGCCCCCGCGCGGCGATGCGGTAAGAAGAGGCGTGCCCTCGCCACCAGACAAACGTGACCCCATCGCGCAGGCCCGCGCGAACTGGGAGGCCGCCGGATGGGGCGACGTGGCCGGCGGCATGGTGGCGGTGACCTCGGTGATGCGGGCCCACCAGATCCTGCTGGCCCGGGTGGAGGCCGCACTGCGGCCGTACGATCTGAGCTTCTCGCGGTTCGAGCTGCTGCGGCTGCTGGCATTCAGCCGGGCCGGCGCATTGCCGATCACCAAGGCCTCCGATCGCCTCCAGGTGCATGTCACCAGCGTCACCCACGCCATCCGGCGCCTGGAAGCCAGTGGCCTGGTGGAGCGCGTCCCGCACCCGACCGACGGGCGTACGACATTGGTGCAGATCACCAAACTCGGGCGGTCGACGGTCGAGGACGCCACAGTGACCCTGAACCAGCAGGTGTTCGCCGATGTCGGGATGTCCGATGAAGAATCTCAGGCCCTGGTGGCCTCGATCGAGACGCTGCGCCGACACTCCGGGGATTTCTGAGGCGGCTTTCTGCCCCGTCGGGGCTGACGCGCCTACGCTCGAACACAGTCGAGGGGAGGGCGCATGAACGCCAAGCGGAAGCGGCGGGTGGGTGCGGCGCTGGGTGCCGCCGCCGTCGTGTTGATGGCGGCCTGCAGTTCCACGACCATCGGCGTGGCCACCGCGCCCGACGACGTCACGCCGTTCACGACGTCGTCGAAGGCACCCAGGTCCACTGCCGCCAAGAGTCCCGGCCCGCCCCCAGGCGTCGGGCGTGGTCCGGCGGACCTGCCTGCGGAGGCGTACGCCGAGGTCCGTGCCGCCGGTATTCAGGGTTCTGACACGGCAATCGGGGAGCAGCTGATGCTGGCGTGCATCATGGCAGGCGGCAGCTTCAACAAGACGAAACAAGATGTCGTCGACGTGTTGATCCAGATGGGCAGCCGCCTCAGCCCTCCCGCGCTCATGACGATCGTGACCGTGGCACTCAAGTACGAGTGCCCCGAACTCGCCGGGAAACTCGGCGGTTAGTCGGCGACCCGCAGGCTGAGAAACTCCGGGGCTTTGATCACGCGGCGCAGCATGAACCTGATGAACGCCGGCATGCCGGTGGCGTTCTCGTCGCGGTAGACCTCGGGTGCGGTCAAGCGGTACCGACGGCGTCGGGCCTCCAGTTCGCAGCCGCCTGCGGCCAGTACGTTGCGCACCCAGTCGGCCTGCGAGCCGTAGGTCAGGGCGATGACGAAACCGTTCGGCCGTCGAAATGCCCACAGCGGTGTGCGGAAGGTGCGGCCGGACTTGCGGCCCCGGTGGATGACGACTGCCCAGCCCGGTGCCCATGGGGCGATGAACTGGGTGAGCTTGTTGAGGCCGATCTTGTTGACGTGGGCGACCCAGCGTGGAGCGGGCATCGTTTTAACTCCTCGGTTGTGGAATTAATGATTCGAGCGTAGACCTGGCCTGATCGGGAAGTCAACGACTGTAGAATTTCTTCACTATGCCGCCCCGTGGACGACGGCCGGGACAGTCCGGCACCCGTGAGGAGTTGGTGGCCACGGCCAGGCAGATGTTCGCCGAAGGCGGCTACGACAAGACCTCACTGCGCGACATCGCGACCGCCGCCGGTGTAGACCCGGCCCTGATCCGGCACTATTTCGGAAGCAAGGCCGAGCTGTTCCGGGCCGCCGTGGGCTGGCCGTTCGACCCGGAGCAGTTCAGCGACCGGATTCTCGGTGACACCGAGACCGGCCTGGCCGAACGCCTCGCCCGGCTCTTCTTCGAACTGTGGGAACAACCCGACACCCGCGCGCCCCTGCTGGCCATCCTGCGTGGTGCGGCCACCCACGAGGAATCGGCCGCACTGGTCCGCCAGTTCATCGAGCAGCGGCTCTACCCGCAGATCGCCACCGCGCTCACCGGCGCCGACGCCGAACTACGGGTGGACCTGGCCATGGGCCAACTACTCGGCATCGCCTACCTGCGTCACATCCTGCGGATCGAACCCATCGCATCGCAATCGGTCGAGGAGCTGATCGCCCGGGCGGTACCTGCGGTGCGTGTGCACCTTGCGGACCCACCTTGAGAACGATCGACTACTGCGTGACGGACGGCAGCGGAATGGTCGCGGTGACCGTGGTACCCGCGCCCGGCCGCGACCGGATGTGCAGCCGCCCGCCGACGATCTCGGCCCGCTCGGCCATCGAGAGCAGTCCGTAGCCACCCATCTCGTCGCTGCCCAACGGGTGTTCGAAGGTATCGAAACCCTTTCCGTCATCGACGATTTCGAGGCGTGCCACACCGTCGTCGACGGCGAAGGTGAGCCGGGCCCGATCCGCGTCGGCATGTTTGACCACATTCTGCAGACATTCCTGGGCGATCCGGTACAGCGCCAGCTCGATGTGATCGGGCACGCGGGTCTCGGCGAGGTCGACCTCGATCGGGATCCGCGGAATCGAGCGGGCCAGGCTGGCCAACCCACCCGACAAACCGAGATCGTCGAGCACCGGCGGACGCAGCCCGCTGATCGCTGCCCTGGCCTCCTGCAGAGTCAGCGCAACCAGCTCGCGGGCAGCCGCCAACTGCTCGGCCACCGCCTGCGGTTCGACCGCGCGCGCTGCGGCGTCGAGCCGGTAGGACAGCGTCACCAACCGCTGGGAGATGCCGTCGTGAATGTCGCCGGCCAACCGGCGCCGCTCGATCTCCTGAGCCTGGATCACCTGCTCGACGAAATTCTCGTGGGCACGCTCGCGAGCCACCAACTGGCGGTGCAACCGGGCCTGGTGCAATGCCCCGGCGATCAGCCGGCCGATCACCAGCAGCAACTCCACGTCGCGCGGCGTGAACTCTCGGCGTTCGACAGTGTGCACGTTGAGCACACCGACCAGCCCGCCCGGCCCGGTCTCCATCGGGACCGACACCATCGAGGTGAAGTCTCGTCCGCGCAGCGACTCGAAGGGCTTGTAGCGGGGGTCGGACTCCTTGTCGTGGCTGATCACCACGGGCTGGCGATGGCTGGCCACCCAACCGGAGATGCCCTGCCCCAGCGGTAGCCGGATCTTGCCGATCTCGGCGTCGAACGGCGGAGTGGCCCCGGCCAGGGTCAGGGCGCGGTCCGAGTCGTCGAGCACGTGGACGAAGCACACGTCGGTGGCGGTGGCCTCGGTGATCATCCCGGCCGCCGCGGCGGCCAGCGGTTCCACCCCCGGGCCGCTCGACGCGGCGCGGATGAGCTCACGCAGCAGGGCCAGCTCCCGGTCGGCGGTGAGGTCGATCGGCCCGAGTTCGCGTCCGGATTTCTCGGCGGTCATTGGTAGATGCCTTCGCGCAGCGCGGTGGCCACCGCACCGGCCCGGTCGCTGACCCCGAGCTTGCGGTAGATGGAGCGTAGGTGCGTCTTCACGGTCTCCTCGCCGATCACCAGCTTGTTGGCGATCCCCCGGTTGGACAGGCCCGCGACCACGAAAGACAGGATCTCGCTCTCGCGCTGGGTCAGCCCCTGCCGGACCCCGGGCCAGAACTCGTCGCGCTGCAACCGGGCCGCGGTGCCGGCCGCGCGGGCCGCCATCCCCGGATCGATCGCGGTCTGGCCGCTGTGTGCGAATTCGAGCTGACGCACCAGCTCGTCGCTGCTGATGCTCTTGAGCAGATAGCCCGCGGCGCCCACCCGCAGGGCCTGGAACAGGTACTGCTCGTCGTCGTAGACCGACAGCATGACCACCTTGCGTTCCGGTTCGCGCTCACGCAGCACCCGGCACAGGTCCAACCCGCTGGAACCTTCCATGCGCACGTCGCACAGCACGATGTCGGGATCGAGTGTCTCGATGACGCTGAGTGCGCGTTCCGCGCCCACGGCCTGGCCGACCACCTCGACCCGGTCGTTGAACGCAGCAAGCATGGCCTTGAGACCCTCGATGACCATTTCATGGTCGTCGACCAGCACAAGGCGCACTGGATTGGAGGGCGCCATGGCATCACCCTAGAGGGGGTGAGGTCCGGAGTAGATGAACTTGACCGGCCCAATCCCCCCTACGGGGGACGCGCGGATGATGTGACGTGGGCCACTCTCATGGGGTGTCGTCAACACAAGAGAAGTCATGGCGGGCCGGGCGGTTCTGGTGGGACTGTTCGCAGCCTGATACGAGTGCCCATCCGCTGCGTGCGGTGATCCTGGACCTCGATGCGCTGTCGGATCTCGACGTCGACGGACATCGCGTTGTCTTCAACGCCGCGTTCGCCGCGCACGGTCTGCCCATCGAGTGGGAGGTCGCGCGGTATCAGCAGCTCCTTGCGCTGCACGACGAACGTCAACGGGTCACTGCCGAGCTGCGCAAGCGCTGCGTGGGGCCGGACTGCGATGTCCTCACCGAAGTGCTCGCCGACGAGATCTGCACGACCAAGGACATGATGTTCGACGAGATGATCCTCGACGCGGGCCTGACGCCACGGCCGGGCCTGGAGGATCTGATGAACGACGCGTTCCTGGCCGGCCTGCCGGTCGGCGTGGTCGCCGCGGGCCGTCGCCGCTGGGCCGAACCGCTGGTGCGCCAGCTGGTCGGTGACGGCCTGGTGGAAACCGTCGTCACCACCGACGACGTCAGCGCCACCGGGGCCGACCTGTACCGGCATGCCCTGGGTGAGCTGGGTGTGGCCGGCCACGATGCGTTGGCCATCGCCGGCTCGGTCTCGGGCCTGCGCGCCGCCAACGACGCGGGGATGGCCAGCCTGCTCATCGATCCCGACGCCGGTTCCGGGTCATACGCGGCCGTTGCGGTCCGGCCGGATTTCGCCGGCGCCGAGCCGCTGCGTTTGCCGGTGTGCCAGCGCCTGCACAGCCAGTGGTGGGCTCAGCGCAGCCCGTCTGCGGCCTAGCTCCTGTCGCGTATCCGCGTTTGTAACCTGGTGGCGGCGAGACGCGAATTCTGGCGCCACCACGTTACGAACGTGAGGTTGTCGGTGGGCGCGGGCACACTTTTCCCGCATGGTGGAGCCGTTCATCGGCAGTGAGGCCGTTGCGGCCGGCAGGCTGACACGCCACGATCTGCGTGCCCGGTTCACCGCTGTGCACCACGACATCTATGTGCCCAGGGAGACTCGGCCCACCGCGGTGCTGCGCGCCAAGGCGGCCTGGTTGCGATCACGGCGGCGGGGCGTATTGGCTGGGTATTCCGCGTCGGCGCTGCATGGAGCACGTTGGATCGATGCTGCGCTTCCCGCCAACATTCTCGACACGAATCGGCGACCGACCCGGGGAGTCGTCGCCTGGGCCGACGTGATCGATGACGACGAAATCTGTCTGATCGGCGATATCCGATTGACCAACCCGCTACGGACGGCGGTAGACCTCGCCTGCCGACTGCCAGAAGACGCCGCTGTGGCAGCGATCGATGCGCTGGCGCGGGCCACGCGGCTGAAAGTCGCTGACATCGAATTGGCCGCGCAGCGGTATACCGGCCGCAAAGGCATCAAACAGGCACGTGCGAGCATTGCCCTGGTCGACCCTGGGGCGGAATCCCCGCAGGAAACCTGGTTGCGGCTGTTGGTTGTTCGCGCGGGCTATCCACCACCACAGACACAGCACCCGATCTACAACGAGTACGGCGCATTGATCGGAGACGCCGATCTCGCCTGGCCGGAGCTGAAGATCGTCATGGAGTACGAAGGCCTGCACCACACCGATCCCGACGTCCTCCGCAAGGACATCGCCCGTATCGACGCGATGATCGAAATGGGCTGGAGCGTCATTCGGGTTACCTGCCGCGACGGCGAGGCCAATGTTCTCGGCAAGCTTGCCAGGGTGTGGGCTTCGCGTTCGTAACACCGCGGCGGGCCGCGTTCGTAACCTGGTGGCGGCCAAACACGAATTTCACCGCCACCTGGTTACAAACGCGAGGAGGAATCAGTCGCGCAGCGTCTCGATCACCGCGCTGAAGTCCTCGTCAGCGTGCTCGTCGGCGAACGCGGCGTAGATCTGTGCCGCATGTGTGCCGAGCGGAGCCGAAGACCCGGTGGACATCACCGCAGCCATCGCCAACCCGAGGTCCTTGTTCATCAGGGCGGTGGCGAAACCCGGCTTGAAGTCGTTGTTGGCCGGAGACGTCGGGACGGGGCCTGGCACCGGGCAATTCGTGTGGACGGCCCAGCAGTTCCCGGTGGCGCCGGTGATCACGTCGAACAGCGACTGCGCAGGCAGGCCCAGCTTCTCGGCCAGCACGAAAGCTTCGCCGACCGCGATCTGTTGCACCGCGAGCACCATGTTGTTGCAGAGCTTGGCGGCCTGGCCGGTGCCCGAGCCGCCGCAGTGGATGATCTTGCCCGCCATGGGATCCAGCACCGGGCGGGCCCGCTCGACCGCTTCGGCCTCGCCGCCGACCATGAACGCCAACGTGCCCGCGGTCGCGCCCTTCACGCCGCCGGAGACCGGGGCGTCGAGCTGAGCGTGCCCGTGTTCACCTGCCTTTGCGTGAATCTCGCGGGCGTCGTCCACCGAGATGGTCGAGGTGTCGATGAACAACGTGCCTTTCGCTGCAGCCGGCAGCACCTCGGCATAGCACGCTTTGACGATGTTGCCGTTGGGCAGTGAGGTGATCACCACGTCGGCACCGGACACCGCCGCAGCGCCGGTGTCGAAGACCTTGGCGCCGTTGGCTTCAGCGGCTGCCTTCGAGGCGGGCACGGGATCGAAGCCGTGCACGGTGTGGCCCGCTGCCACCAGGTTGGCCGCCATCGGGCCGCCCATGTGCCCCAAACCGAGGAACGCGATCGTGGTCACGTATGTCTCTCCCTATGCAGAGTTGCGGGTGCGGGACGACTCGGAACGCCCGATGACCACCCGCATGATTTCGTTGGTTCCCTCAAGGATGCGGTGCACCCGTAGATCCCGGACGATTTTCTCCAGACCGTACTCACGCAGATAGCCGTAGCCGCCGTGCAACTGCAGCGCCTGATCGGCCACCTCGAAGCACGTGTCGGTGACGTACAGCTTGGCCATCGCGCACAAAGTGACCTTGTCAGGGTGGTCGGCATCCAGCGCGGAAGCCGCCCGCCACAACATGTTTCGGGAGGTCTCCAGGCCGGTGGCCATGTCGGCCAAGGTGAACCGGATGGTCGGCTCGTCGAGCAGTGACCCACCGAAGGCCTGGCGGTCGGCCAGGTAGGCCAGCGCCTTGTCGTAGGCGGCCTGGGCCCCGCCGAGCGAGCAGGCCGCGATGTTGATCCGGCCACCGTTCAGACCGTTCATCGCGATGCCGAACCCGGTGCCCTCGGTGCCGCCCAGCAGGGCATCGGCCGGAACCCGCACACCCTCGAGGATCACCTGTGCCGTGGGCTGGGCATTCCAGCCCATCTTCTGCTCCTGGACGCCGAAACTCAGCCCGGGTGCGTCCTTTTCGATCACGAACGCCGAGATCCCCCTCGGGCCGTCAGCTCCGGTGCGGGCCATCACCACGTACACATCGGAGCTGCCGGCCCCGGAGATGAACTGCTTGACCCCGTCGAGGACGTAATCGCTGCCGTCGCGGACCGCCCGGGTGCGCAGCGCCGCCGCGTCCGAGCCGGCACCCGGTTCGGTGAGGCAGTAGCTGGCGATGGCGTCCATCGACGCCAGCTTGGGCACCCAGGCCTTGCGCTGCTCCTCGGTGCCGAAGCTGTCCACCATCCACGCGCACATGTTGTGGATGGACAGGAACGCCGCCAGGGTGGGATCGGCAGCGGCCAGTTGCTCGAAGATGCGTACCGCATCCAGTCGACGCAGCCCGCTGCCGCCGGTGTCCTCACCGCAGTAGATGGCGCCCATGCCGAGTTCGGCCGCCTCGCGTAACACGTCGGTGGGGAAGTGATGGGTCTCATCCCACTCCAACGCGTATGGCGCGATGCGCTTTTCGGCGAACGCGGCCGCCGTCTCGGCGATCACGCGCTCGTCTTCATCCAGGTCGTGCAGATTCACCGGTGCGCTACTTCATGGTCGGGATGACGAACTCGGCGCCATCCTTGATGCCCGACGGCCACCGCTCGGTGACGGTCTTGGTCTTGGTGTAGAACAGGATCGAGTGCGGCCCGTGCTGGTTGAGGTCGCCGAATCCGGACCGCTTCCAGCCGCCGAAGGTGTGGTAGGCCACCGGGACCGGGATCGGCACGTTGACGCCCACCATGCCGACCTGCACCCGGGACACGAAGTCGCGTGCGGCATCGCCGTCGCGGGTGAAGATCGCCACGCCGTTGCCGTACTCGTGCTCGGACGGCAGCTTCAACGCTTCTTCGTAGTCGTGAGCGCGGACGATGCACAGCACCGGACCGAAGATCTCGTCGGTGTAGATCGACATGTCGGTGGTGACGTTGTCGAACAGGGTCGGGCCGATGAAGTAGCCCTTCTCCAGGCTGGTGTCGCCGAAAGTCAGCTCGTTGCTCGCCCGCTCGCGGCCGTCGACCACGATCTCGGCACCGGCCTCGACACCCTGGCCGATGTAGTCGCGAACCCGTTCGAGTGCCGCGCCGGTGACCAGTGGCCCGTAATCGGCCTTGGGGTCGAGGCTGTGTCCGACCCGCAGCTGGTTGATCCGCTCGACGAGCCGATTCCGAAGCCGTTGCGCTGTTTCTTCGCCCACTGGGACCGCGACGCTGATGGCCATGCAGCGCTCGCCGGCGCTGCCGTACCCGGCGCCGATCAAGGCATCCACGGCCTGGTCCAGATCGGCATCGGGCATCACGATCATGTGGTTCTTGGCGCCGCCGAAGCACTGCGCGCGCTTACCGTGCGCGGCCGCGCCCGAGTAGATGTACTGCGCGATGTCGGAGCTGCCGACGAAGCCGACCGCCTTGATCTCGGGGTGCTCCAGGATCGCGTCGACGGCCTCCTTGTCGCCGTGGACCACCTGGAACACGCCCGCGGGCAGCCCGGCCTCGATGAACAGCTCGGCCAGCCGCAGCGGCACCGAGGGATCGCGCTCGGAAGGCTTCAGCACGAAGGCATTTCCGCATGCGAGCGCGGGGCCGGCCTTCCACAGCGGAATCATCGCGGGGAAGTTGAACGGGGTGATGCCGGCGACCACGCCCAGCGGCTGACGGATCGAGTACACGTCGATGCCGGTGCCTGCGCCCTCGGTGAACTCGCCTTTGAGCAGGTGGGGGATGCCGACGGAGAACTCGATGACCTCGAGGCCGCGCTGGATGTCGCCGTGCGAGTCGGCCACGGTCTTGCCGTGCTCCAAACTGAGCAGCTCAGCCAGCTCGTCTGCATTCTGGTGCACCAGTTCGATGAATTTCATCAGCACCCGGGCCCGGCGCTGCGGGTTGTAGGCGGCCCATTCCTTCTGGGCCTCGGCCGCGCCGGCCACCGCGGCGTCGACGTCGGCGGCCGAGGCCAGGGCCACCTGCGCCTGCACCTCGCCGGTGCTGGGGTTGAGCACATCGGCGGTGCGGGTCGATCCGGCGGTGGTGCGTTGGCCGTTGATGAAGTGGGGGATCTGAGTGGTCATGGCGTTCCGTCCAAAGGGGATGTGCACAGTGAGTGGCTCGAGCAGTACCCGAGATACTTGGATATCCTAGTAATTGGTCGCCGGAGTTCGCAAGGGTTCTGCTGTTCTGATGCGATCTCCCTGTGCCGTTACCGGCGGAGTTGATTCAACCGAGCGAGACTCGGTCACCGATCTGCATGGTGCCCTCGGAAAGCACCTGCAGGTACGCCCCGGCGCACGGCAGCAGGCCGAGTCCGAAGGCGTCGACCCGATTCTCGTCGGCGGGTGTGCGGAGCGCATGTGCCGCGCGGGGCAGGCGGCCGTGTTCGAGCGTCGGAATGACGCAGCGGGGCGTGGGCCCCATTGCGCGAAGCCGCGTTTCACCCACGTTGAGAATGTGATCGGTCCACTCGTTCTCGGTGTACGGGGGATACCCGGGTGGCGTGGCGATCACCAGGTTGGGCCGATAGCGCGCGGCCTCGACGCCGACGTGCTCGAGCGTCGCCGTGGTGATCGCGTGCACGGGAGCCAGATCGGTGAATGAGGTCCCCGGAGTGGCCAGAGCCAGTTCCAGGATCGGGGCGTCGACCTGGGCGTCGACGCCCAGGTCGAGCACTTGATCGGGGTCCGCGCGTTCAATCGAGGCGCCGGCGGGTCTGCTGTCGATCAGGTGAACCGAGCGCCCCACGAACTGTGACAACAGGTCGTCGACGTCGTCGTCATCCGACGTGGTCGTGCGGCCGTCGGGCAGGTGGATGCGCACCTGGCGCCGTTCGGTGACAGCGCCACACGACAAGAGTCCGCGCCACAGTCGGGCCTGCTTCGCGCTCGCCACCCGGCCGCTGGATTCATCGATGAGCGCGTACTTGCGGTCGCCGTCGGCTCCACCGGCGTTGACGAGCAACGTGTCCACGCGCTCCCCGAGCATCGACTTGACCGGGTATCGGTACAGGCTGTCAACCTGCATGTGCTCATCTGCCGCCATGCTCATGGACCGAAGATAACCGGGTGGGGCGTGGTTGGGGGCGACCTCTTTAAATTACGGAACGGTATCGTTATGCTATTGGCATGGTTTCCTGGGATGAGAGCCTGGATGTGGTGGTGGTCGGTGCCGGCCCGACCGGATTGACGCTGGCCTGCTCGTTGCGCCTACACGGCCTCTCCGTGCGCGTCGTCGACCGCGCACCGGGGCCGGCGACCACGTCGCGGGCCAACTTTCTGCACGCCCGAGGCTCGGAAGTGCTGGGCCGGATCGGCGCACTGGGCAACTTGCCGAACGAGTCGTTGCGCGCCATGCGCATCACCAACTATCTCGGCGACCGCCCCGTGATGACCCTGGAGTTCGGTGATCCGGGCATGCGGACCGCCGCACCGCCCATGGTGGTGTCGCAGGCGAAAGTCGAAGCGGCACTGCGGGCCCGACTGGCCGAGCTCGGGATCGAGCCCGAATGGGGCCGAGGCGTGGTCGGTGTGCTGCAGGAGGGCGACGTCGTCGTTGCCGAACTCTCCGACGGTGAACGCGTGCGGGCGAAGTGGCTGGTGGGATGCGACGGCACCTCCAGCGTCACCAGGCAGCAGGCTGGTATCGCGTTCCCCGGGGTCAAACTCTCCGAACGATTCCTGCTCGCCGATGTCCATCTGGACTGGACGCTCGACCGTGGCGGCACGACCGGCTGGGTTCACCCCGACGGAGTGGTCGGCGCGATGCCCATGCCCGATGCCAGCGGTCGCGACGACTTGTGGCGGCTGTTCGTCTACGATCCCACGCTCGCGCAAAAGCCCAGCGAGAGTGAGATTCTGGACCGAATCAAACAGGTGGTGCCACAGCGGACCGGCCGCGCGGTGACCGTCGGCGACGCCGAGTGGCTGTCGGTGTTCACCGTGCACCGCCGGCTCGCCGATACGTACCGGCACGGGCGCATCCTGATCGCCGGTGACGCCGCGCACGCGCATGCGCCCTTTGGTGGTCAGGGCATGCTGACCGGCATCGGCGATGCGGAGAACTTGGCCTTCAAACTGGCGCTGGTGATCCGAAACCTGGCCTCCGACAAGCTCATCGACACCTATGAAGCCGAGCGCAGGCCCCTGGCCACCGAAGTGCTGCGCGGCACAAGTGCGGTCACCCGGGTCAACGTCGCGAGCAATCCGGTCGGCCGGTTCCTGCGTGACCACGTGGCCACCCGCCTGTTCAGCTCGGCCTTCATCCAGCGCTGGACGACGTACACGGCTTCACAGCTGTGGGTGAGCTACCGCAAGGGCCCGCTCGGCGGCCGCGGCCGCAAGCCGCGATCCGGCGATCGGATCGCGGATCTGCCCTGCACCCGCTCCGACGGGGCGGCCACCCGACTACACGGCGAGCTCGGCGGGCGCTGGGCACTACTGTTGCCCGACGGCGTACCCGACGATCTCGAACCGCTGCGGCCCCACCTGGGCGAATTCGTCGTGGCCCTGCACCACGACAGCTCAGAGGCCATGTTGATCCGGCCGGATGCCCATCTGGCATGGCGGGGGAGTCCCGACGATGTCGGCGAGCTCGACCGTTGGCTGACAGCCGCTCTGGGGACGGGGGCGGTGCGGTGACCACGGCCGGCCGTGGCCGGCCCCGGGACGCGGCGGCTGAGCGCGCAATCCTGCAAGCAGCGCTGGACCTTTTCATCGAGCGCGGGGTCGAGGGCTCGAGCATCGAACAGATCGCCAAACGTGCCGGTGTCGGCAAGCCGACCATCTATCGACGGTGGTCGACCAAGGAGGACCTGATCGCCGCGGCGATGGAGACGCTGGTCGCCGAGGAGGTGGGTTGGGCCTCACCGGAGGCCATCGACATCGAATCCCCTCATGAGCTTGTCGAGGCCGCGATCGAAAGCGCGGCGGCTGTCACCACCACACCGTCCTATCGCGCGCTGGTGGCGCGGGTTTACGGTTCGGCGGTCAGTCACCCGGCGCTCATGACGGTCTACTGGGATCGCTACATCCGGCCACGACGCGCGCTCGCCACTCGTCTGCTCGAGCATGCGCAGGAGTGTGGAACTGTCGCTGCCGATACCGATTTCGACGTGGCGATCGACATGATGGTCGGTGCGATCACATATCGCGTACTGCAACCAGACCCGCCCGACGTCGAGGAGATGCGGCACTACTTGCGTGCGGTCTACCGTCAGGTGGGCTTGTTGCCCTGAGTGCGGTGTTCACGCCACCGGTCCAGGATCGCGGGCAGCTCGGCCATCAGAAAGGTATAGAAATCCCGCATCTGGGAGAGGCGCTGGTGCGCCACGCTTCCGGGGTCTGTGGCGGCGATGCCGGATTCGGCGGCGGCCTGCATGGCCGCGATCGTCTCGTTCTGGTTGGTGAACAGAATGGCCCAAGCGTCATCCCGCAGCCGGAAGTGGTCGCGGCGGCTGGCCGGCACGGGTACCCGTTCGGCAAGGCCGACCGACGTGAGCATCTTGAGGGCGCTGGATATTGCGCCGACACTGGCGCTCAGATTCTCGGAAAGCTCGCCCATGGTCAGGTTGGGTTTCTCGGTGAACAGAAGCGTCGCGAGTACCCGCGCCGTCATACGTTGCATCCCATGGCTGGTCAGTGCCAGGGCGAGCTCTTCGGCGGCGTGCTGCAGATCTGACGCCAACGTCATCGAATCCTCCTCGGCCCAAACTATCTTCACAAATTACTGAAAGTTTAGTACAGTCGGTCGCGGTGTTCCGGGAAGTCTGGTCGGAAATTGTCTATTCGCACGACAGAAGAGCGATTGAGAAACAATGCAACACCTGACATCCACGGCCGACCCGAACACCGCGACGGCTGTCATCCACGTCGAGAACTTGACGTTCACGTACCCCAAGTCAACCGAACCCGCTGTGCGCGGTATGGATTTCACCGTTGGGCGCGGAGAGATCTTCGGATTCCTCGGCCCCAGCGGCGCCGGCAAATCCACCACGCAGAAGCTGCTCATCGGCCTCTTGCGAGGTCACGGCGGTCAGGCCACGGTGTGGGGCCGCGACCCACTCGAGTGGGGCTCGGACTACTACCAGCGCGTCGGAGTCTCGTTCGAGTTGCCGAACCACTATCTCAAGCTCACCGGCCTGGAGAACCTGCAGTTCTTCGCCTCCCTCTACGACGGGCCCACGGCGGATCCGATGGAGTTGCTCGAATCCGTGGGTCTCAAGGATGCGGCCCACACCCGAGTGGGCAAGTATTCCAAGGGAATGCAGATGCGGCTGACGTTTGCGCGGTCGCTGGTCAACAACCCCGAATTGTTGTTCCTCGATGAGCCGACCTCTGGACTCGACCCGGTCAACGCGCGCAAGGTCAAAGACATCATCCTGGGATTGAAGGCGAGTGGTCGCACGATCTTTCTCACCACCCACGACATGTCCACCGCCGATGAGCTGTGCGACCGGGTGGCCTTCGTCGTCGACGGAGCCATCGTCGCAATGGACACGCCTGCCGAATTGAAGATCGCGCGCAGCCAACGCCGGGTGCGGGTCCAGTACCGCGTACCCGGAGAGGGTCTCACCACGACAGAGTTCGGAATGGACGGCCTGGCCGACGATCCGGATTTCCACGCGGTATTGCGCAACTTCCACGTCGAGACCATTCACAGTCGCGAAGCCAGCCTGGACGACGTCTTCGTCGAGGTGACGGGACGGCAGCTGATATGACCAGATTGACCAGTGCGATCCGGCTCGAGCTGACGGTTCAGTACCGGCAGAAATTCCTGCACGCAGGGATCTTCTCCGGGCTGATATGGCTGGCGGTGCTGCTGCCCATGCCGCACCACCTCCGCCCGGTCGCCGAACCCTATGTGTTGGTCGGCGACATCGCGATCATCGGATTTTTCTTCATCGGCGGCTCGGTGTTCTTCGAAAAGCAGGAACGCACCCTCGGTGCCATCATCTCGACCCCTTTGCGGTTCGGGGAGTACCTCACGGCCAAACTCGCGGTGCTGCTGTCGATCTCGCTGTTGGTCGCGCTCGTTGTGTCGACCATCTCCAGGGGCACCGCCTACCATCCGGTGCCCCTGGTCCTCGGCGTGGTTCTCGGCACCCTGTTGATGCTGCTGGTCGGGTTCATCAGCTCGCTGCCGTTCGGATCGGTCACCGACTGGTTTCTCGCAGCGGTCATCCCACTTGCCGCCATGCTCACTCCGCCGATCCTGCTCTTCTCCGGGGTCTGGCCCAATCCAGTGCTCTTCGTCGTGCCCACCCACGGGCCGATGCTGTTGCTGGGCGCCGCATTCGACCAGGTGACGCTGAGTGGTTGGCAGCTCGCCTATGCGGTGCTCTATCCGATCGTGTGCCTGGCCGCGCTGTGGCGGGCCGCCCACGCGCTGTTCGACCGCTACGTCATCGAAAGGTCAGGTGTGCTGTGACCGCCATGATCGGTTCCAACAGGGGTCGGGCTCTGGCGGCCTTCGGGCGCAATGACCTGCGCGGCACCTACCGCGATCCGCTCCTGGTGATGCTCGTGCTCGCGCCGGTTATCTGGACCACGGGAGTTGCAGTTCTCACGCCGATGTTCACCGACATGCTGGCCGAGCGCTACGACTTCGATCTGGTGCCGTACTACCCGTTGGTGCTCACCGCATTCCTGCTGCTCACCAGCATCATCATCGCCGGCGGCCTGGGCGCATTCCTGGTTCTCGACGAGATCGACGCCGGCACCATGTCCGCCCTGCGGGTGACACCGGTGCCGATGTCGACATTCTTCGGCTATCGGGCGGGGACGGTGATGGCGGTCACCGCCGTCTATGTGGTTGCGACGCTGTCGTTCAGCGGGATTCTGGAACCTGGTTTGATCCCGGCGCTCATCCCGATCGGGATGGTGGCGGGCTTGTCCGCCGTGGTGACGCTACTACTGATAATCGCCCTGGCGGGCAACAAGATCCAAGGCATTGCGATGTTGCGGGCACTGGGCATGATCATCGCCGGATTGCCATGCCTGCCGTGGTTCATCGATTCGTCATGGAACCTGGCCTTCGGTGTGCTGCCGCCGTACTGGGCGGCCAAGGCGTTCTGGGTCGCCAGCGACCACGGCACCTGGTGGCCGTACCTGGTGGGCGGCGTGGCATACAACCTGGCGATCGCCTGGCCCTTGTTCCGTCGGTTCCTCGCCAAGAACCGCTGACAGTTCCTCGCGCCGACCTCCTGGCTGACCGCGGCGATCACCACCAGGAGTGCGGCGCGGCGGCTCACGTAGGCACCGGAAGTGAAGCCCCCGTGGTCAGTTCGGCGTACCCCCGCATCAGGCGCAGCGCAGTGGCTCGGTCGAGGTCGGGGTCTCGCGCCACGATGCGGTAACCGAGATAGTCCTCCATGGACATCAGTGTCATCGCGATATCCTGCGCGGGTGCGGCCAGTGTGAATGTGCCTGCAGCGCCACCAGCTTCGAGGATCTGCGTGTAGAGGCCCACCTGCCGGTGAAAGATGTGCTGGATGTCGGGGCGCTGGTCGAGGACGAACCCGGCGGCCAGCACGGCCCGCCAGATGGTGCGCCACTCGGCATCCTCGGGTCCGGACGGCAACCCCGCGGCGATCATGAACGCGATCTGGTCCCGGGCGTCGGCGGTGCGTTGCACCACCGCGAGCCGGTCGTCGTAGAACCTGCTGTCCGAGCGCTGCGCGAGGGCCGAGAGCAGCTGGTCCATTTCTCGGAAGTAGTAGCGCACGGCATTGGGGGTCAGTCGAAGCTCGGCGGCCACATCGGCGATCCGCAGCGTGGTCAGATCGTTGCGTTCGATCAGCGCGGTCGCTGCATCGAGGATCTCCTCGCGTCGCTGCGCCTGGCGGTTCGGCCGTCCCACGGGTCCCATCCTTCACGAATCTGCCACTTCGGTTGACGCCGGTGGTTGCCCGGCGCCATTATTTTCCAATCTTGAAAACAATTTCGTCAGAACTTTCCGGAGGATGCATGCTGGACTGCGCCTCGCGGCGTCCCCGTGCCCGTGACATCGGCGTCGTGATCGGCGAACATCCCACGGGACCCGACAACGCGATCACCGACGTGGCCGGCGTGCGCGTCGGCCACACCACGATCCAGCGTCCCGGGCCCCACCCGGTCAACACCGGCGTCACCGTCGTGATCCCGCACCCGGGAATCTTCACCGAGCCGCTGTTCGCCGGTGCGCACCGGCTCAACGGCAGCGGCGAACTCACCGGCCTGGAATGGATCCGCGAATCCGGCGAGCTCACCTCACCGATCGCGCTGACCAACACCCACAGCGTCGGTGTCGTGCGGGACACCCTCGTCCAGGCCCAGGTCCAGACCCGCGGCGAGGGCCTGTACTGGTCACTGCCGGTGGTGGGGGAGACCTACGACGGCTTGCTCAACGACATCAACGGCTACCACGTCCGCCCAGAGCACGTCGCCGCGGCGCTGGCCGAAGCCACGAGCGGCCCGGTCGCCGAAGGCAACGTCGGCGGCGGGACCGGCATGATCTGCCACGGCTTCAAAGGCGGGATCGGAACGGCCTCCCGGGTCACCGACACGGTGGCCGGGACCTACACCGTCGGAGTGCTCGTCCAAGCCAATCATGGCCGGCGGGAACGTCTTCGGGTCAACGGGGTGCCCGTCGGAGAAATGGTCGGACCCGAGCTGGTGCCGACCCCCGACCTGCCGATCCCTTATCCGGCGGGATCGGGGTCGATCATCGTGGTGGTCGCCACCGACGCGCCGTTGCTACCGCATCAGTGCACCCGGCTCGCGCAACGGTCCGCGCTGGCCGTCGGCCGAGTCGGTGGCAGCGGGGAGCAGTACAGCGGTGATCTGATGCTGGCTTTCTCCACCGGCAACCGGGGCATCCCACCGTACGGATGGGACGAGAACCCCGACGCCAACCGGCCCGAGATCGCGGTGCGTATGGTGGCGCCTCAGTTGATGACCAGGCTGTTCGACCTGGCCATCGAAGCCACCGAGGAGGCCATCGTCAACGCGTTGGTGGCCGCCGAGACCGTGACCGGCCGGGGCGGGGTGACCGCCCACGCCCTGGACCACAAGCTGCTGCACTCGGCACTGGTTCTCGAGGGGCACTGACCTCGTTCGGTGATCCGCCGTCGCGGACCGTCAGGCGGGGGGCCGGGCGCGCAGCTCGTCGACGAACGCGCGGGTCTCGTCCCACCTAGGCAACAGCCCCGCGGCACGCACCTGCTCGAGGGTCGGGGCGGCCGCGTCACGCTCGGACAACACCGGCTCGCCTTCGATCGGCCAGTCGATCCCGAAATCCGTGGCCAAGATGGTGTGCTCGCGCTCCGGGGCGTACGGCGCCGAACACAGGTACATCACCGTCGAATCATCTTGCAGCGCAAGGAAAGCATGACCAAGCCCCTCCGACAGGTAGACCGAACGTCGGGTCTGATCGTCCAGCAGGACCGAATCCCACTGCCCGAAGGTCGGGGAGCCGACCCGGATGTCGACCACCACATCGAGCACGGCGCCGCGCACGCACGTCACGTATTTGGCCTGGCTGGGCGGCACTTCGGCGAAATGCACGCCGCGCAGCACCCCGGCCGCCGACACCGAACAGTTGACCTGCCGTACGTCGAAGCGGTGCCCGGTCATCTCGGCGAATCCGGCCTCGGTGAACCATTCGAAGAACAGTCCGCGCGTGTCGCCGTGCAGCTTGGGTGTGATCTCCCAGGCGCCGGGAACGGTCAGTTCCCGCGCGGTCACTGGCCGCGCTCCGAGTAGTTGGTCTCCACGTTGTCTTTCAAAGGACCCCACCAGGATTCGTTGTCGCGGTACCAGTCGATGGTGGCCGCCAAGCCCTCGTCGAAATCGGTGTGTTCGGGCGCCCAGCCCAGTTCGCCGTGCAGGGTCGACGGATCGATGGCATAACGCAGATCGTGGCCCTCCCGATCGGTGACGTGGTCGAAGTCGTCCGGGTCGCGGTCCATCAAACGCAGCAGGGTGCGCATCACCGTGAGATTACTGCGCTCGCATTCCGCGCCGATCAGATACGTCTGCCCGATGCGGCCGTTCTTCAGGATCTGCCACACCGCGCGGTTGTGGTCGTCGACGTGGATCCAGTCGCGGACATTGGCTCCGGATCCGTAGAGCTTGGGGCGCCTGCCGGTGAGGACGTTGGTGATCTGGCGCGGGATGAACTTCTCCACGTGCTGATAGGGGCCGTAGTTGTTCGAGCAGTTCGAGATCGTGGCGCGCACCCGGTACGACCGCAGCCAGGCCCGCACCAGCAGGTCGGCGGCAGCCTTGGTCGACGAGTACGGGCTCGACGGGTTGTACGGCGTGCCCTCGGTGAACCGGGCCGGATCGTCGAGCTCAAGGTCGCCGTACACCTCGTCGGTGGAGATGTGGTGCAGACGGGCTCCGTGCGCGCGCGCCGCCTCCAGCACCGTGAACGTACCGACCACGTTGCTCTGCAGGAACGGTTCCGGGTTGGCCAGGGCATTGTCGACGTGGGTCTCCGCGGCGAAGTGCACCACGGCGTCGGCCTCGCCGACCAGCTGATGTACCAGAGGTGCATCGGCGACATCGCCTTGCACCAGCCGGATCTGGTCGGCCACCGCCGCCAGGGACTCTCGGCTGCCCGCGTACGTCATGGCATCGAGCACGGTCACCGAGGTGGTCAGTGCGTCGTTGACGGCGAGGCGTACGAAGTTCGCGCCGATGAACCCGGCGCCGCCGGTGACCAGTAACCGCATGCGCCAACCCTAACCGGCCGGCAGGTCAGCCCTTCAGACCCAGCGGCCCGGCCAATTCGGTCAGTGTCGGGATCAGTTTGTCCGGCCCGCCGAGGACTTGGATTGCCACATGGTCGGCGCCGTTGGCGACGTGCTGTCGCAGGCGCGCGGCGATGTTCTCGGCAGTGCCATGCGCGACGACCGCGTCGATCAGCTTGTCGCTACCCGGCTTGGCGATGTCGTCTTCGGTGAAACCGAGGCGACGCCAGTTGTTGAGGTAATTGCTGAGGTTCAAGTAGAAGTCGACCGTCTCGCGCCCGATCGCGCGTGCTGCCGCGCCGTCGGTGCTCAGCACCACCTTGTGTTCAGGGGCCAGGAACACCGACTCACCGAGCACGTCCCGGGCATGGGCGGTGTGCTCGGGGGTGGTCAGATACGGGTGCGCGCCCGCACTGCGGCCGGCGGACAGCTTCAGCACCTTGTCACCCAGTGCGGCGATCACCAGCCGGCTGGTCGGCACCTTGGCTGCGTCCAGGGCGTCGAGATATTCCACCAATGCGTCGTAAGGTTTGCGGTACTCGTCGGTGTGCTCGGGATGCCCGACCCCGACGCCCAGCAGGAATCGGCAGGGGTGCGCCGATTCGATGCGATGAAACGATTCGGCCACCGCCTCGGCCTCGGCCGTCCAGATGTTGACGATGCCGGTGGCCAGCTGAAGACCTTCGGTGCGCTCCAGGATGGGTTCGGCGAACGAGAGGTCGGCCGCGGGGGACCCGCCCACCCACAGTGCGCCGTAACCCAGTCCCTCGATTTCGGCGGCCTGATCAGGCTCCACCGCCCCGAACGTCCACACCCCGTAGCGGCCCAGATCCGGCTTGAGCGAAAGCGATTCGGTCATCTACGAGTCCTTGTCTGTTGGGTGCGCGGTGTTTTGGTCGCTAGGCCAGGCCGAGCGGCCCGGCGAGCTCGGCCAGTGCCGATACCAGTTTGTCGGGTCTGGTCAACACTTGTACAGGCACGTGATCGGCGCCGGCGTCGCGATGCTGCCGCAGCCGCGCGGCCACCTCGTCCACCGTGCCATGCGCGACGACGGCGTCGATGAACCGGTCACTGCCCGGTTTGGCCAGGTCCTCATCGGTGAAGCCGAGGCGCTTGAAGTTGTTGCAGTAGTTGGTCAGACCGAGGTAAGGGTCGAGCGCCTTGCGGCCGATCGATCGGGCCTTTTCCACATCGGTGCTGAGCACCGCCTTGTGTTCGGGAGCCAGGAACGCGTCCGGCCCGACCAGCTCGCGGGCCTGTGCGGTGTGCTCCGGCGTGGTCAGATACGGGTGCGCACCTGCCGAACGAGCCGCCGACAGCCCCAGCACTTTCGGGCCGAGTGCGGCCACGACCCGACGGTTCGTCGGCACGCCGTACTCGTCGAGCTTGTCGAGGTAATCGGTGAGTGCGTCGAGAGGTTTGCGGTACTCGCCGATGACCTCACGGTGCCCGACGCCGATGCCCAGCAGGAACCGGCCCGGGTAGGCGGCCTCGATGCGGTGAAACGATTCGGCGACCGGGCCGGCGGCCGCACTCCAGATGTTCACGATCCCGGTGGCCAACTGCAACGTGGTGGTGGCGGCCAGGATCGGATCGATCCACTCCAGCTCGGCAGGTGGCGACCCGCCGGCCCAGATCGCGCCGTAGCCCAGCGCCTCGATGTCGCGCAGTTGCTCGGCCGACAGGCGCTGGAACTGCGCGTAATGGCCGAACGCGCCGAATGTGCCGAGATCGGGCTTGGTGTCCGCAGTGGTCTGGGTCATGAACCTCTCAACTCGGCTCTGGTCGGGGGCTATTCCGAACCGATCACTCTGGATCTGTGCCTTGGCCGTGTGGCGTGTGCCGTGTGGCCGCCCCCATTGTCACTCCAGCGTGGCGTTCGAGGTCGACCGCCGCTCCAGCGTGACAAAGCGTGACAATGGGGGCGCTGGCGGCGTTGCCCGGGCGCCGACGGACTACTCCGACGCTTGAGCTTCTGCCTCGGAGGCCTGCGTCTCGGGCACGGGTGCCTGCAACGGCAACAGCACGATGAAGCGGGTGTCGCCCGGCTTGGACTGCACCCGCAGGTCCCCATGATGCTTCTCCACCACGATGCGCCAGGCCAGATCCAGGCCCAGGCCAGTGCCCTGGCCGAACGGTTTGGTGGTGAAGAACGGTGTGAAGATCCGGCTGATGTTTTCGGCGGGGATGCCCGGCCCGTCGTCGCAGATCTCCACCCGGATCATCTCGTCGGTCTCGCGGCTGGTGCGCAGCGTCAGCCTGCCGTGGCCACCCATCGCCTGGATGGCGTTGTCGATGATGTTGGTCCACACCTGGTTGAGATCGCCTGGGTAGCAATGTAATTCGGGAAGGGACTTGTCGAGGTCCTTGCACAGGCTGACCGGCTTGTCCTTACCGATCTTGTCGCCGAACATCATCAGCGTGCTGCGCAGCAGCTCGTGGACATCGGCGCTCTGGTAGTCGCCGCGGTCCATCTGCGAGTACTGCTTGGCGCCGGCCAGCAACGCCGAGATCCGCTTGCTCGCCTCGGCGATCTCGTTCATCCGAAGCTCGGTGTCGATCGTGTACTTGAGCCAGCCGAGAGCCGCCTGCAGTGTCGCCGAGGCCTCCCCGTCCTTGAGCGCGTCGTCGACGGAGCCCGAGATGCGTTCCAGCCAGTCGATGTCGAGGCCGGCTTCGACGAAGGTCGGGGCATAGTCCCAAGCACCCACGATGTCGTGGTCCTCGAGCCAGTCGCCCATCTCGTCCTCGCGGTCGGACGTCTCCAGCGCGGTCAGCTCCAACCCCTTGTTCTTGGCGACCTGCTCGGCGACCTCGTCCTGGATCGTCACAAGCATCCGCAGGGCCTGCGGGGTGAACTTGCCGTCGGCCAGCATCGCCAGCTTGTGCCGCATCTTGCCGACGCCCTCGCGCAGGTCGGCCACGGCGCGCGCGGTGGCCGCCGCCGGATTGTTGAGCTGATGGGTCAGCCCCGCGGTGATGTTGCCGAGGGCCAGCAGTTTCTCGCGCTGACCGATGATCTGGCTCTGGCGCCGACCGCCGACCTTGTGGCCTTCGAGCAGGTGCACGGCCATCGGGAACTGGGACTGCATGAAGCCGGCGAACGCGTTGGCGTCCAGCACGAACACCCGCGACGGCTTGGTCAGGCGCACCGACGCTTCGTAGATGTGCTCCTCACCCGGGATGTAGGCCGACCAGGCACCGAAGTACACACCGCGCATCGAAGTGCGGTTGGTCTGGATGTCGACGCCGCCGGATCGCTTCGACATCACCAGTTCGCCGTCGAGCATCACGTAGAAGCACGTGGCCGGATCACCTTCGGTGACGATCGGGCCGGCGGGGAATCGCTCGATGCTGCCGGCCTGGCACAACGTGTCGAGTTGCGCGTCGGACAGATGCTCGAACAGGAACAGCGTCCGCAGTTCGTCCCGCAGGCACGTCTCGCCCATCTTCAGTTGCTCCTCACGCTTCTGCCAGGTACCGGTGCACGAGCATCACGGCCATCGACCCTTCGCCGACGGCGGCAGCCACCCGCTTGGCGGACTCGGCACGCACATCTCCTGCAACAAACACACCGGGCACACTTGTTTCCAGGTGATGCGGTGGACGTTCCAGGGACCAGCCGCACACGTCGCGCAGATCCGGACCGGCCAGGATGAAACCGTGGTCGTCGCGGGCCACCACGCCGTCGAGCCACTCGGTGCGCGGGGTCGCTCCGATGAAGCAGCACAGGCGTGTCGCGGGGACTTCCTCGTGCTCGCCCGTCTGCCGGTTCACCAGCTCCAAGCCCACCAGATGATCGTCTTCGCCGATGGCGCTGACCACCTCGGTGCAGGTGCGCACGAAGATGTTGGGCGTCTGTTCGATCTGCTGGATCAGGTAGTACGACATCGAGGCTTCCAACGACGGACCGCGCACCAGCAGCGTCACCGACTTGGCCTCGCGCGACATGAACATCGCGGCCTGCCCGGCCGAGTTGGCGCCGCCGACGATGTAGACGTCCTCGCCCTTGCATTCGGACGCGTCGGACACCGAGGCGCCGTAGTACACGCCCCGGCCCACGTAGTTGTTCGGGTTGTCGGGATCGGCCCAACAGCCCGGCACCGGGAGCTGGCGGTACTCGACACCGGTGGCCAGGATCACCGCGCGCGCACCGATGGTCTCGCCGTCGGCGAAGGTGATGGTGCGAGCCGCGCCGGCGATGTCGAGCGCGACGGCCTCGCGAGTGGTGATCACCTCGGCGCCGAACCGCTCGGCCTGCCGGCGCGCCGAGGTGGCCAGTTCCGCGCCCGACACTCCGGTCGGGAAGCCCAGGTAGTTCTCGATCCGGGAACTGCGGCCGGCCTGCCCGCCTGTGGTGGTGCCCTCGATCAGCACAGTCTTGAGCCCCTCCGAGGCGCCGTAGACCGCCGCGGCCAGACCCGCCGGACCGCCGCCGATCACCGCGAGGTCATACATGGTCAGCGACGGGGTGGTCGACAACCCCAGCATGTCGGCCAGCTCGCCGTCACTGGGTTCGACCAGGGTCTCACCCCCCTCGGTGATCACCACCGGCAGTTGCAGACCGTCCAATCCGGCGGCATCCAGAAGCTGACGGCCCGTGGATTCGTCGGAGGTGAACGCCCGGAACGTGTGCTGGTTACGGGCCAGGAACTGGCGCACCTCCCAGGACCGCGAACTCCACTGGTGCCCGATCACCTTGGTGTGCGGGATGGCCCGGTCGCCGACGGCGTGCCAGGCCTCCAGAAGGCCGTCGACGACGGGATAGAGCTTCTCCTCGGGCGGATCCCACGGCTTGAGCAGGTAGTGGTCGAGGTCGACGACGTTGATGGCGTCGATGGCCGCGGTGGTGTCGGCGTACGCCGTCAACAGCACGCGCCGGGCCATCGGGTAGAGGTCCATCGCGGATTCGAGGAACTCGATGCCGCTCATCTGCGGCATCCGGTAGTCGGCGACGAACACCGCGACAACGTCGCCGCGCAGCTTCAACTCGTTGAGGGTTTCCAGGGCGTCCGGGCCGGATTCGGCACGCACGATCCGGTAGCGCTCGCCGTAGTGGCGGCGCAGATCCCGGGCGACGGCGCGCGAGACCGCGGGATCGTCGTCGACGGTCAGGATTACGGGTTTACGGGGCTGGGAGGCGGGGCCAGTCATCGCTAGTAATTATGCGCCCCGCCGCCAGCAGTTTTCTCAGCTCGGGTGTGCGCTGTCCCCGTTGCTCGCATTGGACCCCTGCAGCATGGACGCCACGTCGATGCCGGAGGCCTTCAGCGACTCCAAGATGTTGGCCACCGCCAGCGGGCTGATGCCCAGCAGGCCGCCGACCGCGCCCTGGGTGTCGTTTGCCCCGCCGATGATCGACAGCCGGTCGATCTCGGCCAGCGGGGCGGCCGCGGCCTCGGTCGCCTTGACCACAGAGGCCAGCACGTCGGGCAGCATCAGCAGGCGCGCGGCCTCGGCCGAGTAGCCGTTGAGTGCCGCGGCGATCTCCTTCTTACCGTTGGCCTCGGCCAGCAGCTTGGCCTCGATACCGGCGGCCTCGGCCTGCTGTTCGACGCGCAGCGCGTCGGCCAGCTCCTTCTTACCGGCGGCCTCGGCGACCAGCTTGGCCTGCAGGCTGTCCGCCTCGGCCTGCTTCTCCACCCGCAGCGCATCGGCGGCGGCTTTACGGGCGTCGGCCTCGGCCTGGCCCTTGCGCCGCTCGGTCTCGGCAGCCGCCTCGGCGGCCAGGATCGTGGACTGACGCTGGCCTTCGGCGATCGCGATGTCGGCCTGCCGTTTCGCCTCCGCCGGCGCGATCACGTCGGCCTGCAGCGCGGCCTGCGCCTGCTCGGCGCGGCGCTGCTCCACTTCGATGCGTGCCTGCACCCGGGCGGCCTCGGCCTGTTCGGTGGCGATGCCGACGTCCTTCTGGGCGCGGGCGTTGGCCAGCGGTCCGGCCTGGTCGGCCTGGGCGTTCTCGGCCTCGGTCTGCGCGCGCAGCCGGGCCAGCTCGACGTCGCGCTTCTGGTTGGCGGTGGCGATCGCGGTGTCGGCCTCGGCCTGCGCGATCGACCCTTCCTGGCGGGCCTTGGCCGACTGGATCTGGGCGTCGCGCTCGGCTTCGGCGGTGCCGACGGTGGCATCCCGCTTGACCTCGGCGATGCGGCGCTGGCCGAGGGACTTCAGGTAGTCGTTGGCGTCGGAGATGCCGGCGATCTTGAGGACGTCGACCTCCATGCCGATGCGGGCCAGGTCACCGCCGGCCTCCTCGACCACGCTGCGGGCCAGGCTGTCGCGGTTGGAGTTGAGGTCTTCGACGGTCATGGTCGCGGTGATGCCGCGCAGTGAACCGGCCAGGATCTCGTTGATCTGACGCTGCAGCTCGTTGAGGTCGGAGGTCAGGAAGCGCTGCACCGCGGTCTGCACGGCCTCGTCTGCCGAGCCGATGCGGACCAGGCCGACGGCTTCGACGTTGACCGGCACGCCGTTGTTGGACAGCGCGTTCTGCAGGTTGATGCTGACGTTGAACGGTTCCAGGCTCATGATGTCGACGCGTTCGATACCGGGCATCCGGAACCGGGCACCGCCGCGGACCACCTTGGGTGTGCCGCGCCCGGTGAACACGGCCACCTCGTTGGGCGGCACCTTGATGTAGTTCTTGACGTAGATCAACGGCAACACCACCAGGATCAGGATCGCGGCGATGGCGGCGAGGACGACGATGAGCAGCAGGGACACGGTTGTGCCTTTCTCGGTGGGTCAGTGCTCGGGAACAGCTCAGGTCTCTGGAACTGCGACGACATGGACGAAGTCGGGATCGATGTCGGCGATGTAGACGCGGGCGGCCTTGGGCAGCGTCGCCGGCTCGTCGCTCTTGGCCCGGGAGAACACCCGGTTGCCGTCGGCGTCGACGAAGGACACCTCGCCCCAGCCGCCCGGCGGAACCTCGAGGGTGACCGTGCCGAGCAGGCCGACATAAGAAGATCGACCGCGATGGGAGTTGGACTGCTGGCGGCGCAGGTAGGGCAACAGCAGACCATTGAGAATGAACACCAGCACCACGGCGCAGGCCGCGGCCAGAGCTGCCGACCAGACGGAGCCCAACCCCAGCCAGGTGCCGATCAGGCCTCCGGTGCCGGCGCCGAGCAGGGCGACCGACAGTCCGGTCAGGCTCAGGAACGGCATTCCGTCGCCGTGTCCGACGTCGGCGAGCAGTAGGGCCGCCAGTACAGCGATGCCGCCGACGACGAACGCGGCCAGATACACAACCATCACGTGCTCGCGGTCTCCGTTCGGCGGGTGCGGATCAGTTCGTACTATTCTCGCCTGGTTCGCGGCCGCGCCGCGCACCAATCTTCGGCCCGGATCTGGCAGGCCAGAGCTGATCAGCCGTGATTTTGGTACAGCCCGATGAACGGGTATTGTGGACCAACGGTGCGGCTATCGCGCCGACTTTTTGCGTGCCCCGTCTTGGAACTGCTGAGTTTCTGCAAGTCCGCCTCGATCCGGCTCACGTTTTGAAGTTGGTCGGTTTCCGCAGCACGACGGGCTGCATTGTGACTGATGAAGCTACGAAACGAAAGCAAGGATCGCCGAAAAGTATGGCCAAGAAAGACGGTGCCATCGAGGTCGAGGGTCGCGTGGTCGAACCTCTGCCCAATGCGATGTTCCGCATTGAGCTGGAGAACGGACACAAGGTCTTGGCCCACATCAGCGGCAAGATGCGGCAGCACTACATCCGCATCCTGCCCGAGGACCGGGTAGTGGTGGAGCTCTCTCCATACGACCTGTCCCGGGGCCGCATCGTGTACCGGTACAAGTGACCCGATAGAAGCCCGACCAGTAACGACGAGAAACGGTGACGTGCGCGCCTGCGCGACACCAACAAGCCAGAAGGATCGAAACAGCCGTGAAGGTGAACCCGAGCGTCAAGCCCATCTGCGATAAGTGCAGGGTGATCCGCCGGCATGGGCGGGTCATGGTGATCTGCAGCGATCCCCGCCACAAGCAGCGGCAGGGCTGATCTGTCAGCCGAGCGCTGACCGATCGCAACACAACTGAATGATGAACTCCCAGCACCACTGAACGGATAGGCCGTTCAATCGCGATGAGCACTTCATCCACGTCCGGCACGGAGGCCGGACCCCTGCAGAGCCCTTAGGGGCTGGAGGGAACGGGCTGGGACCAGACCTCCGCAGAGAAAAGGAAACCGCCACATGGCACGCCTCGTGGGCGTTGATCTTCCGCGCGACAAGCGCATGGAGATCGCGCTGACCTACATCTACGGCGTCGGCCGTACCCGTTCGAACGAGATTCTCGCCGCGACGGGCATCGACAAGAACATGCGCACCAAGGACCTGACCGACGATCAGGTGACCATCTTGCGCGATTACATCGAAGGCAACCTCAAGGTTGAGGGTGACCTGCGCCGCGAAGTGCAGGCCGACATTCGCCGCAAGATCGAGATCGGCTGCTACCAGGGCCTGCGGCACCGCCGCGGTCTGCCGGTGCGCGGCCAGCGGACCAAGACCAACGCGCGCACCCGCAAGGGCCCGAAGCGCACCATCGCCGGCAAGAAGAAGGCTAGGTAACCCCGATGGCACCACCGAAGAAGGCCGCGGGCGCCAAGCGCGGCAAGACCACCCGTCGCCGGGAAAAGAAGAACGTCCCGCACGGCGCCGCTCACATCAAGAGCACGTTCAACAACACGATCGTCTCGATCACCGATCCCCAGGGCAACGTCATCGCCTGGGCGTCGTCGGGTCACGTCGGCTTCAAGGGTTCGCGCAAGTCGACCCCGTTCGCCGCACAGCTGGCCGCCGAGAACGCTGCCCGCAAGGCGCAGGAGCACGGCGTGAAGAAGGTCGACGTGTTCGTGAAGGGTCCGGGTTCGGGCCGCGAGACCGCCATCCGCTCGCTGCAGGCCGCAGGCCTCGAGGTGGGCGCGATTTCCGACGTCACTCCGCAGCCGCACAACGGCTGCCGTCCGCCCAAGCGGCGCCGGGTCTAGGGAGGATCTAGAAAATGGCACGTTATACCGGACCCGCCACCCGCAAGTCGCGTCGTCTCGGCGTCGACCTGGTCGGCGGCGATCAGTCGTTCGAGAAGCGCCCCTACCCGCCCGGCCAGCACGGCCGTGCGCGGATCAAGGAGAGCGAATACCGCACCCAGCTGCAGGAGAAGCAGAAGGCTCGCTTCACCTACGGCGTGCTGGAGAAGCAGTTCCGCAAGTACTACGAAGAGGCCAACCGCCAGTCGGGTAAGACCGGTGAGAACCTGCTGCAGATCCTGGAGAGCCGCCTGGACAACGTCATCTACCGTGCGGGCCTGGCCCGGACCCGGCGGATGGCCCGTCAGCTGGTCAGCCACGGCCACTTCACCGTCAACGGTGTCAAGGTGAACATCCCGAGCTACCGGGTGTCGCAGTACGACATCATCGACATCAAGGAGAAGTCGCTCAACACCCTGCCGTTCGAGGTTGCTCGGCAGACCGCTGGTGAGCGCCCGGTTCCGTCGTGGCTGCAGGTCGTCGGGGAGCGTCAGCGCATCCTGGTCCACCAGCTGCCCGAGCGCGCCCAGATCCAGGTGCCGCTGGCCGAACAGCTCATCGTCGAGTTCTACTCGAAGTAATGACACCCTCGGGGGCTCCGCCCCCGAGAACCCCCAAGAGACGTCATATAGCGGGCGTCGAAAGGAAGTGAAACACCATGCTGATCTCTCAGCGACCCACACTGTCCGAGGAAACCCTCGCCGACAACCGCTCCAAGTTCGTCATCGAGCCGTTGGAGCCCGGTTTCGGTTACACGCTGGGTAACTCGCTGCGGCGCACGCTGCTGTCGTCCATCCCGGGCGCAGCGGTCACGAGCATCCGCATCGACGGTGTGCTGCACGAGTTCACCACCGTCCCCGGGGTGAAGGAAGACGTCACCGACATCATCCTGAACCTCAAGGGCCTGGTCGTGTCCTCCGAAGAGGACGAGCCGGTCACCATGTACCTGCGCAAGCAGGGCCCGGGTGCGGTCACCGCCGGTGACATCGTGCCCCCGGCCGGTGTGACGGTGCACAACCCGGACATGCACATCGCCACCCTCAACGACAAGGGCAAGCTGGAGGTCGAGCTCGTCGTCGAGCGCGGTCGCGGCTATGTCCCGGCCGTGCAGAACAAGGCCTCGGGTGCCGAGATCGGCCGTATCCCGGTCGATTCCATCTACAGCCCGGTGCTGAAGGTGACCTACAAGGTCGAGGCCACCCGCGTCGAGCAGCGCACCGACTTCGACAAGCTGATCCTCGATGTCGAGACCAAGAACTCGATCAGCCCGCGTGACGCCCTGGCGTCGGCCGGCAAGACCTTGGTCGAACTGTTCGGTCTGGCACGGGAACTCAACGTCGAGGCCGAGGGCATCGAGATCGGACCGTCGCCGGCCGAGGCAGATCACATCGCCAGCTTCGCGCTGCCGATCGACGACCTGGACCTGACCGTCCGTTCGTACAACTGCCTCAAGCGCGAGGGTGTGCACACGGTGGGCGAGCTCGTCGCCCGCACGGAGTCCGACCTGCTGGACATCCGCAACTTCGGCCAGAAGTCCATCGACGAGGTGAAGATCAAGCTGCACCAGCTGGGTCTCTCGCTCAAGGACAGCCCGGCCACGTTCGATCCGTCGGAGGTCGCCGGCTACGACGCCGCAACCGGCACCTGGACCAGCGACGCCGGCTACGACCTGGATGACACCCAGGACTACGCCGAGACCGAACAGCTCTAAACCAGCTCCACAGAAGAACATTCGTCCCGGTCCTACCTGATACGGGGGCCGGCCCCATTTAGGAGATAGTCGCAATGCCCAAGCCCACCAAGGGTGCTCGCCTCGGCGGGTCGTCCTCACACCAGAAGGCGATCCTGGCCAACCTGGCCACCTCGCTGTTCGAGCACGGTCGTATCAAGACGACCGAGCCTAAGGCCCGGGCGCTGCGTCCGTACGCCGAGAAGCTGATCACTCATGCCAAGAAGGGTGAGCTGCACAACCGGCGCGAGGTGATGAAGAAGATCCGCGACAAGGACGTCGTGCACGTCCTGTTCGCCGAGATCGGCCCCTTCTTCGCCGATCGCGAGGGCGGCTACACCCGCATCATCAAGGTCGAGAACCGTAAGGGCGACAACGCTCCTATGGCGGTCATCGAGCTGGTGCGGGAGAAGACCGTGACCTCCGAGGCGGACCGCGCTCGTCGCGCCGCCGCCGCGCAGGCCAAGGCCGCCGAGGCTCCCAAGGCTGACGAGGCCGAAGAGGCCGCTGCCGAAGAGGCTCCGGCCGACGAGGCAGCTTCTGAGGATGAAGCCAAGTCCTAGTCAGGCATCGAACGACATGCCCGCCATCGATTCCGGTGGCGGGCATGTCGCATTAGTCCGCCTGCGGCTCGACGTTGCCTACGACGGCACCGATTTCGCCGGCTGGGCGGTGCAGGCCGGTCAGCGCACCGTCGCCGGGGTGATCGACGAAGGCCTTTCGACGGTGTTCCGTACGCCCGTGGTGACGCGCACCGCGGGACGTACCGATACCGGGGTACACGCCACCGGCCAGGTGGCACACGTCGACATCCCTGTCGATGCGCTCGCCCACGCGTACCCCCGAACCACCCGCCCGGGCGACGCTGAATTCACACCGCTGGTGCGGCGTTTGGCGCGATTGCTGCCGACCGATGTCCGGATCCGCGACATCGTGCGGGCTCCTGCGGGTTTCGACGCCAGGTTCTCGGCATTGCGCCGCCACTACACCTACCGGCTGAGTCTCGCGCCTTACGGCGTGGAGCCGGCCGAAGCGCGGTTCGTCACACCGTGGTCAAAGCCTCTCGACCTTGATGCGATGGCAGCCGCGTCGCGGGAGTTGGTCGGGCTCAACGATTTTGCGGCGTTCTGTCGCCATCGGCCAGGGGCAACCACGATCCGTGACCTGCAGCGGCTGGATTGGCTGCGAGACGGGTTCTACGTGACGGCGTATGTCACTGCGGATGCGTTCTGCTGGAACATGGTTCGCTCGTTGGTCGGTGCGCTGCTGGCAGTCGGGGAGGGCAGGCGGCCACCTGAGTGGACCGCCGGGCTGCTCACCGAGACGAGTCGGTCCAGTGATTTCGCCGCGGCCCCCGCCCGTGGGCTCACCCTGGTGCGGGTCGATTATCCGCCCGATGACGAAATGGCCGCCAGGAACGTCGTCACCAGGGACCTGCGTACGCTCTGACTTTCTGTGCAGCCGCGGCCGCCCCCGGCATATGTCGCTCCGGAACACTGTGGCGAAACTGCAAGATTCTGCGGCAATTCCGCAGTTCTGGCGCAACAGGCTGCAGGTTCGTCACAGTGGCGGCGGACGGACCTTCAGCCGTACTGCGCGCGCCGTGCGGCCCACAGTTTCTGCTGCACTCGCCGCACGATGCTGCGCCTGCCGGAGATCATCGCCTTGGTCACCCACACCACGACCCAGCCGCGCGATTCGAGGTCGGCAGTGTGCGAATGCACCCACGTTCGATGCTCCGTGGAATCCCGTTCGTCGTCGCACTCGACCGCCACTTTCCATCGGCGCCAGCCCATCGTCGCTCGGGTACACACCAGACCCCACTCGTCGTAGAACGGGATCTGAGTCTCGAGTCCCGGCACGGCGGTGTTTCGGAGCAAGAGTCGAGTCTGCGTCTCGAACGGGGATTCGGCTCCGCCGTCGGCCTGTGCCAGCGACATTCGAAGGCGGTCAATGCCTCGAATCCCTGGATTTTCCTCGACCAAACGCCATATCGCGTCAGGGTCGATCTTGGTCTTGTTCATCAGCGCATCCAACACGGGCACTGCTTCGGTGTTCGGCAACAGGCGACCAAGATCGAAAGCAGTCCGGGCAACAGTAGTGACCCGCATCCCGTCGACCTCGCGGATGTGTTCTGGTGCAAGGGCATACGATCGAACGCGGAGCCCGTCCGGCGCGTGGCAGTTGGCTCGCACGACCTCGGCCGGGGCGTTGACGTTCAGCCACTGGGTTCCGTACACGGCCGCGGCTGAAATCCCGCTCAAGACCGCATCGGGCCCGGTGAACAGCCACGCCGCCTGTGCCCGAAGCAGTGGTGAGAGGGCTACGTCCTTGGCCAGATACACGTTGCGGTACACGGCACGATAATTCTTGCGTAGTTGGTGCACAGTGAGCACGCCGGAACCTAGCGCGTCGCTACCCAGGAACGGACTGGGCTGACGCCCGGGAAACCCGCCGAGGAATGGTTGGTTCATGGGCCAAGCATCGGCGGGTCCCCTGACAATTCGGAACGCCAGGCCGCAAGTTATCCACAGCCCTCAGAGGCGCGCGGAGACGAATCTGGCCGCCTGGGCCACCATTCCGGACCGGATGTAGCCGGGCGCCAGGTGATCCTGCCAGCCGGCCCGCCAGTTGTACGGGCTGCTCGGGTTGCAGATCGGATCATCGGAGTGGCACAGGTCGATCGTGCGGTTGCGGTAGGCCGGATTCAACAGCGTGATCGGCGCGGCCCAGTTGGCACCGTTACCGAACAGTGCCACTGCCGCCACGTGACGTTCGGCGCCGGCGGGCAGCGGACTGGTGAAGGTGAACGCCCGTATCGGCATGGCCAGAACAAGGTCGGTGGCAGCCGCTCCGAGCGAGTAGCCGCCCAGTATGAGCCGGGTTCTCGGGCAGTTGCGCATCATCCACTGCACGTGGCGGCTCATGTCATTGGCGCCCACGTCGACCTGGGTGTCGGCCGGGTATTTCACCGGATAGAGGGCGATGTTCGGCCCGCGCAGCGTGCGCAGCGCGTTGACGAACGAGGCACCGACTTGTCCGGGGCCTGGGGGCTCCATGCGGCCGCGGGCGAACACCACCTCCGCCGGAGGACACGTGGCGGCATTTGCAGCGCCGATCATGCTGGGCGCCACCGCTATTGGTGCCACAACGGTAGTCAAAGCGGTGATCACTGCGGCCGACATGCGGCGGCCGATCACGGGTTAGATGGTATTTACGGTGCCGTCGAGAATGGGTGCCGGTTCGGCAACGATCCAGCGACGAAGTGGGTACGTGTCAGAGGCGCCCGGCCACGAAATCCGCGGCCTGGTTGACCATCCCGCCGTCGATGTAGGCGCCGGCCAGGTGATCGGGCCAGTTGTTCTTCCACGTGTCGGGATCGGCCGGATTGCAGATGGGATCGGCACCATGGCATAACTCGATGGTCCGGTCGGCGTAGACCGGGCTGAAGCGGGTGATGGGACCGACCCACGCGGCGCCATTGCCGAACAGGGCGACCGCGGCGATGTGGCCGTCGGCGCCTGCGGCGAGCGGAGTCTTGAAACCGAAGCCCGTGAACGGCACGGCCAGCACCACGTCGGCGACGGCCGCACCCAGCGAGTACCCGCCGACCACCAACCGGGTGTCCGGGCAGGTGTTCATCATGTACTGGATGTGGCCGCTCATGTCGTTGGCCCCGATGTCGACTTCGTTGTCCGCCGGGTATCGGACGGCGTAGACGCCGATGTTCTTGTTGGTCTTGGCCCGCAGCGCACTCACGAACGCGTTCCCGAGGGTGCCGACGCCGGCGGGTTCGGTACGACCGCGGGCGAACACCACCTCGACCGGGGGGCATGGGGCGGCGTTTGCCACCGCTACCGAACCGGTATGGCCGGCAGAGATGACCGGCAGAAGGGCTACCGCTGCCGCGATGATCGCGGCCAGACCGATCCAGCGCCGAATCGGTCGGGCGGCGTGGTATTGGGTGGAATGTTCGACCACCTCAGCGATCGTAGCGGACGCCGACTACAACAGGCCTGCCACGAAGTTCGCGGCATCGTTGGCCGGACCTTCGTACGCCCGGTGTGCCGAGACGCTTTCGCCGTCGCCGCAGATCGGGTCGCCGGGGTTGCACAGGTCGATCGCCCGAGACCCGTATACCGGGCTGGCGGTCATCGGCAGGCCGAGCTTGGCCGACGGGTTGCCGAAGACCGCGACGGCGGCGACGTGTTCGGGGACGTTCGGCGGCAGTGGTGCGGTGAAGCCGACGGCCGGGAAGGGGACGGCGGCGATCACATCGATCACGGCCGCGCCCTGGGAGTAGCCACCGAGCACCAGGCGGGTGGCGGGGCAGTTGTCCACCATCCACTGGATGTGGCCGGAGGCATCGTTGGCGCCGCCTGCCGCGGCCAGGAAGTCGAAGCTGGCGGGATAGTTCACCGCGTACGCGCCGACGGAACGGCCGCCGACCTTGTTGCGCAGCGAACTGACGAACGCATTGCCGATCCGGCCCAGGCCGGGGGTGTCATTGGTGCCGCGGGCGAAGACCACCTCGATGTCGGGGCAGGCTGCCGAGGCCGTCGGCAGCGCCGGCGACATGGCGGGCACCACGACCGGTGCGACGAACGCGGCGGCGGCGGTCAGCCCGGCCGCCAGGAGCACGGTGCAGCGACGAACAAGATCAATGGCCACACCGAATCCTAACGTCTCCCGGGACTAGACGATTCCCGCGACGAAGTTTGCGGCCTGATCCGCCATGCCGGAGGTCACGTAGTCGCTGTGTGCGAATGGGTTCCGGCCGCGGGAACAGATCGGATCGCCGTCCTTGCACAGATCGATCGCCTTGCCGCCGAACACCGACGAAGTGATCGGGAGGCCGAACTTCGCCGACGGGTTGCCGAACACGGCCACGGCGGCGACCTGGGGCACCAGGTCGCCGGCGAGCGGCGGGGCTGAGCCGATCTCGCCGACCTTGTTGCCGAGCGGCGGGATGCCGGCCAGCATGTCCACGACCGCGGCGCCCTGTGAGTAACCACCGAGAACGACTCGGGTGGAGGGACAGGACGACGCCAGCGTGGCAATGCGATTGGCGGCGTCGTTGGCGCCGTCGGCGGCGGCCAGGAAGTCGTAGCTGGCCGGGTAGTTCACCGCATAGGTGCTGACGGTGCGGCCTCCCAGCCGCGAGCTCAGCCCGTCGGCGAAGGCTTGACCTGGGCGGCCGAGTCCGGGGGCGTCGTTGGTGCCGCGGGCGAAGATGACCTCGACGTCCGAGCAGGGTGCCGCCGCGGCCGGCGCGGCGAGCGCCAGCGGGAAAGCTGCGCTGACCAGGGTTGAGACGATCGCGGCCACCCGGGCCGACTTCCGGAGGAGACTCACGGGGGACATATTCACACAAAATCGTTAGCCGCGGCTAATCGTTTGCCTGGTCCGTCGTCTCCTGCAGGGCCAGATCGGGCCAGGTCGCGAGCTCGACCTGGGTGGCGGCGTCCGCCTCCGGGTTCGCCTGCTCGCTGCGGTCGCCCTGGCGGGCCACAGCCAGACCCGCCAGCACCACCGCCCCGCCGATCGCCTGGCTCACCGACATGGCCTCGCCGAGCATGATCCACGCGATCAGGACCGCGAACAGCACTTCGGACAGCCCGACCAGGGAGGCGAAGCGCGGCTGGAGCCTGGCGATCCCGACGATGCCCAGGGTGTAGGCCAGGGCGGTGGGGATCAGGCCCAGGGCGATCACCGGCACGAGCCATGCCGTGGTGTGGCCGGCCAGGGTGACGGGGTTGGTGGTGAATGTCAGCGGCATCACGCCGGCGACGCCGAGGAACGCCACGGCCGCGGTGCCGATGATCAGGCCGCCGGCGGCCAGGCTGATCGGGCTGAATCCGTCGCCGTCGGCGCCGGCCTGGTTGGACATCATGAAGTAGCAGGCGGCGCACACCGCGGCGGCCAGACCCCAGGCCACGCCGGTGACGTTGATCTCGGCGCCGCTGAACACGTCGAGCACCAGGACGATGCCTGCGATCGCGACCGCCACGCCGCCGAAGGTCATGGCACTGGGGCGGTGACGGGTAGTGGCCCAGATCCAGCCGACGACGAGGATGGGTGCGGTGTACTCCAGCAGCAGGGCCACACCGACGGACAGATGTGCGACGGCGTTGTAGTAGCACAGCTGCGCGCCGGCAATCGGGATCAGGCCGTAGCCGATGACGGTCTTGGCGTGGGCGAGCACCTCGTGGATCCAGCCGGGCCGGACGATGCCGGCGAAGACGGCCATCATGACCGCGCCGCCGGCGAGTCGGGCCGTGACCGCCGCGGTAGGGCTCCAGCCGGATTCCATCAGGGCTTTCGCGAAGGGGCCCGAGGAGCCGAACGCGAGCGCGGAGCTGACGGCGAACAGTAGGCCGAGCCGGAAGTGGTTGTCGGCGGTCGCGCGGGTGAGCTGGGCTTCGGCAGTCATCGGTGCACCTCCCCTGGCGCATGTCATTAGTAAAAGCAACTATGGTAGTGACATTGAGGTGGACGCTACTGGGGCAGGAGGTCATGAGTCAAATGCTTTTTACCTATGACACGGAGCTCACCATCCGGGCCGCGATGGTGTTGGTCAACACCGATCGGGTAGAAGGCGAACAACTGGCCGACCAGGCGGCCTTGAACGCCTACCTGGATGAGTTCGGCTGGACCGGACGGCGGGACCGCGACGACGCCGAGCTGGAGGCCGTGCGCGACCTACGCGGCCGCATCGGGGAGATCTGGGCGGTGGCCGGGGACGAGGAGCAGACGGTGCACCGGGTCAATGCCCTCCTGAGCGACACCAAGGCGGCGCCCTGGCTGACCAGACACCGGGAGATGCCCGAGTGGCACCTGCATCTCGCCTCGGTCGACGACCCGCTGGCGCAGCGGATGGGTGCCGAGATGGCGATGGCGTTCGCCGATCTGATCCGCGGCGGAGAACTGCGCCGTCTCAAGATCTGCGCCGCACCGGACTGTGAGGCCGTGCTGACCGATCTGTCACGCAACCGTTCCCGCATATTCTGCGACACCGGCAACTGCGGCAACCGCCAGCACGTCGCGGCCTATCGGCAACGTCGGCGTGCGGACTAGCGCGCTGCGCGATTCTGTGTCATCAGGCTGTCCCCGGTCGGGTTAGGGTTGCCCACGGGGGACATATGGCACGGCGACCGGCCACTCGTTTACAGCTCAGCGGGCATCGATTCCTGTTGCGGCGCATGGCTCACGCGCTGGTTCGCGGCGATGCCCGCATGCTCGACGATCCGTTGCGCGCACAAGCTGTCGCATACGGCGCGGGGTGTGTGCTGGCGGCTGTCGCGGTCGGGGCGTGTGCGGTGTTCACGTTGGTACGGCCGGGTTCGCCGCCCGGCGATGCGCCGATCCTGATGGCGCGCGACACCGGCGCGCTCTACGTACGCATCGACGACACAGCGCATCCGGTGGCCAACCTCGTCTCGGCCCGGCTCATCGTCGGAACTCCGGCCAAACCGGTTGTGGTCGACGAGGCGGTGATTGCGAAGTTACGGCGCGGGCCGCTGGTCGGCATCCCGGGGGCTCCCGAGCAGATCGGTCGACCGCTCGGCCTCGACGAGTCCGGCTGGGAGATATGTGATCTCGCCGAGCCTGCCGAGACCGTGCTGCTGGCGGGCCGATCGGATCGTGAGACCTCGCCGTTGCGCGCGGGCCAGGGGCTGCTGGTGGCGGCACGCGCCGTGGGAGCCCCGACCTATCTGCTGGTCGACGGGTGGCGGGCCCGGGTCGACCTTCGCGACATCGCCGTCGTTCGCGCGCTACACCTGGAAGGTGTCCCGGTCCAACGGGTTTCGCAAGCCCTGTTGGACTCTGTGCCCGAGGCTCCCGCCCTGCAGGCACCGTTGATCGCGGGCGTGGGCGCTCGAGGACCGGCCGTATTGGGAGGGCTCCCCGTGGGCACCGTGGTCCGCGTGGTGCGTGCCGGCCCCACCGAGTTCTATGTGGTACTGGCCGACGGGCTGCAACGCATCGACAGGGTGGCGGCCGATGTCATCCGCTTCAGCGTGACGCAGTCCGATGACGAACCGCCCGTCATCCCCGCCGATGTGGTGGCCGACGTACCGGTCGCCGGCAGCCTCGCGGTGGCCCGGTTCCCGGAGCGGGTCCTGCCTCGTGGGCGGGCCGCGGTGTGCGCCCGCTGGGACCCGAGACAGGCCGGAACTGGCACGAACACCACTGTGGTGGTGTCTGATTCATATGCCGCCGCCGGTATTGCGCTGGCCCAGGCAGACGGCGCCGGGCCGAACATCGACCGGGTGCACATCCCGGTCGGCCGCAGCGTTCTGCTCCAGGCCGGCGGTGTGGTCCGCGGCGCGACCGTAGGTGGACCGCTGTATCTGCTGGGCGATCTCGGTGTGCTGTACGGGATCCGCGACGTGCAGACTGCCGAACGCGCCGGCCTGGGAACCAGCGTCGTCCCCGCACCGTGGCCCATGCTGGCCATGCTGCCGCGCGGTCCCGAATTCAACCCGGACGCGGCCTCAATTGTGCGGGACGTATTCCCCGCCACCGCAGCCGCGCCGGCGTAATCGCTTGGCTGCCAGCGTTACCGCGGTCAGCACCGTCAAAGCGACACACACTGCGGCGCCACCGAAGGCGACACGCCGGGGCGCGGAATCGGTCGGCGGGTGCATCGTGGGTGCTACCGATGCCGGATTGGTCGGCGTGGAGGCCGGCGGCGAAGTGCTGCCGCTGACCGCGGCCAGGGCGTCGACCACACCGTGGCCGACGTAAGGATTCCAATCGTCGGCGGGGGTGTGCGCGGTGTCTTCGATCAGACGCATCACCTCTCGCGCACTCAATTGCGGGAAGCGGGACCGCACGAGTGCGGCGATGCCCGCGACCACCGGCGCGGCATAACTGGTTCCCGATATCGGGGCATCCCGTCCGACCGTGTCGATCAACCGCTCGCCGTCGGGATGCAGCGACACCAGGTTCTCGCCGGGAGCAGCCACATCCACCCACGGGCCTGCCAAGCTGAAAGCCGATGCGGTGCCGTCGGATCCGACAGATCCGACGGCCAGCACCAGATCGTCGTACCAGGCCGGGCTGGACACCGAGCGCACGCTGTTCCAGTCGGGTTCGCCGAACTGTCCGACCGGACCGTCCTGCTGGGTGCAGCCTGCGCCCACGTTGCCTGCCGCGGTGACCACCACGACGTTGCGCACGTCGACGGCGTAGCTCAGTGCGGCGCCGAGGGTGCCGTCATCGGGTGCGGCGGCGGCCGGCACGCAGGCAGGAGACGAGATGTTGATGACCGTGGCGCCGAGGTCGGCGGCGGTGCGGACGGCCATGGCGAGGGTGTCGACGTCCCCGACCCCGCGCGCCGCGCCGTCAGCGGCGAACTTGTTGCTGGACTGCCGGATGGCCAGGACGGTGGCATCGGGCGCAACCCCGCTGAATCCGGCGCTCGGTGTGCCGGCGGCGATTCCGGCGACGATCGTGCCGTGCCCATCGCAGTCTGCCGTCCCGTCACTCCCGGACACGTAGTCACCACCGCCGATCAGGCGCGGCAACAGTCGGTGCCGGGCCACCCCGGTGTCGATCACCGCGATCTTCTGGCCAGCTCCGCGGGTGAGCGCCCAGACCGCGTCCAGTTTCAGCGGGCCACCCTCGGCGCCCGAGGCCTCGGTTGCCGATTGGTAGCAGGGTTGGCGTTGTTCTGTGGGCTCGACCGGTGCCGGCGGCGCCGGCCGAGGCAGCAAGGTGGAATCCACCGCGGGCGGAATGACGGTCGGTGGCGCGACCGCTGAGGCCGGTCCGCCGGCCAGCAGCGGAAGCCCGGTGATCAGCGCCGCAGCCAATCGCGCTGGGTGGTTCACCGCAACCCCAGACCGTCCAAGAGATCAAATGCGCCGATGAGCCAACATGCCAGGGGCACCACTGCGGCCAGCGCGCCGTATTCGATGACGTCGGCGAGCCGAGCCGCCACGGGTCCTCGGACGGTAGCCGGCCAGATCGCGGCGATTCCGGCGCCCACGGCGAGTACGCCGATCCAACTGCCGTGCGCGGGAGCCCATGCCACCGTGAGCGCAAAAGTTGCCGTGAGAGAAACTGTTCCGCAGATCATTGTCACCGCGAGGCAGCGGCCGCAGGCATAGGTGCGTGAGCGAAACAGCAGTGCCACACCAACAGCGGCGACAAACGCGACCTCGGTGGCGCTGACCTGACGAACACTGGACAGGCACACGATCGTGGTTCCCAGCGCGCTCGCGGCCGCGCATCCGGCGACCAGGCCCACCAGGTTCTGAAACCCGAGCAACGCTCGCGGATCGTCGTCGAATCTGCTGCTGCCCAACGCGTCTTCCTCGGTGTCGGGATATCCCGGCACCGCAGGGGTCAGGCCTGCCAGCGCGATGGACAACCGCGGGGTCAGCGGCAGCAGTCCCAGCCCGAGGGCGCTCACCATCGCGCCCAACGCGGGGGTGGGCACCGGCCACAGCGCCGACACCCCGGTCGCCGTGGCGAGCACCACGGCCACGGTCACGACCGCGAGCAAGATCTCTCTGCCGCAGTCGGACGCCCAGATCAACAGTGTGCCCGATGACGCCGCCGCGATGGCAGCCAGGAAGAAGTTCGCCGACGCAGGCCCGGCCGGAACCACGAGGAAGCCGAGCACCCCCGCGCATGCCACGGCGACAACGTTGAGTGTCGCGATCACGGTCGGGCTCAGTCCCACACGCGGTGCGGACACCGTGATACCGGCCATGGTGATGGCCACCGCCGCGGCGACCGCGATGCGGTTCCATCCGAGGCTGCCGATCCCAGCCCACGCCACGGCCACGAGACCCAGCGCACAGGCCCACAGACAGGCAGCGACCCGCAGCCCGGCAGGCACGGCTTCATCGTCCGAGCCCGCGGTCAGTATGGACATCAGCGGCCGCTCGAACGCGGGCTGATCGTGAGATCCGGTGAGGATCAGGAGGTCGCCGTCATGAATATCGTTCTGTACCAGCGTGGCTGACGCGTCGAGGTCATCACCGCCGAGCCGTGCCAGCTGCCAGTGCCGTGGTGTGCCGTCCCCGGCGCCGAGCATGTCGACGATCCAGGGCAACAGTTCGCCCACGGTCATGGCGGCGGGCAGTGCCAAATCCATTGTGGCGCCCCGCTCGACTCCGGGCGGCGGCCCGCAGTGAACCGACACATGGCGCAAGGAATCCGGCATCGCATCACCCCCCCCGGTTGACACCGACACATGTCACGCTAACCGACCGGGCCGGGGTCACTGTGCACCAAAATTTCGGTCAGAAAAGGGAACCCGAAGGGTCCGGCGTGCGTCCAAATGTCGATGGGAACCAGCCACACAACGCACACCGCCCGCGGGCTCCCGGCGGTGGAGCCTTCGACCGCGGAGATGGTGATCGACGCGCCACCCGCGTTGCCGCTCCACACCCCGGCCGGCCCTCTGACCAGGTTGCTGCCGTTGGTTCTCGTGGTGGCGGTGGTCGGCATGATCGCGGTGTATGTCACGTCGGGGGCGGTTGCCACCCGCGGACCGGCGGCCACGATGTTCCCGATCATGATGGCGATGTCGGCGATCGGAACAGCGGCCTACAGTTTGAAGGGCAACGGTCGGGCCCAGCAGATACACCGGGACCGCTGCGAGTACCTGCGCTATCTCGATGGTATCGACGCCGTGACGGGTGAAGCGGGCCGCGCACAGTGGTCGAGCCTGCACGCGGCACATCCCGAGCCCGCACGACTCTGGGCCCTCGCCGGCAGTGAGGGAATGTGGACGCGCCGCCCCGGTGCCGCTGACTTCGGTGAGGTGCGGATCGGCGTGGGGGAGCGTCCGCTGTCCATGCGCTTGGTGGCCGGTGCTGCCGATTCGGGACGAGATGCGGATCCGGTCACGGTATCGGCTCTGGTCCAACTGATCCGGCGTCGGTCGACGGTGACCGATGCGCCGGTGACGCTCAAGCTGTGCGGGCTGAGTCATGTCACCGTCGGCGGTGCCGCCGACGCGGTCCGTGCCCTGCTACGCGCCATGATCTGTCAGCTGGTGACCGCACACAGCCCGCGGTACCTGCGCATCGCAGCCGTCGTCGACGGGTCCACCGCCGCCCATTGGGAATGGTTGAAATGGCTTGGCCACCATGTGATTACCGGCGGAAGCGGTCCGGCCGCGGCGCCCACGGTGCACACCGTGGTCATCGTCGACTCCGCCTCGGCCGGTGTGCCCGCTCCCGGTGCCGGTGTCACGCTGTTGGTCGCCGCGGGTCCAGGCGGCCCCGACACGAGCGGAGCCGATCTGCATCTGGAGCTGGATTCCGGTGTAGTGCTCTGCGACGGCGCCGCTGTGCAACCGGACCAGATGACCCACGAGCAGGCCGTCACATGTGCCCGCAGGCTCGCGCGCCATCGTTTCACCGACACGGCTGACGATTCCGCCTGGCCGGCGTTGATCGGGATCGAAGACCCGGGACGCATCGATCCGCGCAGTGTCTGGCTGTCATCGGATCCGCAGCGGTTCCTTCGGGTTCCGGTAGGCCGCTGTGCTGACGGCACGCCGCTGTATCTCGACCTGAAGGAAGCCGCACATGACGGCATGGGGCCGCACGGGCTGTGCGTCGGGGCCACCGGCTCAGGGAAGTCGGAGTTCCTGCGGACGTTGGTGTTGGGACTGATCACCACACATCCTCCCGAGGCGCTCAACCTTGTCCTCATCGACTTCAAAGGCGGGGCAACATTTCTCGGGTTGAACAAGGTGAATCACATCAGCGCGTTGATCACCAATCTGGCGCAGGAGGCGCCGCTGGTGAGCCGGATGGCCGACGCGCTGGCCGGGGAGATGACGCGCCGCCAAGAGCTGCTGCGGGCAGTTGGGAATCTGGCCAACATCGCCGAGTATCGGAGCCGGACTGATCTACCTGCGCTGCCGGCTCTGCTGATCGTGGTCGACGAGTTCTCCGAACTGCTACAGCAGCACCCGGACTTCGCCGAATTGTTCGTGGCGATCGGCAGGCTCGGTCGGTCGCTGGGCATCCATCTGCTGTTGGCCAGCCAGCGCCTTGACGAGGGCAGGCTGCGGGGGCTGGAGAGCCACCTGTCCTACCGGATCTGTCTCAAGACGTTCTCACCCGGCGAATCCCGTTCGGTGCTCGGGATTGCCGATGCGTACGAGTTGCCCGCAACGCCGGGAGCGGCCTATCTGAAGGCTCCATCCGGACAGATCGTCCAGTTTCAGACCGCGTTCGTCTCCGCGGAATGCCCGGTGCACAAGCTGCCTTCGCCGTCACCGCAGGGTCGGTTGCGGCCGCGACGCTTCACCGGGCTCGAGGCGGGGACCGATCCCCGGACTGCCGCACCGGCCACGACCACTGTGCTGCACCAGGTGGTCAACCGGTTGACCGGACACGGCACCCCGGCACACCGGGTGTGGCTGCCGCCGCTGCCGGGTGCCGTCCCACTCAGCGATGTGCTGTTGTCCGATCCCGAGCCGCTGACGGTCGCGCTCGGACTTGTCGACTGTCCATTCGAGCAGCGTCGGGACCGACTGATGCTCGCGTTGGGGGCCGCGCACGGCAACGTGGCCATCGTCGGAGGTCCACAGTCCGGGAAATCCACGGCGGCCAAGGCTTTGGTGGTGGCGCTGGCTGCCACACATCATCCCCGCGACGTGGCGATTTACTGCCTGGACTTCGGCGGGGGAGCGCTGAGCGCAGCGCAGGCGCTGCCGCATGTGGGGGCGGTGGCCGGGCGCGCTGACAGCGATCTGATCCGACGCACCGTGGCCGAGTTGCACACGCTGGTCAGCGCTCGCGAAGCGCGTTTCACCGCCTTCGGTGTCGGCTCCATGGCGGAGTACCGGGCACGTCGTCGCGATGGAGACATCGACGATCCCTTCGGAGATGTGTTCCTGGTCATCGACGGGTGGTCGACGTTTCGCGCCGCGTTCGAATCTCTGGAGCCGTCGATCACCGCGCTTGCGATACAGGGGCTTTCGCTCGGTGTCCATGTCGTGGTGACGGCGTCGCGGTGGGCTGAGTTCCGGCCGGCACTCAAGGACCAGCTGGGAACCCGCATCGAGTTGTGCCTCGGTGATCCGGCCGAATCCGAGATGGACCGAAAACGCGCCCGGCAGCTGGCCCACAGCGCACCAGGGCGTGGTCTGACCCGTGAGGGTCGCGAGTTCCTGATTGCGCTGCCACGGCTCGACGGCCAGCCGTGCGACACCGGGATCGGTACGGCCCTGGCACGCATCGGTGATGTGCTGCGCCTGCAGTACGGAGATGCCCGAGCGCCCGCGGTGCGGCTGCTGCCGTCGTACGTGTACCGGTCCGGGCTGCAGCCGGCGTCGCGGGTCCGGCCCGCGACCGAGGTGCTGCTGGGTCTGGGTGAACGCGAACTGGCCCCGGTGGTACTCGATTTCGCCGCTCAGCCGGATCTGGTGATCCTCGGTGACACCGGTTGCGGCAAGTCGACCGCATTGCGCACCCTGTGTCGCAATCTCGTCGATGCCAACGACCCGTCCGGCGTGCAACTGCTCATCGTGGACTTTCGGCGTGCGCTGTTGGGAGTTGTCGAATCGGGGCACCTGGCCGGGTATGCGCCTTCAGCCGGCGCCCTGGATGCCGTGCTGCCGAGAGTGCTTGAGACACTGCGCAGCCGGATGCCCGGTCCCGCGGTCACCCAGCAACAGCTTCGCGACCGCTCGTGGTGGTGTGGCCCGGAGCTCTACGTCGTGGTCGACGATTACGATCTGGTGGCCGCCGGCGCGACGAATCCGCTCTCGCCGCTGTTGCCCTACCTACCGCATGCCCGTGACCTCGGACTGCACCTGCTGCTGGCGAGGCGTTCCGGGGGTGCGGCGCGAGCAATGTTCGATCCGGTGCTGGCCAGCGTCAAAGACCTCGGCTGCATGGGCCTGATGATGAGCGCGAACCCAGATGACGGTGTGCTGCTGGGGGCGGCGCGCCCGGATCGGCTTCCGCCCGGGCGCGCAACGCTGATCACCCGTGCGGCACCCGATCAGCTGGTTCAGGTCGCGCTGTCCGACGGGGCGGATCCGTCGTGACAGGGGCGGTCGTCGAGGCGGGTCCGGTGACCGTGCGTGGGCCGGGTCCGCTGTCTGACCTTGCCGTGACGGCGGTAGCCGGCATCGACGACGAGCTCACCCTGGTCGGGGACCAGCCGGTGCCGGTTTCGCAGCTGTGGGTGGAGGTGCTCGAGACCGCGGCTGCGGGGAGAAGGAAGCTGACCCTCGTCTGCCCGACCTGGTGGAGCACCGAACGTTGTGACCGGGTGCGAACTGCTGCCGCGGTCTCGGGCGCCGAAGTTGTTGTGATGCCGCGGGTTCAGGCTGTGGGCAGCGCGTTGACCGGGGCGTCGTGGGCCGTGGTCGAGATCGCTGACGAGCTCGTGATGATCTCGAGCGCCGATGCCCGCAGCGATACCTTGGCCCGTCACGCCGAGGAGGATCTGGATCCGGAGGCGGTGGTACGCACCGTATTGGCACTCTCCGGGCCATCGGCTGAGGTCGCCGTCGATGCCCCTGCGGAGGTTGCCGGGGCGGTGGATCTGGGCAATGCGGTGATAGCCGGGCTGCGCCGTCGCGGCGTGTGTGTGACCCCGGTTGACGCCCGGATGTGGCGTGACACTTCCACAGCTCCGGACGTCCCGGCCGCCCGTCATCCGACAGAGGCGCGGGCACCGGCCGGCCGGGTCATGCTCGGTGCGGCAACGGTTTTGGCCGTGGTGTTGGGCGCAATCCCGTTCGCCGGGCCCGGCGGGTCCGCGGACGACATGGCGATGACGGTTCTCGTCGAGGGGCGGGTCGGTGTGCAGATCCCGTCGGGATGGACGGTGCACCGGGTCACCGATGGGCCGGGATCGGCACGGGTTCAGGTGGTTTCCCCGACCGACCCACAGGTGATGATTCACCTCACCCAATCCGGTATCGGCGACGGTGCGGTGGCCGACACGCTGCAGCGCGCATTCCAGGAGCAGCCATCTGGAGTCTTTTTCGACTTCGACCCGTCCGCGGTCGTCGCCGCGCGTCCTGTGGTCAGTTACCGGGAAGTCCGCGGCGGCAGAGAGATCCGCTGGGCGGTGTTCGCCGACGGTCCGGTGCGGATCGCGATCGGGTGCCAGAGCGCACCGGGACACACCGAAGCCGTGTGGCCGGCCTGCGAGGCGGCCACCCGCTCGGCGCGGGCGACATTCTGAAATCGGATGGAACCGAACTGGGCCGGCGTGCGTCGAATTGGTATATCCCGCAAGACAACATCGGAGGACTCACAGGACATGTCACCAGGACCAACGGGGCCGTTGGGCACCGACTTCGATGTAATGACCAGCGTGGCCGGCCGGATCGAGGGCCTCAACGACGACGTCCGGGCCATGCTGCAGACGTTCATCGGGAAGATGAGCAGCGTGCCGCCGTCGGTGTGGGGTGGCGTGGCCGCGGTGCGGTTCCGCGATGTGGTCGACCGCTGGAACGGCGAATCGCTGACGCTGCACACCTCACTGAGCCGGATCGCCGAGACCATCCGGACCAACGAGCGCACGTTGCGCGCCGCGGCCGATGCCCACGCGCAGCGCCTCGGCACCGTCGGCGACGGTATCTGATCGGAGCCCACGATGGACAACGTCTTGTCATACAACTTCGGTGAGATCGAATACTCGGTCCGCCAGGAGATCCACACCACCTCCGGCCGCTTCAACGCCGCACTCGACGAATTACGTGCGCAGATCGCACCTCTGCAGCAGGTGTGGACCCGTGAGGCGGCGCAGGCCTATGCCGTCGAACAGGCTCGCTGGAACCGGGCCGCGGCGGCGCTCAACGAAATCTTGTTCTCGCTCGGCAATGCGGTGCGTGACGGTGCCGACGAAGTGGCGGCCACCGACCGCAGCGCAGCCAACGCGTGGGGAGCGTGAGGGGGTCGGGAAGAACCTGTGCGGTCCCGGTCGGAGGAGAGGACGATCGGGACCGCACACTTGCGGTCTAGCGGCCCGAGCCGGAGTCGTTCGAACGGCGGGGACGGCGGTGGCCGCCGCGCTGTCCGCCGCCGCCGGACCCGGACCGGGCCGTCGGCGCACCGCCGCCGTTGCGGGAAGACCCGCCGGGACGGTTGCGCCGGGGCTGGCCGGACTTGCTGGGCTGGCCGGACTTGCCGCCGGTGCGCCGCGGCGCCGCAGCGGCCTGGGCAACCGGCTCGGGACGGATGGGGTCACCGAAAACCCGGTCGCCGGGGGCGATCTCACGTAGCACCGGATGGTCGGTGCCCTGCACCCGGGTGATGGTCGGCTTGACCCCGGCCTTGCGGGTCAGGCTGCGCACATCCGAAACCTGCGCATCGTGCATGAGCGTCACCACGGTGCCCTCGTTGCCGGCCCGGGCGGTCCGGCCGGACCGGTGCAGATACGCCTTGTGCTCGACGGGCGGATCGGCGTGCACGACCAGGCTGACGTCGTCGACATGGATGCCGCGGGCAGCGATGTCGGTGGCGACCAGCACCCCCGCCGAGCCGTCGGAGAACGCCGTCAGGTTGCGGGTGCGGGCATTCTGGGAAAGATTGCCGTGCAACTCAACTGCCGGGATGCCGCGTGAATTGAGTTGCCGGGTGAGATTTTTGGCACCGTACTTGGTGCGGGCAAAGACGATGGTGCGTCCCGGCGCGGCGGCCAGGTCGGCAACCACGCTGATCCGTGTCGAATTGTCCACGTGCAGCACGTGATGCACCATCGCGGCGACCGGGGACTGGGCGGAGTCCACGCTGTGTACCACCGGGTTGTGCAGGTAGCGGTCCACCAGGACATCCACCCCGGCATCGAGGGTGGCCGAGAACAGCAGGCGCTGGCAGTTTTTCGGGGTCCGGTCCAGCAGTCGCTTGACACCCGGCAGGAAGCCGAGGTCGGCCATGTGGTCGGCCTCGTCGAGCACGGTGATCTCGACCGAGGACAGGTCGGCGTGGCCGGACTTCACATGGTCCTCGAGACGGCCCGGGCAGGCGATCACGATGTCGACACCCTGCTTGAGCGCGGCGATCTGCGGGTTGGGGCCCACTCCGCCGAAAACGTTGATCGAGCGCAGTCCGGTGGCCTTGGCCAGCGGGGCCAGCGAGGCCTCGATCTGGGTGACCAGCTCGCGGGTGGGCGCCAGGATCAGCGCGCGGGGCCGCTTCGGTGCCCGGCCGGTGCCGCTCGTGGCGAGGCGGGCCACCAGCGGCAGCAGGAACGCATAGGTCTTGCCGGAACCGGTGCGGCCGCGGCCGAGGACATCACGGCCGGTCAGCGAGTCGGGCAGGGTGGCGGCCTGGATCGGGAACGGGCTGTGCACCCCGTTGGCGGCCAGCGCGGCCACGATGGGTGCGGGCAGGCCGAGGTCAGCAAAAGACGTCTGGGCAGACAAAAACAAACTCCGAAGAAAGTGGGCGGTTGTCCTGCCCGGCGCGGGTGAATCCCACGGCGCTGAAATGATGATCGAGATTGCGGCAGAGGCAGAACAGGCAAGCCGCGACGACCCCAACCATACCGGGTGGGGGTGGAATCCGGAGATTTCTGGCGGCTGACCTGCGGGTGGTTTCCATCACAGGTCAGGCCGGTCAACTATCCTGGCGGGTGAATGCCATACCCATGGCCCGACGCCGGGAGAGATGATCGCCGTGGCCGCATCGAGGAACGCGGGAGGCCGGATTTCGACCCGGGCACTGCCCGCGAAGGTGCGTGCCATCCACGACCTTTTCGTGGAAGGTCAGGTAGATGCCGATTCCCTGGATGCCACGCCGGTGCGCCGCGTCATCGTCGAGAGCTGGCAGCGCAGCCTGGCCACCGGCGTCGACCCTGATCTGGGCACCCGGGCGGCGGCGGCCGCCGCGGCACTGACCGAGCTGCGCAACACCCATCCGCTGGCCCCCACCCTGCCGCTGATCCGTCGCCTCCTGGTCGATGACGCCGTCGACTCCGGGGTGCTGGTGGCAATCACCGCAGCCGACGGCACCTTGCTCTGGGTCGAAGGTGACGCGGGCGCGCGGCGCAAGGCCGAGGCGATGAACTTCGTGCCGGGTTCCGACTGGAGCGAGCGGACTGCCGGGACCAACGCACCCGGCACCGCGCTGGCCCTGGATCGCGAATTGCAGATCCTCGGGTCCGAACACTTCTCCCGCACCGTGCACTCCTGGAGCTGCACCGCGGTGCCCGTACACGACCCGGCCACCGGGGTGCTGCTGGGCGCCATCGACCTGACCGGTGGTTCCAAGGTGGCGTCGCCGCAGACGTTGGCGCTGGTCAGAGCCACCGCGGCGGCGGTGGAGAACCAGCTGGCCCTGCTGCGGCTCACCGCGCCCGTCGCCCTCGTCGCGGAGGAAAGCGCGCGGCTGACGGTGCTGGGCGCCGACCGCCCGCGCTGGCGGGTGCCTGACGTCGCCGGCGGGGCCCAGGACAGTGTGCTGACCGGGCGCCACGCCGACATCCTGGTCCTGCTGATCCGCCACCCCGAGGGGCTCAGTGCCGATCACCTGGCGATGCTGCTGGACGACAAGGACCTCGATGTGGTGACGGTGCGGGCCGAGGTGTCGCGGTTGCGCCGGGTCATCGGCAGCACCTACATCGAGTCGCGGCCCTACCGCCTGATGGCGCCGGTCGCCAGCGACATGGGCGACGTGTTCGGCGCACTGCAGGCGGGCGATGTCGCGGCTGCCCTGGACGCGTATTCGGGGGCGTTGTTGCCGCAGTCGGTGTCACCGGCCATCGCGCGCTTGCGCACCGAGCTGAGCGCCAGTGTGCGCGAAGCGGTGCTGACCGGTGCTGACCTGGGTCTTTTGCGGCGGTGGCTGGCGTTGCCCGACGGCCGCGACGACCGACAGGGCTGGCGAATGTTGCACGACCATGCCCAGGCCGATCCGGTGGCCAGGGCACAGGCCCGCGGCCACCTGGCCGGCATCGACTCTGAGCTGGGCTAACCCGGCCGGCCGGCCGCCTGCAACGTCACTTTCGAACGGTGCAACTGTGCTGCAACCTACTGCTGACTACCTTTAGTGACGACCGACACATCTGGTGTCCGATGCAGGAGATTGCCATGACTGTTTATGCACGTCCGGGTGCCGAAGGCGCCCTGATGTCGTTCGAGGCCCGCTACGACAACTACATCGGTGGCGAGTGGGTGGCTCCCGCCGAGGGCCGCTACTTCGAGAACCCGACGCCGGTCACCGGCCAGGTGTTCTGCGAGGTGGCCCGCTCCACCGAGGCTGACGTCGAAAAGGCGCTGGACGCGGCCCACGCGGCCGCACCGGCCTGGGGTAAGACCTCGCCGGCCGAGCGGGCCGTCATCCTCAACAAGATCGCCGACCGGATCGAGGAGAACCTCGAATCCGTCGCGCTGGCCGAGTCGTGGGACAACGGCAAGCCGATCCGCGAGACGCTGAATGCCGACATTCCGCTGGCGGTCGATCACTTCCGGTATTTCGCCGGTGTGCTGCGCGCTCAGGAGGGCTCGCTCTCGCAGATCGACGAGGACACCGTCGCCTATCACTTCCACGAGCCACTCGGTGTCGTCGGCCAGATCATCCCCTGGAACTTCCCGATCCTGATGGCGGTGTGGAAGCTGGCCCCGGCACTGGCCGCCGGCAACGCCGTGGTCCTCAAACCTGCTGAGCAGACCCCGGTTTCGGTGCTCTACCTGATGTCGCTGATCGGTGACCTGCTGCCCGCCGGTGTGGTCAACGTGGTCAACGGGTTCGGTGTGGAGTGCGGCAAGCCGTTGGCCTCGAGCAACCGGATCGCCAAGATCGCCTTCACCGGTGAGACCACCACGGGCCGGCTGATCATGCAGTACGCCAGCCAGAACCTGATCCCGGTGACGCTCGAGTTGGGTGGCAAGAGCCCCAACATCTTCTTCTCCGATGTGCTGGCCGCCGCCGACGACTTCCAGGACAAGGCCCTGGAAGGGTTCACCATGTTCGCCCTGAACCAGGGTGAGGTGTGCACCTGCCCGTCGCGGTCGCTGATCCAGGCCGACATCTACGACGAGTTCCTCGAACTGGCCGCCATCCGCACCAAGGCCGTGCGGCAGGGGGACCCGCTGGACACCGAGACGATGATCGGTGCGCAGGCCTCCAACGATCAGCTGGAGAAGATCCTGTCCTACATCGAGATCGGGAAAACCGAAGGTGCTCAACTGATCACCGGTGGTGAACGGGCCGATCTCGGTGGCGATCTGGGCGGCGGCTTCTACGTGGCGCCGACGATCTTCACCGGGCACAACAAGATGCGGCTGTTCCAGGAGGAGATCTTCGGCCCCGTGGTGGCGGTGACCTCGTTCACCGATTACGACGACGCCATCTCGATCGCCAACGACACCCTCTACGGTCTGGGTGCCGGTGTGTGGAGCCGCAACGGCAACACCGCCTACCGCGCGGGCCGCGACATCAAGGCCGGGCGAGTGTGGACCAACTGCTACCACGCCTACCCCGCGCACGCGGCGTTCGGTGGCTACAAGCAGTCCGGCATCGGCCGGGAAAACCACAAGATGATGCTCGATCACTACCAGCAGACCAAGAACCTGCTGGTGAGCTACGCCAACAAGGCGCAGGGCTTCTTCTAGACCCCCGATCTGCCATCGAGTGTGGAGCTGTTGCGGCATCTGACCCGCACGCCCGCAACGGCTCCACACTCGCGGTACCTGTTGTGGAACAACTGAATACGGCAGAAGCCGTCGGCCATCCGACGGCGGCTTCGCTGTGTCCGCCGGTGTCTCGATCAACGTGGTGGAGCGAAATCCCTTGTGGCGCAGTCTATAGCCAAGGTGTCTTCGCTCGCTCGAACCAGTTTCCCGTTGGGGTGGACAGAGTGGTGGCGGAGGGTGATACTCATCTAGTCAAAGGTTGAGAAACCTACCTTTAACGTCGTGTCGACGGTTGACCGGTCAGGCTGCACGAAGCCGGGCCTACATGCGAACAGCTTTGTCAATGAAGGAGTTTGAAATGGCGGGTGTGGACGAACACCTGGAGAGTGCTGACTATCTGAACAAACGTCAGCTCAAATCCGGAAGCGCCGGATGGCTGCTGTTGGCCGGCCTCGGCGTGAGTTACGTGATCTCCGGCGATTTCTCGGGCTGGAACTTCGGCCTCGCCCACGGCGGCTTCGGCGGGCTGCTGATCGCGGTGGTGGTCATCGCCGCCATGTACTTCTGCATGGTGCTGGGCCTGGCCGAACTGTCCTCGGCGCTGCCCGCGGCCGGCGGCGGCTACACCTTCGCCCGCCGTGCCCTCGGGCCGTGGGGCGGTTTCGCCACCGGCACCGCGATCCTGATCGAATACTCGATCGCGCCCGCGGCCATCGCCACCTTCATCGGCGGCTATATCGAGTCGCTCGGCCTGTTCGGCATCCACAAGGGCTGGTGGATCTACCTGGCGGCCTTCGTCATCTTCATCGGCATCCACCTCGCCGGTGTCGGTGAGGCACTGCGGCTGATGTTCGTCATCACCGCCATCGCCCTGCTGGGTCTGGTCATCTTCGCCGTGAGCGCCATCGGAAGCTTCGACGTCGCCAACCTGACCGACATCGCCCCCGACGCCGCGGCCGCAGGCGCGAGCAGCTTCCTGCCCCACGGATACCTGGGCATCTGGGCTGCCATCCCGTTCGCCATCTGGTTCTTCCTGGCCGTCGAGGGTGTGCCGCTGGCCGCCGAGGAGACCGCCAACCCTGAGCGCAACGTGCCCCGCGGCATCATCGCCGCCATGACGGTCCTGATCATCACCTGCGTCGCAGTGCTGTTCCTGACCACGGGAGCCGGTGGCGCAGACGCGATGTCGACCGTCGACGATCCGCTGGTGCAGGCACTCGGCGGTAGCGGGTTTGCCGCCAAGGCGGTCAACTACATCGGTCTGTTCGGGCTGATCGCGAGCTTCTTCTCGATCATCTACGCCTACTCCCGGCAGACGTTCGCGCTGTCGCGGGCCGGCTACCTGCCCACCTCGCTGTCGGTGACCAACAAGCGCAAGGCCCCGACGCTCGCCTTGATCGTCCCGGGTGTCGTCGCGTTCCTGCTGTCGCTGACCGGACAAGGCGACCTGATCCTGAACATGGCGGTGTTCGGCGCGGCGTTGAGCTACGTGCTGATGATGGTCAGCCACATCACCCTGCGGGTGCGCGAGCCCAACATGCCGCGCCCGTACCGCACCCCGGGCGGCATCGTCACCACGGGCTTCGCCCTGGTCATCGCGGTCGTGGCGGTGATCGCGACCTTCGTGGTCAGCCCGGTGGCCGCGGGTCTCTGCCTGGCTGTGTTCTGCGCGTTCATGCTGTACTTCGCGTTCTACAGCCGCCACCGCCTGGTGGCCAACTCGCCCGACGAAGAGTTCGCGATGCTCGCGGAGGCGGAGAGTGACCTGAAATGAAGTACCACCAGCAGGTCTCGGGGGTGAACTACAGCTTCGACGGTCTGGTCGAGGTGATGGCCAAGGCCACCCCGCTGCGCTCCGGCGATCAACTCGCCGGCTGCGCGGCCGAGCACGACGGTGAGCGCGCTGCGGCCGCCTGGGTGCTCGCCGACCTGCCGTTGGAGGTCTTCCTCAACGAGGAGCTGGTGCCGTACGACACCGACGAGGTGACCCGGCTGATCATGGACAGCCATGACCGCCAAGCTTTTTCGGAGATCTCGCACCTGACCGTCGGCGGGTTGCGGGACTGGCTGATGGACACCGCGGCCCACGATCACAGCCCCGAGCGGCTGGCCGCCGTCTCCCCGGGGCTGACCCCGGAAATGGTTGCGGCGGTCAGCAAGATCATGCGCAACCAGGATCTGATCGCGGTGGCGGCCGCCGCGCAGGTGACCGCGGCGTTCCGGACCACCGTCGGCGCTCGCGGCACCCTGGCCACCCGGCTGCAGCCCAACCATCCCACCGACGACCCGCGCGGGATCGCGGCGGCGGTGCTGGACGGGCTGCTGCTGGGCTGTGGTGACGCGGTGATCGGGATCAACCCTGCCACCGACTCGCCTCAGGCCACCGCTGACCTGCTGTACCTGCTCGATTCGATCCGCACCCGCTACGACATCCCCGCCCAGTCCTGTGTGCTGTCGCATGTCACCACCACGATCGGGCTGGTCGAGGCCGGGGCGCCGGTGGACCTGATGTTCCAGTCCGTCGCGGGCACCGAGGGAGCCAACTCCGCATTCGGGGTGAACCTGCAGCTGCTGCGGGAGGGTAACGAAGCGGCGCGCAGCCTGCGCCGCGGCACTGTCGGCGACAACGTCATGTACCTGGAGACCGGGCAGGGCTCGGTGCTCAGCTCCGGTGCGCACCTCGGGGTCGGCGGCAAGCCGGTGGATCAGCAGACCCTGGAGGCCCGGGCCTACGCGGTGGCCCGCGACCTGCAGCCGCTGCTGGTCAACACGGTCGTGGGGTTCATCGGGCCGGAGTACCTCTACGACGGCAAGCAGATCATCCGGGCCGGTCTCGAAGACCACTTCTGCGGCAAGCTGCTCGGCCTGCCGATGGGGGTAGACGTCTGCTACACCAACCACGCCGAGGCCGACCAGAACGACATGGACAACCTGTTGACCTTGTTGGCCGCGGCGGGAGTGGCCTTCGTCATCACCGTGCCGGGCGCCGATGACGTCATGCTCGGCTATCAGAGCCTGTCGTTTCACGACGTGCTGACCACCCGGCGCACGCTCGGTCTGCGACCGGCCGCCGAGTTCGAGGAGTGGCTGCGCAGCGTCGGCATGGTCGACGACTCCGGCAAGCTCACCCCGTTCGACCTGGAGCGTTCGGTGCTGCGATCGCTGACCTCCGCGGAGCCGTCATGAGCGCGAACGAGGTTGCAGTTCAAGAGTTTTGGGATGAACTGCGCAAGACGACGCAGGCCAGGATCGGGCTGGGGCGGGCCGGCACCGCGCTGCCCACCCGCCGGGTGCTGGAACTGGCCGCGGCGCATGCTGCGGCACGCGACGCCGTGCACGTGCCGTTGGACACCGACCAACTGGTGACGGCTGTCCGTACCGTCGGCATCGGTGAGCCGGCGGTGGTCACCAGCCGCGCCGCCTCACGCGACGAGTATCTGCGGCGCCCGGATCTGGGCCGCGAACCCGCCGACGGCATGCAGGTGCCCGACACCCCGGCCGACATCGGCTTCGTGCTGGCCGACGGGCTGTCGCCGACCGCGCTGGACCACCACGGCGCCACGCTGCTGAAGGCACTGGTGGCCCAGTTACAGGACCGCTACTCCCTGGCGCCACCGGTGATCGCGACGCAGGCCCGGGTCGCGCTCGGGGATCACATAGCAGCCCAGGCCCACATGCGGACGGTGCTCGTGATCATCGGGGAGCGGCCCGGTCTGAGCGTCGCTGACAGCCTCGGCATCTACCTCACCCACTTGCCGATGCCCGGCCGCACCGACGCCGACCGCAACTGCATCTCCAACATCCATCCGCCCGACGGGCTCGGCTACGCCGAAGCAGCGCGGGTGGCAGCCGGATTGGTCGACGGGGCGCTGGCGCTGGGTCGCTCCGGCGTCGACCTGAAAGACACCTCCCGTACCTCGGCGCTCACCGATCCGACCATCGCCGAACTCACCTGACAGGAGCCCTGATGCCCGCACGCGCACCGCTGTCCCTTCTCGTCGCCGCGGTAACCGCGTTGACCATTTCCGGGTGCGGGACCGAGTCGCCGCAGCCGTCGGACACCTCCGAGAAGGCTTCGGCAACCCCGGCTGCCGGCTGCCGAACCCTGGCCGAGAACCCCGGCTGGTACGGCGACAACCGGGACCGCATCGACGCCATGCTCGCGGAGTTGGGCACCTGCGGGGCCGCCGGCTCGGCCACCGACGGCGCGCCGCTGGCGCTGTTCGACTGGGACAACACCGTGGTCAAGAACGACATCGGCGATGCCACGTTCTTCTGGATGGTGCGCAACGGCAAGCTGCGGGCGCCTGCCGGCGGTGACTGGTCCACCACCAGCCCCTATCTCACCCCGCAGGCGGCGGCCGCGCTGTCCAAGGCGTGCGCTGCGGCCGAGCCCGGCCGGCCGATGCCGACCGATACCGACCTGGGCTGCGCCGATGAACTGGTGTCGGTCTACACCGACGCAGAGACGCGGGCCGACGAGCCGGCGTTCGCCGGGTTCAACGCTCGCCGGTTCGAGCCGTCGTACGCGTGGGCGGCGCAGATGCTGGCCGGCTGGCCCGAATCGGAGCTGACGGGTTTCATCGAGGCGGCGCGCAAGGAGAATCTCGAAGCGCCCGAGGGCGCCGAGCAGAAGGTCGGCAGCGGTGACGAGACCGGCTGGGTGCGGTACTACCCGCAGATGCGCGATCTGGTGGAAACGTTGCGCGCCAACGGTTTCGACGTGCGCATCATCTCCGCGTCGGCGGAGCCGGTGGTGCGGGTGTGGGCGGCCGAGCTCGGTTTCACCCCGGACAAGGTGATGGGTGTGCGCACCGAGCGTGACGGCGATGTCCTGACGTCCAAGCTGGTGCCGTGCGGCGGCGAGACGGCCATCCCGTACATCGAGGGCAAGCGGTGCCGGGTCAACGAGGACGTCTTCGGCGTCACGGGGTCTGCTGCGTTCGAGCAGCAGTCCGAAGCCGAGCGCGCGGCGTTCGCCGCCGGGGACTCCGACACCGATGTCACGTTCCTGACCGACGCGACGGCGCTGCGCCTGGTGCTCAACCGCAACAAGACCGAGTTGATGTGCACGGCCTACGACAACGCCGACGGTCGCTGGCTGGTCAATCCGATGTTCATCGATCCGAAGAAGAAGCAGGATGAACCGTACGAGTGCGCGACCGAGGGCTACATCGAGCCCAGCGGTAAGGAAGGACCGCTGCACCGTGCCGATGGCAGTGTGGTGCCCGACCAGCAGGACTCGGTCTCGTAGGCCGACGCCAGGTGCTGACAAGGCCGACAAGCCGCGTTTTGACCTGCACGGACGCGCACCGGTAAGCTGCTCCGTTGGTGTGCGCTGCCTTTTGTGGGGCAAGCGGGTCCCGGGTCAACGTCGGTCGCCGGGATGCGGTAGCACACTCACCTGACCGGCACCCGAAACCCGAGAATAAGAGGTAAGCGCTGTGCCTACGTACACGCCGAAGGCGGGTGACACCACGCGCCAGTGGTACGTCATCGACGCCCAAGACGTGGTGCTCGGCCGGCTCGCCGTCGAAGCAGCGAAGCTGCTGCGCGGCAAGCACAAGCCGACATTCACGCCCAATGTCGATGGTGGCGATTTCGTCATCGTCATCAACGCCGAGAAGATCGCCGTCAGCGGCGACAAGCTCACCAAGAAGTTCGCTTACAGCCACTCGGGTTACCCGGGCGGTCTGCGCAAGCGCACCATCGGTCAGCTGCTGGAGAAGCACCCGACCCGCGTCGTCGAAAACGCGATCCTCGGCATGCTGCCCCACACCAAGCTCGGTCGGCAGATCCAGAAGAAGCTCAAGGTCTACGCCGGCCCGGATCATCCGCATGCCGCGCAGCAGCCGGTTCCGTACGAGATCAAGCAGGTGGCCCAGTGACCGAAACGATTGAGAACGGCAGTGAGAACACCGGGGTCGTCGAAGCCGTGACCGAGAGCGTCGAGGTGGAGCAGGAGCACCGCGAGCCGGTCATCATCGACCGTCCGATCCAGACCGTGGGCCGCCGCAAGGAAGCCGTGGTCCGGGTGCGTCTGGTTCCCGGCACCGGTCAGTTCAACCTGGACGGCCGCACCCTGGAGAACTACTTCCCGAACAAGGTGCACCAGCAGCTGATCAAGGCCCCGCTGGTGACCGTCGACCGCCTTGAGCAGTTCGACATCTTCGCCCACCTCGATGGTGGCGGCCCCTCGGGTCAGGCCGGCGCGCTGCGTCTGGCCATCGCCCGTGCGCTGATCCTGGTTCAGCCCGAGGATCGTCCGGCACTGAAGAAGGCCGGGTTCCTGACCCGCGACCCGCGTGCCATCGAGCGCAAGAAGTACGGCCTCAAGAAGGCCCGCAAGGCGCCTCAGTACAGCAAGCGCTGATCTGTCGCCGTTACGGCCGAACGAACCCGCCGGGTGTGTCGCGTACACACCCGGCGGGTTTGTTTTGGGCCCCGAAACTTGCATCGGTTTCTACGTCGGGGCTGTTCACGCTCGGTTTCGACGACCCTGCGGGAGAAACCGGCGCTTTCCTTCCCCAACTTTTCTGCGGATTCGAGGTTTGAGCTTCGCGATCGCGTGGAAGCCCACTGCCCGGAGAGGCGGGGCCGCTTTGTGTCAGCAGAGTTGTGCCCGCAGGACCTTCCTGCCACCGGTAGACGTCGTGTCGACGTCGGGGGGCCGGGTGCCGCTTTCTCATCGGAAGGAGTAATTGTGGGGAACTTCGTGAAGACGGCGACTGCGGGCGCGATGCTCGGCGGGTCGCTGCTGTTTACCGTCGGCCTGGGAATCGCCCATGCGGTGCCCGACACGGTCGGCGACGGCAAGGTGAATCTCACGCTCGGCAATGTCTCGGTCCTGGAGAACGTCGAGGACGCCGCGGCCGCCCAGATCGCGGCGGGGGTGTGCGAGAACACCGACACCGCATCGCTGACCACCGCCGTTCAAGGGGTCGACACGAACGGCACCGACCATGTGGTCTGCACCAACAACCTCGGGACCATCTCGTTCAGCCAGAACGGCCCCACGGAGCGGCCGGGTAGCGCCTCGCAGGGCATGACACCGCACAGCCCGGCTCCGACGATGACACCTGCCACGGAGGCGCCGGGAAGCGCTGACGGCAGCTAGCGATTTCTCACTGATCCCCGCCCGCGAGTGCAACCGCGGGCGGGGATTCGGTGTCACGAACAGGTATCGATCTGGCCGCGGGATGGACGCTGACCTCGTCGGTTGTGTTTCAGGCAGCCAATTATGAGAAGTTTAAGGGCATGGGTCGACTGTTCGGCACCGACGGGGTGCGCGGAGTCGCCAATCGCGATCTGACTGCTGAACTGGCAGTTGCACTCGGTTCGGCGGCGGCACGGCGTCTCGGCAATTCCACTGGCAGTGGCCGTCGGCTCGCCCTGGTGGGCCGGGATCCACGGGCCAGCGGCGAGATGCTGGTGGCAGCGATGCTGGCCGGCATCGCCAGTGAAGGGGTCGACGTCCTGCGGGTCGGCGTCTTGCCGACCCCGGCGGTGGCCTATCTGACGAGTGCTTACGACGCCGATTTCGGCGTGATGATCTCGGCCTCGCACAACCCGATGCCCGACAACGGCATCAAGATCTTCGGTCCGGGCGGGCACAAGCTCGACGACGCCGCCGAAGACCGGATCGAGGAGCTGGTGAACGGCGGTCCGGGGCTGCGTCCGACGGGCGCGGGCATCGGCCGGGTCCTCGACGCCGACGACGCGCTGGACCGCTACCTGCGCCACGTCGGCAAGGCCGTCACCACCCGGCTGGACGGCCTGACCGTCGTCGTCGACTGCGCGAACGGTGCGGCGTCCGCCGCCGCTCCACAGGCCTACCGGGCCGCTGGAGCCAACGTCATCGCGATCAACGCCGAGCCCAACGGGCTCAACATCAACGACGGCTGCGGGTCCACCCATATGGAGGTGCTGCAGGCCGCTGTGGTCGAGCACGGCGCCGACCTGGGTCTGGCCCACGACGGCGACGCCGATCGCTGCCTGGCGGTGGATGCGGCAGGCCGGGTCGTCGACGGCGACGCGATCATGGTCGTGTTGGCGCTGGCGATGCAGGAAGCCCGCGAGTTGGCCTCGGACACCTTGGTGGCCACGGTGATGAGCAATCTGGGATTGCACCTGGCCATGCGTGCGGCCGGGATCGACGTCCGCACCACGGGTGTGGGGGACCGCTACGTTCTGGAGGAACTGCGGGCCGGCGAGTTCTCGCTCGGCGGTGAGCAGTCCGGCCACATCGTGTTGCCCGGTTTGGGCACCACGGGGGACGGCATCGTCACCGGGCTGCGGCTGATGTCGCGGATGGCGCAGACCCGTTCTACCTTGGCCGCCCTGGCCGAGCCGATGCATACGCTGCCGCAGGTTCTGATCAACGTCCAGGTGGACGACAAGGCTGCGGTGGCCCAGGCGCCGTCCGTGCAGTCCGCAGTGGCCCAGGCCGAGGCCGAACTCGGCGACACCGGGCGAATCCTGTTGCGGCCCTCGGGCACTGAGCAGGTGGTTCGCGTGATGGTCGAGGCTGCCGACGAGAACACGGCCCGGCTGCTCGCGGTGCGGGTGGCCGAGTCGGTAAGCGGTCAGTCGGCCTGACGAGCGCTCGCGCGAGGAACATTCAGCCCCGAGGGAACCCGATATGGGTCGGCTGCGTCTAAACCGGGCATGGGAGATGTAACCGCCGCGCGTGTCGACGCTGAGGCGCTGCTGCAGGTGGCGCGACAGTACGGTGCCGCCGCCGAAATCATCGAGTCCGCTGCCCAGGTGAGGCTTCGGTTCGACGGCGCGAGGGCAGGCCGGGAACACATCGCGTCGGGTGACTCGCTGCGTACGGCACTCGATGAACGGATCACGTCGTTTCACCAGTGGGCCCGGGCGGCGGGGGAGGTTGCCGCGGTCCTGAGAAGCACCACCGACCGATATCTCGCCGCGGACGCCTGCGCGGCGGCGCGGGTGGGCTGAGGCGTGGTTCAAACCGGTGATGTCGCAGGGCGTTTGGATCAGGGGCAGCCTGCGGTCGAGACTCTTGCCGAGTTCGTCTGGGCCTGCGCGCTTTTGGGCTATCAGCATCCCGACCTCACGCTGCATGCCGGTCAGGTGCACGACTGGTACGCCACAGAGGATGGCCTGGATCTGCGGACCCTGGAGTCGGACTGCGCAGCGTTGACGGCGGCTGCTGCGGCGGCCGAGCAGGCACTGCGGCTGCAGGACGCTCAGCTGACCACACTCGACCAGGCGTGGCAGGGGCGCGGTGCGCAGGCCGCGCGTGAGTTTCTGCACCGCCATGGTGGCGCGGCCGGACAGGCCGTCGCCGCTGTGCGAGGAGCTGCCGATACCCTGGCGTCGCTGCGTGAGCAGCTGTGGCGGGCGGTCGACACCAAGGTGGCCGCAACGGAAAGCATCGAGGCGCGATGCGCGGCCCAGCGCCAGGACTGGCTGGCCGCGGCGCGCACCGTGCGGACGGGGATCGGCGACCGGGACCTGGCCAGTGAACTGATCGACGCGCAGGTGAAACCCTTCGTGGCCAACGACATCGGCGCCGACTGGGTATCCGCGATGCGTTCGGCGACCGCCGCGGTGTCCGACGCCTACGCCGCGGCAGTCGCCGCGCTCTCCCACAGACCGGCTCCGGCGTTCGAGATCCCCGGCGATCTCGGCCCGTCATGGACGCCGCGGATCGGCGCGGCGGTGCCGGTGGATCGACCCGTGGGCGGTGCCCGCACCGTTCCGGCGGGGTTCGTACCGTCGTCCGGTTCCGGCCCAGCGCCGTGGGTATCGCCGGTCGGCTCGACGGGCACCGCGCCGCCGATCGGTCAGATGCCCTCTACTGCACCGGCCCTCACCCCACCGACGATTGGCTCGGCCGCGGTGCCGGACTCTGCCGTGCCGCCGGCCGGCAGTCCCACAGCGGCTGATCCGGCGGCTGGATGGGGTTCGCCACTGGGCGGCGGACTGCCCGGGGCCGGGTTGTCGGGCCTGGGATCCGGGACGTCGGGCCTTGGCCGGCAACTCGCCGACCTGTTCGGCGGGCTGATCGGTTCAACAGAGGGCTCGCTGGGGTCGAGCGCCGACACCGCGCTGCCTGAGCGGCCGGACCCACCAGAAACCTCTGACGCGGTCGACGACGCGGACGGTGCGGACGATCCCGACGAGGAAGACGTCGGACCGGACGACGACGCAACAACGGAAGATGTTGCGGCTGAAGAGGACAAGACGTCCGACGAGGACCCTGCCGCCCCGGAGGTCGAGGCGGTTTCGGCTGACGTGCCCGGTTCTGTGCCCGCTGAGACCACCGTCGATGATGCGGCCGAACCGCCGCCTGTCGCCGCCGCTGCCCCCGGCGTCCCGGTCCCGCCTGCCGGGGAGGCGGTGGCACCGGCCGGCGGGACACCGTGTGCGATCGCCGCCGACGAGCTACCGCAGGTCGGCGGCTAGCCCGGGCTGCGCCGCGTCCTGCGCGGGATTTTCGATCCCTGCCAGTGGGACTCCGGGAGTCAGGGTGCTGCCCGGGGTGTTAGACCTGGTTGTGACGTGAAGCACAGTTGCCGCGAAAATATCGGAGGGTCTTTCGATGACGATGGAATCCGAGTGTGAGGTGCGCCAGATAGAAGCCGAAGCGCCTCCGGGACGCTTCGCCCGTGGCTGGCACTGCCTGGGCTTGACCCGCGATTTCGGCGATGGGAAACCTCACGGGATCAACGTGTTCGGCCAGAAGCTCGTGGTCTTCCGGGGTGGTGACGGCAGGATCAATGTGCTCGACGGATACTGCAGGCACATGGGCGGTGACCTGTCGCAAGGCCAGGTCAAAGGCAACGAGATCGCCTGCCCGTTCCACGACTGGCGGTGGGGCGGTGACGGCCGCTGCAAGAACGTGCCGTACGCCAAACGCACTCCCCGTCTGGCCCGCACCGCCTCCTGGACGGCCCTTGAGCAGGACGGGATGTTGTTCGTCTGGAACGACCCCGAGGGCAAACCGCCGCCGGCCGACGTGACGATCCCGCGCATCGCAGGCGCCACCAGCGATCAGTGGACCGATTGGCATTGGTACACAACGGTCGTCAACGCCAACTGCCGCGAGTTGGTGGACAACGTGGTCGACATGGCCCATTTCTTCTACGTGCACGGATCACTGCCAACGCACTTCAAGAACATCTTCGAAGGCCACATCGCAACGCAGTACATGAACGCCGATACCCGGTCCGACCGCGGGGATGTCGGCGGATCGACCATGCTCGGCACCACCTCGGTGGCGTCCTATTATGGGCCGGCTTTCATGATCGATGATCTGACCTACCATTATCCCGACGCCGACCATCACAGCGTGCTGATCAACTGTCACTATCCGATCGACGCGAATTCGTTTGTCCTGCAATACGGCATCATCGTGAAGAAACCCGAAGGAGTGTCCGACGAGCTGGCTTTGCAGAGCGCCGTCGCGCTCGGCGACTGGGTCAAGATCGGCTTCGAACAAGACGTGGCGATCTGGAAAACCAAGGCCCGCATCGACAACCCGCTGCTGTGCGAGGAAGACGGACCGGTCTATCAGCTGCGCCGATGGTACGAGCAGTTCTACGTCGACGCCGCGGATGTGGCCGCCGACATGGTCGACCGGTTCGAATACGAGATCGACACCACGAGTGCGCAGCACGCCTGGAACCAGGAGATCGAGGACAACATCGCTGCCGGCGTCGCCACCCAGTCGGTGCCATGACCGTCCGCTCAGATCCGCGGCTCGTTGAAATGCCGATGATGCCGGTGTCGTGCGGTCGTTGCGGAGCCGTCGTACTGGCACGGAAGAGCAGTTGGCAGCAGACCAGCGTGTAGTGGAATGCCGCGGCGACCGGACTGTGCCGGCAGCGTCGTGACGCGACCGCGCTCGCCGGCCACAGCGACCGCGGTCTGTTCCTCGGCTGCGATTCGATGCGGGATTCGGTCTCGGCCGCCGCGAGGGACGGTGCATTGCCGGTGGCAGACGGTCGGCGTTGACAACCAACGTGGTCACCCGACGCCCCGATTTCTGGGTCAAGATGGTTCGATGAGCGCGACCAAGACCGTCAAGACCGGGCCCGGTCGGCCCGCGGGTATCGACAGTGGTGACACCCGGCAACGGGTCATCGACGCCGCCTGCCGGTGCTTCGCCCAATTCGGCTACGGTCCGGCCACCAACAGCCAGATCGCCGAGACGGCCGGCGTCACGGCCGGCTCGGTGTATTACCACTTCGGTACGAAAAACAAGCTGTTCGAAGCAGTTTGCGACGACGTCTACGGCAAGATCCTGGCCAGCGCCGCACCGGCGATGGCCGGGCCGCGTTCGATGGAGGAGTTGCTGCGCGCGGCGCTCACCGAATCGATCAGGATCAACCGCGAGCATCCCGACCTCGCCGGTTTCGTCGCCACCGCTCCGATCGACGCCCGTAGGCACCAGGAGCTGACCGCGGGTTTTGCGCGCCAGGGAGCCCGGATGACCGACGCGCTCGCGCGGTCGGTCGTCGAGGGACAGCGCGCCGGGCTGATCTCCGCCGAGTACGACCCGGTTCAGGTGGCCCGGGTGATCAGTGCGATCGTCGACGGCTTCGCCCATGCAGCGGCCGTCACGGAACCGGCAGAGATGGATGGCGTGAACCGGCTGTTCGAATCGCTGCTCCTGAACGCCGAGGCCCGCAATCGCCCAGCTGCCAGGTCTGTGGGTTCTAGCGAGTGAGCTCCACCAGCTCCTCGCAGAACTTCACGGTCTCGGCGCTGTCGGTGGCCAGCGGGTGCACGAGCATCGTGGTGACCCCGGCCTCGGCGTAGGCGGCCAGGCGGTCCTTGACGAAACCCTTCGGCCCGACCAGCGAAATGTTGCGCACCAGGTCGTCGGGCACCGCCGCGATGGCCTCGGCCTTCTTGCCGGCCAGGAACAGGTCCTGGATGTGGTCGGCCACCTCACCGTAGCCGTACCGGGTGGCCAGCTTGTGGTAGAAGTTCTGCCCGCGTGCGCCCATGCCGCCGATGTACAGTGCCAGTTGGGGTTTCGCCCAGGCGAGCCGGTCGTCGACGTCGTCGCCGATCGCCAGGCTGGCGCTGACCATGACGTCGAGCGGTCCCAGCGCCGGATCACGCTTGGCGGTCCCGGCCCGCAGGGCGTCGCCCCAGACGTCGTCGGCATTCTCCGGGAGGTAGAACACCGGCTGCCAGCCCTCGGCGATCTCGGCTGTCAGCTCGACGTTCTTCGGCCCCAGTGCGGCGATCGTGATCGGGATGCGCTCCCGGACAGGGTGATTGATCAGGTGCAGGGACTTGCCCAGGCCGGTGCCGCGGTCGGCGGGCAGCGGCAGCTGGTAGTACTTGCCGTCGTAGTCGAGGTTCTCGCGGCGCCACACCTTGCGGCAGATCTCGACGACCTCGCGGGTGCGGCCCAGCGGCGCGTCGAACGGCACCCCGTGGAAACCTTCGATCACCTGCGGGCCGGAGGTACCGAGGCCGAGGCGGAACCGGCCGTCGGACACATAGTCGACGCCGGCCGCGCTCATGGCCATCAGGGCCGGCGTGCGGGTGTAGATCGGGACCACGCCGGTGCCGAGCTCCATCGTGGAGGTCTTGGCGGCCAGGTAGCCGAGCTGGCTGATCGCATCGTAGGAGTACGCCTCGGCGACCAGGGCGATGTCGACGCCCACCTTCTCCAGTTCGACGACTTGGTCGGCTGCTTCTTTGAAGCCGCCGGCATAACTCAGGAAGATGCCAGTGCGCATCGCAGGAGTGTAGCAACCCAACCAGTTGGTTGGGTGAGGGTGTCTCCGCGGCTATGTGATCAGTTACGGATACGCGGATAACTCCGTCGGGCGTCAGATCGTCTCGTCCCGGCACGCCAGGGCTGCCGCCACGAACTCATCCCGCAACGGGTTGTCCGTGTCGGCCTTCCAGATGAGCGTCACCCGGGAGGGCCCCACATCCTCGATCGGCACGGCCTTCACGTCGGGTCGACGGTAGTAGGCGGTGGTCGATCGGGGCAGGATGACGAAACCCTCATGCGCGGCAACATGTTCGAGCTTGTCCTCCACGGAACGGAACTCCTCGCGCGGTGGTGCCCAACGCTGGCCGGGCCCGACGAGGTCCGTCTGCCACCCCGGAACCATCGCGGGATCCGGCAGCAACAACACCCGTGACGTGAGATCCGCCAACCGCACCGATGCGCGCCCCACCAGATCGTCGTCGGCGGGCAGCACCGCGTCCATCGGTTCTTCCAGGAGCGGGGCGCTCCCCAACCCGCGGTGGTCGACGGGCTCACGCGCGTAGACCACATCCACCTCGCCGGACCTGACTAGCTCGGCCTGCTCGTGCCACGGGATTTGACGCACGACTGCACGGCGGCGAGGGTCGCCCGCCTCGAACGCCGCGGCTGCGGCTGTTGCCCGCAACCCCGCCATCACTCCGACCGTCACGGTCACCGGGTGTCCGGCGGCGCGAGACAAGCGCCGCCGCAGCGCGTGCGCGTCGTCGAGCAGAACCTTGGCGTCCTGCAGAAGCTGCGCGCCAATGGACGTCAGCTGGGTACCGGTCGAGCCGCGGACGAGCAACTGAACCCCGAGCTCACTTTCGAGCGTGCGGATCTGGCGCGAGAGCACGGGTTGCGCGATGTGGAGACGCCGGGCTGCCCGGCCGAAATTGAGCTCCTCGGCGACCGCGACGAAATACCGCAGCTTGCGCAGGTCGAGGTCCGGCGTGCTCATACCCCGAGGGTATCGCCGGACGACGAAAAGAGTCTTGGACGACGGTGGTCGATCGCACCCACAGTGGACTCATGAACCTCAAGAACGCGCGGGTCCTGATCATCGGTGGTACCTCCGGCATCGGACTGGGTGTGGCGGCAGCGGTCGCCGACCGAGGCGGCATCCCGATCGTGGTGTCGCGCAACCAGTCCAACGTCGATCTGGCGATTGCCGGACTCGGCGAGAACGCCCGCGGGATGACTGTCGACCTCACCGACCCCGCCTCGCTCGGCCACCTCGTCGACGAGGTCGGACCGATCGAGCACCTGGTGTTCAGTGCGGGGGAGCCACTCACAATGGTCGGACTGGCTGATCTCACCCCTGCGACGATCACCGAGTTTCTCGGCACCCGTTTCATCGGGCAGTTGCAGGCGGTCCGCGTGTTCGCACCGACGATCACGCCGGGCGGCTCGATCACGCTCACCAGCGGCACGGCTGCCGACAAGCCCGGCCTGGGAGTGCTGCCCACCGCCGTCTGCGGCGCGATCAACGCCATGACCAAAGCGCTCGCCGTCGAACTCGCGCCGTTGCGCGTCAACACCGTGGCGCCCGGTCCGATCCGGACACCGCTGTGGTCGGCGCTCGGTGAGGCGGATCGGGAGGCCGTGTACGAACAGTTTGCGAGCAATCTCCCCGTCGGCCGGATCGGCGAACCGTCCGACACGGCGCTGGCCTACGCCTACCTGATGGAACAGGGGTTCGGTACCGGTGTGGTCCTGACGGTCGATGGCGGTGCCACCCTGGTGTGACGCCCCGTCACGGCTTGAGCAGCGCCACCACCTTGTCCTCCAGGGCCACCGGATCGGCATTCGGGTCGGCCGTTTCGGTGTGGGGCAGCGCAACGTCGGGGTCGGCGAAATCGCGGTAGGTCTTGTCGCCGGTCAGCGTGGCCAGCAGGTATCCGGTGAGCAGCGCGCGCACGATCTTCTGGGTGTCTTTGTCGGCGCCGGGCAGTCCGAAGAATCGGGCTAGGCGGCGTCCCTCGACCAGGCCACCGGCCTGTGCCTTGCTGACCGTCCGCAGCGTGGCGCCGTCCCAGGCCCGGGCCAGTTCCACGGCGTTCGAGCGCAACGTGATCTGGTCGCCCGGGGCGGTCAGGACCAGGCCCGGCACCTTCAGCGTCGATGCGGGTTGTTCGGCCGGCGGCGTGGTCACCGTGGGAAACAGTGACACCACGGCCTTCGGGTGGTGTGCGTCACCGCCCATGCCCGCGGCGGCGAACACCGCCGCCGACCCGCCGAAGCCGTGGCCCACCACACCCCGCTTGCCCGGGTGCACGCTGATCTTGCCGGTACCCAGCCGCACCCCGGTGATGATCTCCAGGGCCGCGCCCAGGTCGAAGGCGAAATTGAGCACCGAGGGTGCCACGCCCTTCTCGGTGTCGGGTGCCGCGGCCACGATGCCCCACGACGCGAGGTGCTCCAGCGTGTGCGCGTAGTTGCCCGCCTGTGCCATCCAGTCGTGGCCGAACACCACACCGGGCAGATTCAGGCCGGACTCCGGCGTGTACACGACGCCGGGCACACCGGCGAAAGCCAGGTCGCCGCGCAAGACGCGATGCGGTCCGCGACGGGTCAACCCTGAAAAGAGCTTCTTTGTGCTGGCCACGGGTTGACCGTAGCGCAGGGCCACCGCTGCGCGTGATATGCGTCAAACGGCGTCGCGCGGAAATCGGGCCAGGGCTCCGACTGCACTACCCTGGGACCCTATGTGTGGAATCGTCGGCTACGTCGGGACGCGCCCGGCCCGCAACATCGTGGTCGACGCGCTTCGCCGCATGGAATACCGGGGCTACGACTCCGCGGGAATCGCGCTGATCGATGGCAACGGCGGGTTGACGGTGCGCCGCCGCGCGGGCCGGCTGGCCAACCTGGAGACCACCCTCGCCGAGACTGACGATGGCGTGCTGACCGGCAGTACCGGCCTCGGCCACACCCGCTGGGCCACCCATGGCCGCCCCACCGACCGCAACGCCCACCCGCATCGCGACGCGGCGGCCAAGATCGCCGTCGTCCACAACGGCATCATCGAGAACTTCGCCGTCCTGCGCGCCGAACTGGAAGCCGACGGGGTCGAGTTCGCCAGCGATACCGATTCCGAGGTTGCCGTGCACCTGGTGTCGCGGCAGTACACCAGGGGCAACACCGCGGGCGATTTCCCGGCATCGGTGCTGGCGGTGCTGCAGCGCCTGGAAGGCCACTTCACCCTGGTTTTCGCCAACGCCGACGATCCGGACACGATCGTGGCCGCGCGCCGGTCCACCCCGCTGGTGGTCGGCATCGGTGACGGCGAGATGTTCGTCGGCTCCGACGTGGCGGCATTCATCGAACACACCCGGCACGCCGTGGAGCTCGGCCAGGACCAGGCCGTGGTGCTGACCGCCGGCGGCTACCGGATCACCGACTTCTTCGGCCGCGACGATCTGCAGGCCGGCCGTGACTACCGCGAGTTCCACATCGACTGGGATCTCGACGCCGCCGAAAAGGGTGGATACGACTACTTCATGCTCAAGGAGATCGCCGAGCAGCCCGCCGCGGTCGCCGACACCCTGCTGGGGCATTTCGTCGACGGCCGCATCGTGCTCGACGAGCAGCGCCTGTCCGATCAGGAGCTGCGCGAGATCGACAAGGTCTTCATCGTCGCGTGCGGCACCGCCTACCACTCGGGTCTGCTGGCCAAGTACGCCATCGAGCACTGGACCCGGCTGCCCGTCGAGGTCGAGCTGGCCAGCGAGTTTCGCTACCGGGATCCGGTGCTGGACCGCAGCACCCTGGTGATCGCGATCTCGCAGTCCGGCGAGACCGCCGACACCTTGGAAGCGGTGCGGCACGCCAAGACGCAGAAGGCCAGGGTGCTGGCGATCTGCAACACCAACGGCAGCCAGATCCCGCGCGAGGCCGACGCGGTGCTCTACACCCGGGCCGGGCCGGAGATCGGCGTGGCGGCCACCAAGACGTTCCTGGCCCAGATCGCGGCGAACTACCTGGTGGGGCTGGCCCTGGCGCAGGCCCGTGGGACCAAGTACCCCGATGAGGTCGAGCGCGAGTACCACGACCTTGAGGCCATGCCGGAGGTGATCGACCGGGTGCTGGCCGGCATCGATTCGGTGGGGCAGCTGGCGCAGCGGTTCGCGAAGTCGCCCACCGTGCTGTTCCTGGGCCGCCACGTCGGCTACCCGGTGGCGCTGGAGGGCGCGCTCAAGCTCAAGGAGCTGGCCTACATGCACGCCGAGGGTTTCGCCGCCGGTGAGCTCAAACATGGCCCGATCGCGTTGATCGACGAGGATCTGCCGGTGATCGTGGTGATGCCCTCGCCCAAGAACGCACAGATGCTGCACGCCAAGCTGCTGTCCAACATCCGCGAGATCCAGGCCCGTGGTGCGGTGACCATCGTGATCGCCGAGGAGGGTGACGACACGGTGCGGCCCTACGCCGATCACCTGATCGAGATCCCGGCGGTGTCAACGCTTTTCCAGCCGTTGCTGTCGACCATCCCACTGCAGGTGTTTGCGGCCGGGGTGGCCCGGGCACGTGGGTATGACGTCGACAAACCGCGCAATCTGGCCAAGTCCGTCACGGTCGAATAGGCGCTGCACCCTCGGTTGGGCTGACTTTATGGATCTGCGGGTTCCCACGGTCAACATCGCGGGGCGGTGGGACCGGGGCGGGTTGGGAGCCTTTGTCTCCGATGCCGCGTTGGAGCATTTCCTGGGCGTCTACCGAACCGGGATGGCAGCCCTGCCGCCCTTCGAATTGTTCGACGTGCCAACATCGTTCGGGTCCGTGCGCGCCTACCGTTTCGCCGGGCCGGACACCGGTGCGCCGGTGGTGCTGCTCCCGGGGCGCAACGCGTCGACGCCGATGTACCGGAGCAACCTCGGGCCGTTGCTGGCGCGTCGCACCGTGTACGGCATCGACCTGCTCGGCGAGGCGGGCCTGTCGGTGCAGCACAAGGTGATTCGTAGTGGTCCGGACCAGGCGCATTGGCTCGACGAGGCATTGGCCGGCCTCGGTTTGGACCAGGCGCATCTGCTCGGTGTGTCCATCGGCGGCTGGACAGCGACCAACTGTGCGGTGCACCGGCCCGCAAGGGCAGCCTCGCTGACCCTGATCGATCCGGTGTTCACCTTCACCGGGGTCCCGGCCAAGGCAATTCTGGCCTCGATGGCATTGCTCGGTCCGGTGCCACAACGTTGGCGCAGCCGGGTGCTGAGCTGGATATCCGGTGGCGCCGACGTATCCGAAGCCGAGACCGAGTCAGCGCTGATCTCAGCTGGAGCAAGGGATTTCACGATACGTATGCCCGCGCCCAAACTGTTCACCGACGAGCAGCTGCGCGGCCTCGACGTGCCCGTGCTGGCTTTGATCGCCGGACGCAGCGTCATGCTCGACCCGGTACGCGCCGAGGGGCGCGCCCGCAGGCTGTTGGGGCGCGGGCAGGTCGAACTGTGGCCCGAGGCCTCCCATGCCATCAACGGCGAATACCCGGAAGAGATCGCGCAGCGGGCGGGCCGGTTCTGGGGCCCTGGGTAGCGGTACGCGGTCCTCAGCCGGACCGTCGCGCCCATTCGCTCGGCGAGGAGCCGAACCGCCGCCGGAAGGCGCGGTTGAAGGTGCCGGGGTCGGTGAAGCCGCTGCTCCGGCACGCCTGGCTCACCGACGAGCCCTGCGTGATCAGCGCACTGGCGAGTTCTAGGCGCTTGTGCCGGATCTCGGTCGCCGGTGAGCGGCCGGCTTCGGCCAGCAATTGCTGTACCGAGCGCAGCGAGAGGTGCACCTCGGCGGCCAGTGTGGTTGGGGTGAAATCCGGGTCCCGGAATCGGGCGTGGACGTGAGCGAGCAGACGCGCGCGCAGCTGAGTGCGGGAGGGAACAGCGGCAGCTTCGACCGCGGCTCGGACATCGTGTTCGTCGGCGACGGCATGTTGGGCGGCCACCCGTTCCGTCGCGTCGCAAAACGACAGTAGGCGTGATCCTTCGATACCGAGTGGGCGCGCAGACCAGGTGACCGGAATCGGCTGGCCGGCACGGGTGATGAACCATTCGTGATCCGGCGTGCAGGACAGGCGTTCCTCCATGATCGGGCAGGAGTGTGATGGGTAGCGTGACCCGTCAGGCCGCCACTCGTGCAGGGTGTCGTGGCTCGGCGCGCCGATCACCTCACCGGCAGACCGGTAACCGAGAGTGTCGAGTGCTGCTCGATTGGCCAGGGCGACAGTGCCGTCGGCGTCAATCACCCATAGCGGGGTCGGCGCGATGTCGATCACTGCCAACAAGGCTGCGGTGCCGAGGGGGTTGGTAGCGTGGCTTGTCCGGGTGCCCATTGGTCCCACCTGAATTTCCCTGAGTTTGCGAAAAAGGTAGATGCCAGGCGTTTCGGCCTGTTTCCCCGCTCGTTACGCACCGGTTAATCCAGGAGTGTGCGCGAAATGCCGTATTACGTGCGCCTTTTGCCATTGGCAGCGCGGCCCCGAAGCGGTGACATGAAGGACGGCGGTCGATAGCGATCGCATGACTTTCGGCACCTACAAGGAGGCGTTTCGTGGCGTGCACCCCGGGATACACCGAGATCGAAGAACGTCGCATCGAGACCGGCATCGGCTGGCAGGAGATCGCCGATCACATCGAGCGACCGCTCGTCTGGACTGTCGCTGCACTCTTGGGAAGTCACCCCTTACACCAGAAGGAGGCGGCGGCGGTAGGGGAGTTGCTCGCCCTGAGCGGTGAATCGGTGGCCGCGTTGCAGCGGCAACCGTATCGGACAGCTGATCCGTCGCGATCCACGGACCCGACGATCTATCGCTTCGTGGAGCTGATCAACGTATACGGCCCTGCGTTCAAAGCGTTGATCCACGAGGAGTTCGGTGACGGAATCATGAGCGCAATCAACTGCAATGTCTCGTTCGAACGGCGGGCACACCCGGATGGAGATCGTGTCGTCGTGACCATCGACGGCAAGTTTCTGCCCTACCAGTGGTAATCCGTCAGGAAGGAAGCCCGTCCATGTCCTACGTCAAACCTCAGGAACTTGCCACCCGGATCATCGATGCCGGCGAATCCAAGGTCTTCATGTCGACCCGCGACACGCTCATCCGCGCCTATATGGCCGGGGCGATTCTCGCCCTCGCCGCGGCGTTCGCGGTGACGATCTCCGTGCGTACCGGCGAGCCCTTGCTGGGGGCTGTCCTGTTCCCGGTCGGTTTCTGCATCCTGCATCTGCTCGGATTCGATCTGTTGACGGCGGTGTTCACACTCGTGCCGTTGGCGTGGCTCGACAAACGTCCCGGGGTGAATATCGCTGCGCTGCTCCGCAACTGGGGCCTGGTGTTCATCGGCAACTTTGCCGGCGCCCTCACTGTCGCGCTGTTCATGGCGACTTACTTCACCTATGGCTTCAGCGTCGAGCCGGATGCCGTCGGGCAGGCCATCGGTCAGATCGGTGTGGGACGCACCGTGGGACACGCCGATCATGGCGCCGCCGGAATGTTGACGCTGTTCCTGCGCGGTGTGATGTGCAACTGGATGGTCTCGACCGGCGTGGTCGGAGCGATGATGTCGGACAGCCTGCCCGGCAAGGTGATCGCGATGTGGATGCCGATCACGGTGTTCTTCTATCTCGGCTTCGAGCACTCGATCGTCAACATGTTCCTGTTTCCGTCCGGGCTCATGCTCGGTGGTGACTTCACGATCAGTGACTACCTGATCTGGAACGAGATCCCCACGGTACTGGGCAATCTCGTCGGCGGCCTCGCGTTCGTCGGACTGGTGATCTACGCGACCCACGGCAAGCCCGCGCCGTCCCGCCGCAGGCCGACGGATCTGGTCACCGTGGATACGGTCGCAGCCCCGGCCAAGGGCTGACGCTGGCCGTCAGGCGCGGATCACCGACGGCCCCAGCGCTTCATAGCGCCGCGCTTCTTCCGCGGGCAACTCGGCGCCGGTGACGATCGACTCGAAATCGGAGACGTGCGCGAATCGGCAGAAACTCGTTTCCCCGAACTTGGAATGTGCGGCCACCAGTACACACCGCTGAGCGACCTTCACCGCCGTCTGCTTCACCGCTGCCACCGCGGGATCAGGTGTGGTGAGGCCATGTTCAACAGTGATCCCGTTGGTGCCGAGGAAGGCGATGTCGATGACCAGGCTGCTCAGTCGCTCCACCGCCCACTGGTCGACGGTGGCCAGGGTGCGTCCTCGCATTCGCCCACCGATCATCAGTACGGTGACGGTTTCGCTGTGCGCCAGCGCTTCGGCGGCCAGCAGCGAGGATGTCACCACGGTGAGTTCCTGCTCGGCGAGCTGTTCGGCGATCAGCCGTGGTGTGAAACCCTCGTCCAGGTAGACGGTTTCGGCGCCGTGCAACAGATGTGCCGCCGCGGCCGCGATGCGGTGCTTCTGAGCCAGGTCCACTTGGCTGCGGTATTCGACGGTGGATTCGAACGCGGCGGTCTCCAGTGGGATCGCGCCGCCGTGCACACGTTTGAGCAGTCGCCTGCCGGCCAGTGCCTTGAGGTCGCGGCGGATGGTCTCGGCCGCGACGTCGAGTTCCTCGGCCAGCGTCAGGACATCGACGCGGCCCCGGCTGCGCGCGAACTCGACGATGCGACTCTGGCGGGTATCTGAATCCACGCTTGCCATTCTGGGGCACCAGGCTGCGGCGTCGGCTATTTGCTGTCGGAAAGCACCGCGCGCACCTCGTCGGCGCTGGTCGCCGCCCGCAGCCGGGCCACCTCGTCCTTGTCGAGGAAGACGTGCGCGATCTTGGTCAGTAGCGCCATGTGGTCATTGCCCAACCCGGCGATGCCGACGACGAACTCAGCGGGCTTACCGTTCCAGTCGATCGGTTCGGGATAGCGCACGAAGGAGATCCCGGTGCGGCGGATCGCGGTCTTGGCCTCGTTGGTGCCGTGCGGGATGGCCAGACCGTTGCCCATGTAGGTCGACACCGACTTCTCGCGCTCGTGCATCGCATCCACGTAGGTCGGTTCGACGGCGTCCGCGGCGACCAACAGGGCACCGGCCTCGTCGATGGCGCCCTCCGCCGAGGTGGCGGTGCCTGCCAGCACGATCGAATCCAGCGGCAGCACGTCGTTTTCAGTGCTCCCGGGCTGTTCCTCGGCCACCTCGCCGGCCGCAGCCCCCGAGTTCGTGTTCCCCAGCATCTCCACGATCTCGTCGTAGCGGGGTGAACTCATGAAGTCCTCGACCGAGACATGAACGGCTGAGCCGGTTTTCAGGCGGGCCCGGTCGGTCAGGTCGCGGTGGGTGACCACCAGGTCATAGGTGTCGGTGAGGTTGGCGATCGATTGGTTGGTCACGGCGATGTCACCGAAGCCTGCGGAACGGATCTTCTTGCGCAGCACGGACGCACCCATTGCCGAGGAGCCCATGCCGGCGTCGCAGGCGAACACGATGCTGGACACCGGGCCCCGGGTCGCACCCACCAGGGCGGATGCGACGCTGGACTTCTTGCCTTTGAGGGCCTCCATCTCGGCGGTGGCCGCGGCCAGATCGGGTTCGTCAGCGGCCCGGTCGGTCTTGAGCAGCAACGAGGCGACGGCGAACGAGACGGCAGTGGCCCCGAGCACCGACAGCGTCACGCCGAGGAAGCTGCCGCCCGCGGTCTGTGCGTAGATCGCGAGGATCGAGCCGGGCGCGGCCGGGGCGCGTAATCCGGAACCGAACAGCACGTTGACGAAGACGCCGGTCATGCCGCCGAGGATGGTCGCGGCGATCAGCTTGGGCTTCATCAGCACGTACGGGAAGTAGATCTCGTGGATGCCGCCGAAGAACTGGATGATCGCGGCGCCCGGTGCCGAGGCGCGGGCGGCGCCGCGGCCGAACACCATGAACGCCAACAGGATTCCCAGGCCGGGGCCGGGGTTGGCCTCGAGCAGGAACAGTACGGATTTACCGGTCTCCAGGGCCTGGGTGGTGCCCAGCGGTGTCAGTACCCCGTGGTTGATGGCGTTGTTGAGGAACAGCACCTTCGCCGGCTCGATGAGCAAGGAGGTCAGGGGCAGCAGGTCGTTGTTGACGAGGAAGTCGACTGCGTTGCCGGCGGCGCGGGTGAACGATGACACGATCGGTCCGATGCCGAAGAACCCCAGGATGGCCAGCAGCATGCCCAGGATGCCGGCCGAGAAGTTGTCGACGAGCATCTCGAAACCGGGCCGGATCTTGCCTTCCCAGAGGGCGTCGGCCTTCTTCATCGCCCAGCCACCCAGTGGCCCCATGATCATCGCGCCCATGAACATCGGGACGTCGGCGCCGGCGACCACACCCATGGTGGCAATTGCGCCGACGACGGCGCCGCGGTTGCCGTGGATGATCCGGCCGCCGGTGTATCCGATCAGGACGGGCAGCAGGTAAGTGATCATCGGGCCGACGATGCCCGCGCCGTCGTAGCTGCCCCAGCCGCCGATCCTGGCCACCCAGCCGTCGGGATCCCTGAGTCCGGAGAAGATGGCCTGCAACCAGCCCTGCTCGATGAAGAGTGCCGTGATCAGGCCCCAGGAGATGAAGGCGCCGATATTCGGCATCACCATGTTCGACAGTGAGGTGCCCAGCTTCTGCACGTGCACCCGAACCCCGGTGCGTGGCGCTTCGACAGTGGACATCTGACGACCTCCGATCTTGCCGGCTGCTGGGTGACGCCGGTCACATGAGTACCCAGTAGACCCCATAACCGGGCATCAGCGCAAGAATTCGGGCGTAAATGGGCGTACGAAACTGTGGTTTTATGACCGGATTGGCGTTAGGGTGCTGATACCAACCGCTTACCGCCAGTCCCTGTGAGCCGAGAGGACCGCCATGAAAGCCCTGCGTTACTACGCCCCGGAAGACGTCCGGCTGGAGGATGTGGCCGAGCCCCAGTGCGGCCCCGGCGAGGTGAAGATCCGGGTGCGTAACTGCTCCACCTGCGGCACCGACGTCAAGATCCTGCACAACGGGCACCAGAACCTGACCCCACCGCGCACCATCGGCCACGAGATCGCCGGTGACATCATCGAGGTGGGTGCCGACGTGAATTCCACCTACGGCACCGATTGGGTCGAGGGTGACCGGGTTCAGGTGATCGCCGCGGTGCCCTGCGGAGAATGTCACGAGTGCCGCAAGGGCTGGATGGCCGTGTGCCAGAACCAGACATCGATGGGCTACCAGTACGACGGCGGTTTCGCCGAGTACATGATCGTTCCGCGCCAGGTACTCAAAGTCGATGGGCTGAACCGCATTCCGGACAACGTCGGCTACGACGAGGCGTCGGCGGCCGAACCGTTCGCGTGTGCCATCAACGCGCAGGATCTGCTCGGGATCGAAGAGGGCGACACCGTCGTGGTGTTCGGTGCCGGCCCCATCGGCTGCATGCACATCCGCATCGCGCGCGGTGTACACAACTGCGGCCCGGTCTATCTCGTCGACGTGAACGAAAGCCGGCTCGAGATGTCGGCCGACGCCGTGCATCCCGATGAGGTGATCAACGCCGGGGAGGTCGACGTCGTCGAGAAGGTGATGGAACTGACCGGCGGCCGCGGCGCGGACGTCGTCATCACCGCCACTGCGGCCAACATCACCCAGGAACAGGCCATCGCCATGGCGGCCCGCAACGGGCGCATCTCTTTCTTCGGCGGGCTACCCAAGACCAACCCGACCATCACGTGTGATTCGAATGTGGTGCACTACCGGCAGCTGCACATCCATGGCGCCAACGGCTCCGCGCCGGAGCACAACAAGCGCGCATTGCAGTACATCTCGACCGGCCAGGTGCCCGTGAAGGACCTCATCACGCGCCACATACCGCTGGACGACGTGCTCGACGCGTTCTCGATCGTGCAGAACGGTGAGGCCATCAAGGTGACGGTCGAGCCTGCCGCTGCGACAGTGTCAGCCTGAGCTCAGTACAGCTCGTTTTCGTAGTGGTCGTCGATGACCGCATGCAGGGAGTCGGCCAGGTCACCGAGTTTCTCGGCCATCTTCGCCGCACTTTCGGTGATCGACAGGGTGTAGAAGTCGCCGCCCAAGGTCACCGCCTCGGCGAGTCCGCGGCTGTCTCCTTCCCAGAGTCTGGCGCGGATCACCGCCTTGCCGCACTGTCCGAACACTTCGCGAATGCGTACGACGGTGGCCAGTACTGCGGGTTTTCCGTCGGCGCTGAGCATCTCGAGTAGTTCGGGATCATCGGTGACGAAGGCATCGCCGTTCACCCGGATCACCTCTCGGATGCCGGGCACGAAGAACACCAGCCCGACCGCCGGATGTGCGGTGATGTTCTCGTGGGTGTCGGCCAGCTTGTTTCCCGGCCGGTCGGGGATGGCCAACGTCCACGGATCGAGAATTCGCACCGAGCCCGGTGGGTCGCCACGGGGGCTGGTGTCCAGCTGGCCGTCTGCGCCCACCGTGGCCATGCAGAAGAACGGGCTGTGCGCGATGAACCGGGCCGAGAACTCGCCGAGTTTCGGCTCTTTCTTCTCCGCGATGAACCGCTCCGGAAAGCCGACGATCTCCCGGACGCGCTCCATCGAGATGGGTGAATACGCATCTGCCGCCGTGGTGTGAGTCGTTTGCATGGTTGCCTTACACATCGAGGACGAGTCGTGGGGTCTGGGCACGCGAAACACAAATGAACATGCGGTCATTGGTGGCGCGCTCGGATTCGGAGAGGATGTCGTCCCGGTGGTCGGGCACCCCCTCGACGACGGCCGTTTCACATGCCCCGCAGATTCCGGATCGGCACGACGACGCCACCTTGACCCCGGCGTCGTCGAGCGCGGCCAGAATGCTCTGGCCGGCTTCGACGTTGACCGTTTTGCCCGAGGCTGCGCACACCACCTCGACTGCCTTGTCTTCGGTTGACGGCCCGCGGGAGCGCGGCTTGAAGCGCTCGAGGTGCAGGCTGTCGGCCGGCCAGTGGGCGACCGCGTCCTGCAGTGCGGTGAGCAATGCTTGCGGTCCGCAGGCGTAGATCTTCATGCCCGGGCGAACTTTGGCGAAGTGCGCACCGAGGGGAATGCGGCCGTCGGCGTCGGACGGGTAAAAGCGCACGCGGGGGCCGTATCCCCGAAGTTCGTCCAGGAACGGCATCGATGTGGCGGTGCGCCCGCCATAGAGGAGTTGCCAGTCCAGGCCCCGGACTTCGGCCTGCCGGACCATCGGAAGGATCGGGGTGATCCCGATGCCGCCCGCCACGAACAGATAGGACGTGGCGTCGTGTAGTTCGAAGGTGTTTCGTGGCCCGGCGAGCGTGAGACGCTGCCCCGGGCGCAGAAATGCGTGTACATACTCGGAGCCGCCGCGGCTGGTCCGTTCCCGCCGCACTCCGATGCGGTAGTACGAACGCTCGCCGACCGGACCGCACAGCGAGTACTGACGTTTGATGCCGGTCGGCAGCACCAGATCGATGTGGGACCCCGCCGTCCAGGACGGAAGTAACCCGCCGCCGCTTGGCTGCAGTTCCACGGACACCACGCCCTGGGCTTCCCAGCGGAGTTGCCGCACCGTCACGTCGATCCCGTCTGCGGGAAGTTCAGTTCTCACGTCACGTCCTTCCTGGGATTAACAATGTTAATACCAGGTCAGAGCGTACTGATAACGTTGTTAACGTGTCAACCGCTGCGCCAGGTCCGGACCGAGTCGGGTTGGCGAACCTGCGGGCAGAGCGCGTGGTCGCCGAAGCCCTGGCGGTGGTCAACGAGGGCGGACTGGAAACGCTGACGATGAGGCGGCTCGCCGACCGGTTGCAGGCTCACCTTCCGACCATCTACCGGTTGGTCGACGGCAAGGACGCGCTCATCGACGAAATGGCCGAGACGATTCTGGCCAACGCCCTCGAAAACTCCGCACCCGACGACTCCGACTGGTCATTGCGGGTCAAAAGCCTTGCCGCGGGCTTACGTTCGGCCCTGCTGGCGCAGCGCGACGGCGCTCGCATCGTCGGCGGAAACTACGCCGCCAAACGGGCCAACCTCACCTACGTCGACACCCTCGTCGGCTGTATGCAGGACAGCGGTCTGGAGCGCGAGAACGCCCTGTGGGCAGCCAGTTCACTGTTCTGCTTCGTCTTGGGGGAAGTCCTCGAACAACAGGGCGCCGGGGGCGGTGAGTTGGAGACACTCGAAGGTGTGCTCGGGGCAGGGGACTATCCCCACCTGGCCTCCAGCCCCGTCGGGCAGTTGCTCGACTTCGATGCCAGGTTCGACTTCGGGCTGAATCTGCTGCTTGTGGGCATCACTTTCGGTGACGCCCCGAGCAAACCCACGTAACCTGTTGGCGCACGGCAAAGTCGACGGCACATCGAGCGGAGCGGGAGCAGATGCGGTACTACTACTCGGCCGATGCGATCCGTGAGGCCGAGGCGCCGCTGTTGGCATCCCTGCCCGACGGTGTGCTGATGGGCCGCGCCGCCTATGGTCTGGCGACGGCGATCGCCACCGAGTTGAAGCTGCGTACCGGCGGTGTTGCCGGACGGCGGATCTGTGCGGTGGTGGGTTCTGGCGACAACGGCGGCGACGCCCTGTGGGCGGCGACGTTCCTGCGTCGCCGCGGAGCAGCCGCCGATGCGGTCCTGCTGAACCCGGAGAAAACTCACGCCAAGGGGCTGGCCGCGTTCCGGCGTGCCGGCGGCCGCGTGGTGCCCGGTATCTCTGCGGCAACCGATTTGGTGATCGACGGCGTCGTCGGCATCTCCGGACGCGGTCCGCTGCGGCCTGACGCCGCCGCGGTGTTCGAGGCCAACACGGCGCCCGTGGTTGCCGTCGACATTCCCAGCGGACTCGATGTGCAGACCGGCGCCGTCGACGGCCCTCATGTGCGCGCCGTCCTGACGGTCACGTTCGGCGGCCTCAAACCCGTACACGCGCTGGGGGAGTGCGGTCGTGTCGAACTCGTCGACATCGGCCTGGACCTGGCAGCCACAGAGCTGGCCGGGCTCGAGGCGGCCGATGTCCGGGAGCTGTGGCCGATCCCCGGCCCGCGCGACGACAAGTACACCCAAGGGGTAACGGGTGTGGTGTCCGGATCGGCCACCTATCCCGGGGCGGCGGTGTTGAGCACCGGCGCCGCGGTTGCCGCGACCTCCGGCATGGTCCGCTACGCGGGCACTGCTGGACCGCAAGTGCTTTCGCAGTGGCCCGAGGTGATCGCCGCGCCCAGCCCACAGGAGGCGGGTCGCGTTCAGGCCTGGGTGGCCGGACCCGGGCTGGGTACCGATGACACCGCGAAGGCCGTGTTGCGTTTCACGCTCGAATCCGACCTGCCCGTCATCGTCGACGCCGACGGCCTCACGCTGTTGGCCGCGGATCCCGGCTTGATCGCCGGCCGCAGCGCGCCGACTGTCCTCACCCCTCACGCCGGCGAATACCAGCGGCTGGCCGGCGACGCACCCGGTGCCGACCGCGTCGCTGCCACCCGCAACCTGGCCGATCGGCTCGGTGCCACGGTACTGCTCAAGGGCAACGTCACCGTCGTCGCCACACCTGGGCACACCACATACCTCAACCCAGCCGGCCAATCATGGGCTGCCACAGCAGGATCCGGCGACGTGCTGTCCGGGATCATCGGCGCCCTGCTGGCTGCCGGCCTGCCCGCCGGAGAAGCCGCGGCTGCGGCCGCATTCGTTCACGCCCGTGCCGCCAACCTGTCGGCGGCCGATCCCGGTCCCAACCCGGCGCCCACGTCGGCGTCCCGCATCCTCGCCCATGTCCGCGCCGCGATCGCCGCACTGTAACGAAAAGGATTGTCATGTCGCACAAGCACCGTCACACCCCGCACGTTTCGCCGGCCTACACCGGCAGGCTGGCGATGTCCCCCGTCCCGTCACTGCGCCTACCCGACAAGTCGATGGAACCCGCTGCGGCGTACCGATTCATCCACGACGAGCTGATGCTCGACGGCAGCTCGCGGCTGAACCTGGCGACGTTCGTCACCACCTGGATGGACCCTGAAGCCGAGAAGCTCATGGCCGAGACGTTCGACAAGAACATGATCGACAAGGACGAGTACCCGGCCACCGCCGCGATCGAAAGTCGTTGCGTCAGCATGGTTGCCGATCTTTTCCACGCCGAAGGGCTGAGCGATGAGGACGCGTCGGCGGCATGCGGTGTATCCACGATCGGCTCGAGCGAGGCGGTGATGCTGGGCGGCCTGGCCATGAAGTGGCGGTGGCGCGAGCGGGTTGCGCGCGGCAAGAAGGGCGACTGGAAGGGGCGCACGCCCAACCTGGTGATGGGGTCCAACGTCCAGGTGGTGTGGGAGAAGTTCTGCCGGTACTTCGACGTCGAACCGCGCTACCTGCCAATGGAAGACGGCCGCTACGTGATCACCCCGGAGCAGGTGCTCGATGCGGTCGATGAGGACACGATCGGCGTGGTGGCGATCCTGGGCACCACCTACACCGGCGAGCTGGAACCGATCGCGGAGATCTGTACGGCACTCGACGGCCTCGCACAGGAAAAGGGTCTGGACATCCCGGTGCACGTCGACGCGGCCAGCGGCGGATTCGTCGTCCCCTTCCTGCACCCCGACCTGGAGTGGGATTTCCGGTTGCCGCGCGTGGTGTCGATCAACGTCAGCGGGCACAAGTACGGGCTGACCTACCCGGGGATCGGCTTCGTGGTGTGGCGCAGCAAGGAGTATCTACCCGAGGACCTGGTGTTCCGGGTCAATTATCTCGGCGGGGACATGCCCACATTCACCCTGAACTTCTCGCGGCCCGGTAACCAGGTGGTCGGTCAATACTACAACTTCCTGCGCCTGGGCCGCGCCGGATACACCCAGGTGATGCAGTGCCTGGCGCAGACGGCGCGATGGCTGGGCGACGAGCTGCGCGACAGCGAGCACTTCGAGCTGATCACCGACGGCTCGGCCATCCCGGTGGTCAGCTTCCGGCTCAAGGGCAACCCGGGCTACACCGAGTTCGACGTGTCGGAGGGGCTGCGCTCCTTCGGCTGGCAGGTGCCGGCCTACACGATGCCCGAGGACGCCGCCGATGTCGTGGTGTTGCGGGTCGTGGTGCGCGAGGGCTTCTCGGCCGACCTGGCCCGCGCACTCAAAGACGACATGATCACGGTCCTCGGGCGGCTCGACGCGCTCAAGCCGCGGGGAGCGTTCAACGACCTGCAGCCATTTGCGCATTAGACCCGCCTGATCGGCGCCTCGCGACTTGCGCGCAGAAAGGCGATGTTCCCCAGCCGGATCGGAACAGCCGGCGATGCCGTGGGGAATGTTTGCCTCTGCCTTTCCCGGCTACTCCGTACAGGAGGGGGTTCGCGCTGATGACCTTCGGTCTTCGCATGACGGCCGATGGGTCGGAGCACAAAGTGAAGGAGTGTGAGGCACATGAATAGGAGGTCCAAGCAGGTTTCGATGCTGGCCGGTACGGCTGCGGCCGGAATCATGCTGGCGTGGGTTGGCGCACCAAGCGCTGTTGCTACGCCGGGTCAGGACTGTTCGAATGGCGGCGGGACGGTGGTATGTCAGACGCCGGGCAATGCCGAGGTATATCCGGATCAGCCGACGGCGCCCGACGCGGGTGTCGGCAGCAACGGCCCCTATGGACCGTGGGGCAATGTGCCACCTCTCGGGTAGAGGTTCGACGGGCCCGCGGTAGCTATGGCTCTGTACGAAGGAGCAGTGACCGAACTCACCTTCGCGGGTTGCCCGTCGTATTGCGGGAAATACCGGGCCGCGCCTGACGTCCGCGCCGGACACATCAAGGCACCACCACCTACCTCTGGGACAATGGTCGGCGGTGATATGACATGCAGACGACCGAACTCGTGACACCGCTGAGCCCGGACGCATCGCCGCACGCGATGGTGGACCTCGGCGCGATCGACCACAACGTGCGCCTGCTGCGCGAACATGCCGGCAACGCCCAGGTGATGGCCGTGGTCAAGGCCGACGGCTACGGGCACGGTGCGGTCGAGGTGAGCCGGGCCGCCCTGGCCGCCGGGGCCGCCGAACTCGGGGTGGTGACGATCGCCGAGGGGCTGGCAGTGCGCGCCGGGGGGATCACCGCGCCCGTGCTGTGCTGGCTGCATCCGCCGGGTACGGACTTCGCCCCGGCACTTGAGGCCGATCTGCAGATCGCGGTGTCATCGGTACGCCAAGTCGGCGATGTGGTGGCGGCGGTGCATCGGACCGGGCGCACCGCGACCGTCACGGTCAAGGCCGACACCGGGCTGAGCCGCAACGGTGTCAGCCCGGCTGATTTCCCGGCGTTGATCGACGCCCTCGGCCGGGCCCAGGCTGATGGCGCGATCCGGCCGCGCGGCATCATGAGTCACCTCGTGCACGGTGACGAGCCCGAAAATCCGTTCAACGACCTGCAGGGCAAGCGCCTCACCGCGATGCGAGAGCAGGCCGCAGCCCAGGGCGTGGTATTCGAACTGGCACACCTGTCCAATTCGCCTGCGGCGATGACCCGTCCGGACCTGGCCTTCGACATGGTGCGGCCCGGGATCGCGATCTACGGACAGACCCCCATCCCCGAGCGTGGCGACATGGGACTGATTCCCGCCATGACTTTGAAATGCCCTGTGGCGCTGGTGCGTTCGGTACATGCCGGGGACGGGGTGTCCTATGGCCACCGATGGATCGCCGACCGGGACACCACGCTGGCACTCTTGCCGGTGGGCTACGCCGACGGCATCTTCCGTTCGTTGAGCGGCAAGATCGAGGTGCTGATCAACGGTCGGCGTTGCCCGGCGGTCGGGCGGATCTGCATGGACCAGTTCGTCGTCGACCTCGGTCCGGACCGCACCGATGTCACCGAAGGCGATGACGCGATCCTGTTCGGTCCCGGCACTCAGGGCGAAGAGACCGCCCAGGATTGGGCGGAACTGCTGGGCACCATCAACTATGAGGTGGTGACCAGCCCGCGCGGCCGGATCACCCGGACCTATCTGCAGGCAGGTCGCGGGCGTTGAGTCGCAATGCTCAGTGGTTGGCCGGTGCCGCCGGGCTGACCGCCGTGGGCACGGTGGCGGGCCGGTCGGTGGCGCGGTCACTGACGCGCCGCGCAGCCGGCGATGATCCTTATCTGGGTGAGGATTTCGAACGCCTCGATGCAGACCGCAGCTCAGTGGTGACCACCGAGGACGGGGTGCCTCTGGCAGTGCGTGAGGTCGGTCCCAACGACGCACCGCTGACGGTGGTGTTTGCGCACGGTTTCTGTCTGCGTATGGGCGCCTTCTACTTTCAGCGCACCCGACTGGCCGAGCAATGGGGCCCACAGGTGCGGATGGTGTTCTACGACCAGCGTGGCCACGGTCAGTCCGGAGCGGCGTCGCCGGATACCTACACCGTCGAGCAACTCGGTCGTGATCTGGAAGCTGTTCTGGCCGTTACGGTTCCGCGCGGACCTGCGGTGCTCGTCGGCCACTCCATGGGCGGCATGACGGTGCTGTCGCATGCGCGGCAGTTCCCGCACCGCTATCCCAAGCAGGTTGTGGGTGCCGCCGTGATCTCCTCGGCGGTCGAAGGCGTGGCCCGCTCACCCCTGGGGGAGATCCTGCGTAACCCGGCGCTGGAGGCGGTGCGGTTCGTGGCCCGCTATGCGCCTGGCGCGGTGCATCGCACCCGCGGTGCGGCCCGGTCGGTGATCGGGCCGGTACTGCGCGCGGCGTCCTACGGCGATGAGGCGGTCAGCCCGAGCGTGGTCGAGTTCTCCCAGCGGATGATGCACGGCACCTCGATCACCACGCTCGTCGAGTTCCTGCACGCCCTGGAAGTCCACGACGAAGCCGCAGCGTTGCGGGTGCTGGCGAAAGTACCGACGCTGATTGCCTGCGGTGACCGGGATCTGCTCACACCAATGGAATACTCAAAGGCCATGGCCGCACAGCTACCCCGCTCCGAACTGGTCATCGTCGGGGGCGCGGGTCATCTGGTCCAGCTTGAGGAGCCCGTGGTGATCGATGACGCACTGGTCCGCCTGGTGGAGCGGGCCACCCCGTCCAAGTTGGTCACCTTGAGCCGTCGGGTCCGCGATCGGGTCCGGTTCCGTGGCTGAGCGCGGCGCCGGCACGGCCCAGCCGACCACCGCCGAGGACACCATCGCGCTGGGCGCCACGCTGGGTGCCGGGCTCACGGCCGGTGACGTGGTGGTGCTGTCGGGCCCGTTGGGTGCGGGCAAGACCGTGATGGCCAAGGGCATCGCCCAGGCCATGGACGTCGACGGTCCGGTGGTCTCGCCGACGTTCGTGCTGGCCCGGGTGCATCGCCCCCGACAGGCCGGACGGCCGGCGATGGTGCACGTGGACATGTACCGGCTGCTCGATCACCCCGGTGTCGACCTGCTGGGCGAGCTCGACGCGCTCGATCTCGACACCGACCTGGACGACGCCGTGGTCGTGGTGGAGTGGGGTGAGGGTCTGGCGGAGCGCCTCTCCGACCACCACCTGGACATCCGCATCGAGCGGGACACCGAAACCGAGACACGCACGGTGATCTGGCAGTGGAGCACCCCATGAACGTGTTGACCATCGACACCGCGACCCCGGCGGTCAGCGCCGGTGTGGTCCGTCGCGCCGAGGACGGTTCGGTGCACGCCCTCGCCGAACGCGTCACCGTCGATGCCCGGGCACACGCCGAACAGCTCACGCCGAACGTGCTCGGCGCGCTGTCCGATGCCGGGATCACGATGGCCGATCTCGATGCGGTGGTCGTCGGGTGCGGACCGGGGCCCTTCACCGGACTGCGGGTGGGGATGGCCAGTGCTGCGGCGTTCGGGCATGCGCTGGGCGTTCCGGTGCACGGGGTGTGCAGCCTGGACGGCATCGGGATCCACACCGATGGCGACGTATTGGTGGTCACCGATGCACGTCGCCGCGAGGTGTACTGGGCGCATTACCGCGACGGAGTCCGGGTGGACGGTCCGTCGGTCAACGCTCCCGCCGACGTGGCGACCGTGCTGGCCAGCTCGGTCGCAGCCGTCGCCGGTTCACCCGAGCATGCCGCGCTGTTCGCTCTGCCCAGGCTCGACGTGGTGTCTCCATCGCCCGCGGGGCTGGTGCGCGCCGTCGCCGATTGGGCTGACCCGCAACCGCTGGTCCCGCTGTACCTGCGCCGGCCCGACGCCAAACCCTCTGCAGCGGCACCGAAATGACCGTGTTCGATGCGCTGACCCGGGCCGATGCCGCGCGGTGCGCGGAGTTGGAAGCCAAGCTGTTCGCCGGTGACGATCCCTGGCCGGCCCGGGCGTTTCTGGCCGAACTCGACGCCAAGCACAATCGGTACATCGCGGCCCGCAGCGACGGGGTGCTGGTCGGCTACGCCGGGATCTCGCGGCTGGGCCGAATGCGTCCGTACGAGTACGAGATCCACACCATCGGTGTCGATCCCGACTTCCAGGGGCAGGGGATAGGACGTCGGCTGCTCGGCGACCTGCTCGACTATGCCTCGGGCGGAACGGTTTTCCTGGAGGTCCGCACCGACAACGAGCCGGCCATCGGCCTGTACGAGAGCTTCGGATTCGTCAACATCGGCCTGCGCAAGCGGTACTACCGCGCGAGTGGGGCTGACGCCTACACCATGCAACGCCTTCCCCAAGGGAACTCGACATGATCATCCTTGCCATCGAAAGTTCTTGTGACGAAACCGGAGTCGGCATCGCCGAGCTTGCCGAGGACGGGACCGTCACGCTATTGGCCGACGAGGTCGCCTCCAGCGTGGACGAGCACGCCCGCTATGGCGGCGTCGTCCCCGAGATCGCCTCGCGCGCACACCTGGAAGCGTTGGGGCCGACCATGCGCCGGGCCCTGGACGCGGCCGGTATCGAGCGGCCCGACGTCGTCGCCGCGACCATCGGGCCCGGACTGGCCGGGGCGCTGCTGGTCGGTGTGGCCGCCGCCAAGGCGTACGCAGCCGGCTGGGACGTACCGTTCTACGGGGTCAACCACCTGGGCGGGCATCTGGCCGCCGACGTCTACGACCACGGGCCGCTGCCCGAGAGCGTGGGGCTGCTGGTCTCCGGCGGGCACACCCACCTACTGCATGTCCGGTCGCTGGGCGAGCCCATCGTCGAGTTGGGCAGCACCGTCGACGACGCCGCCGGGGAGGCCTACGACAAGGTGGCCCGGCTGCTCGGCTTGGGCTATCCGGGCGGACGAGTGCTCGATGAACTGGCCCGCACTGGGGACCCCAGCGCCATCGTCTTCCCGCGGGGTATGACCGGACCGCGCGACGATCCGTACGTGTTCAGCTTCTCCGGGCTCAAGACCGCGGTGGCCCGCTATGTGGAAGCCCATCCGGAGGCGTCGCAGGCCGACGTGGCGGCCGGCTTCCAGGAGGCCGTCGCCGACGTGCTGACCGCCAAGGCCGTACGGGCGGCCACCGATCTGGGGGTGTCCACCCTGCTGATCGCCGGCGGGGTGGCGGCCAACTCCCGGCTGCGCGAACTCGCCGAGCAGCGCTGCGCGGCGGCGGGGCTGACCCTGCGGGTGCCACGGCCGCGGTTGTGCACCGACAACGGGGCGATGATCGCCTCCTTCGCCGCGCACCTGATCGCGGCCGGCGCCGCGCCGTCGCCGCTGGATGCGGCCAGCGATCCCGGGCTGCCGGTGGTCAAGGGGCAGGTGGCGTGAGCGCTGTGGACAAGCTGGAGGTCACCGAGCTGCTGTACCGCTACGCCGAGTTGATCGACGCCGGTGACTTCGACGGGGTCGGGGAGCTGCTGGGCCGGGGCTCGTTCATGGGGGTGTCGGGGCCGTCGGCGATTGCCAAGCTGTTCGTGTCGACGACCCGTCGGTTCCCCGAACACGGCAACACCCCGCGCACCCGCCATCTGGTGCTCAATCCGATCGTCGACGTCGATGGTGACCATGCCACGGCCCGCTCGACGTTCTGTGTGGTGCAGAAGACCGACAGCGTGCCGCTGCAGCCGATCGTCGTCGGGCGCTATGCCGACGTGTTCGCCCGTGACGACCACGGGTGGTACTTCACCGAGCGCACCGTCGATGTGGAGATGGTGGGAGATGTGTCCGAACATCTGAGCATCCCGATATAACACCGGTGTCCAGGTCGACCGGTCACCTGCTGGGCGCTATGCGGCGCGAAGTTTTACGACGTGGATGTCGCTGGTGAACACCCGCGCGCCGATGGGTAGCGGTGGGGCGGTACTTCGATAGGTGCGCCCGGTCGGGGTCGTGAGTTCTGTGGTGTGGCGGCCGTGCCGGTCGTAGGCGGTCGCGGTGCGCCATCCCGCGTATTCCTTGGTGTAATTGCAGCGTTCACACAGCCCTTGTCCGTTGACGGCGCTGGTCGGGCCGCCCTCTGCATGCCGGGTGATGTGGTCGATGTGGCGAACCGGCGCGTCGCAGTACGGGGTGCGGCAGCGCTGGTCACGCAAGGCGATCAACCAGCGCAGCCCCTTGGGGAACGCCCGGGCGGTGGACTCCAGCGCGACCAGGTTGCCGGTGGCCGGATCGGCGTAGAGCTTGCGCACCGCGGATTCGACCTGGGGATCCAGCAGCGCCGCCAAGGCCATCTGCCGGGCCACCGCCGCCGGAATGGGGCCGTATCCCTGCAGCACCGCCGGGTCGGGACCGTGGGCCAACAAGCTCTCGTCCGAGACCACCAGATTGAGCGCGACGGGGACCGCCGCCCCGACCTCACGCCCAGTGACGCGTCGATAGAAGGCATCAGCCATCAACGGGCCCCGACCCTTGCATCCATCTCCGGCGGAGATCGAGGCGGCCGCGGCCGCGGCGGCCTCCGCCTGCAACGCCTGATAAGCGGTGACGCCTTCGGCCGCGGTCAGCAGCGCCGTGAGGTACATCATGCCGTGCGGGGCCGGCCGTGCGGTGACGGTGCGATCGCACTGATGGCGGCTGATGCGCGCCATCACCGCGTCCTGGTCGAGCCGAAACGCCACCCGCCCGGCCTCAGCCTCCACCTTCCTGTCTCCCAGGCCATCCAGCACATCAGGGTCGGCACACAGTGCGGCGTCCATCGCGTGTCGATCTGCCGGCGTCAGGCAGGCGGCCTGGTCCGCGATGATCATCGCCCGGACCTCGGTGAGTACCCCAGACTCCAGCGCGGCAAGGGTGAAAGGCATGTGGTCGACCAGGATCCGGGAGCACTTCAGATACCTGGCTCCGTGCCATGGCGAGGCCTTGCGGGCCAGGCCGACCTCGGAGGCCAGACCTCTGCCGCGCTGGTCGGCAGGGACGCCCTCGGCGGCCTTGCGGGCATGACGCTTGGCTTCCAGCATTGCCGTCACTCGTGCCTGCCCGGCCGCGATGCCCGCGGCGGCACGGTTCATCGCGGCGAGCTGATCGACCAACGCCTCCTCGGTGGCGTCGAGATCGATCGCGAAGCTCGGTTCGAACACATGTTCGAGTGTAGTGGGAATGGGCTTGCGGTGCAACCGTGGACCGTCTTCGTCGCGAAGGAGTGGGCGGCAGGCACAACCCACCCTTGAGTGCTAGCACTCGCATGTATAGAGTGCTAGGTGGCACGCGGCCAACCCCCCAGCGCCGGCACCCGCGACGACGGAGCGAAGGGCACGGACGCCTGCCGAACACCTGGTTAACCCGAGGGCCCCGGAGAACACCGGGACTCGATACCCAAACAAGTGGAGGGCTTCCATCGTGGCAGTCAACATCAAGCCACTCGAGGACAAGATCCTCGTTCAGGCCAACGCGGCCGAGACCACGACCGCTTCCGGCCTGGTCATCCCCGACACCGCCAAGGAAAAGCCGCAGGAAGGCACCGTCGTCGCAGTTGGCCCCGGCCGCTGGGATGAGGACGGCGAGAAGCGGATCCCCCTGGACGTTGCCGAGGGTGACACCGTCATCTACAGCAAGTACGGCGGCACCGAGATCAAGTACAACGGCGAGGAGTACCTGATCCTGTCCGCTCGCGACGTGCTGGCTGTCGTCGCCAAGTAAGTACTCGTGCATCCGCCCCGGAGATCCCCGTGTTCAGCACGGGTGGTTTCCGGGGCGGTATGCGTCAGGAGTCATGAAAGAGACTTATGAGCAAGCAGATTGAGTTCAACGAGACTGCGCGCCGCGCCATGGAGGCCGGCGTCGACAAGCTCGCCGATGCGGTCAAGGTAACGCTGGGTCCGCGCGGTCGGAACGTGGTGCTGGCCAAGGCCTTCGGCGGACCGCAGGTCACCAACGACGGCGTCACGATCGCCCGTGAGATCGACCTGGAAGACCCGTTCGAGAACCTCGGTGCCCAGCTGGTGAAGTCGGTCGCCACCAAGACGAACGACGTCGCAGGCGACGGCACCACCACCGCCACGGTGTTGGCGCAGGCGCTGGTCAAGGCCGGCCTGCGCAACGTGGCCGCCGGTGCCAACCCGATCGCGCTGGGTCAGGGCATCGGCAAGGCCGCCGACGCGGTGTCCGAGGCCCTACTGGCCGCCGCCACCCCGGTGTCGGACAAGACGGCCATCGCCCAGGTCGCCACGGTGTCCTCACGCGACGAGCAGATCGGTGAGCTCGTCGGCGAGGCCATGACCAAGGTCGGTCACGACGGTGTGGTCACCATCGAGGAGTCCTCGACGCTGAGCACCGAACTGGAGGTCACCGAGGGTGTGGGCTTCGACAAGGGCTTCATCTCGGCCTACTTCGTCAACGACTTCGACTCCCAGGAAGCGGTCCTCGAGGATGCCGTGGTGCTGCTGCACCGCGACAAGATCAGCTCATTGCCCGACCTGTTGCCGTTGCTGGAAAAGGTCGCCGAGAGCGGCAAGCCGCTGCTGATCATCGCCGAGGACGTCGAGGGCGAGGCCCTGTCCACGCTCGTCGTCAACGCCATCCGCAAGACGCTCAAGGCCGTCGCCGTCAAGGCGCCGTTCTTCGGCGATCGTCGCAAGGCGTTCCTCGACGATCTCGCCATCGTCACCGGCGGCCAGGTCGTCAACCCCGACGTGGGCCTGGTGCTGCGTGAGGCCGGCCTGGAGGTGCTGGGTACCGCGCGTCGCGTGGTGGTCAACAAGGACAGCACCGTGATCGTCGACGGCGGCGGCGCGGCCGACGCGGTCGCCGACCGGGTCAAGCAGCTCAAGGCCGAGATCGAGACCACCGACTCCGACTGGGATCGCGAGAAGCTGCAGGAACGGCTGGCCAAGCTGTCCGGCGGCGTCGCGGTGATCAAGGTCGGCGCGGCCACCGAGACCGACCTGAAGAAGCGCAAGGAAGCCGTCGAGGACGCCGTCGCGGCGGCCAAGGCTGCGGTCGAGGAGGGCATCGTCACCGGTGGTGGCGCCGCACTCGTGCAGGCTCGCTCAGCCCTCGACAAGCTGCGCAGCGAGGTCAACGGTGACGAGGCGCTCGGTGTCGAGGTGTTCTCCTCCGCGCTGTCGGCCCCGCTGTACTGGATCGCCACCAACGCCGGGCTGGACGGCTCGGTCGTGGTGAACAAGGTCAGCGAGCAGTCCAACGGCCAGGGCTTCAACGCCGCCACCCTGTCCTACGGTGACCTGGTCGCCGAGGGCATCGTGGATCCGGCCAAGGTGACCCGCTCCGCGGTGCTCAACGCCGCATCCGTGGCGCGCATGATCCTGACGACCGAGACGGCCGTCGTGGACAAGCCTGTCGAGGAAGACGAGCACGCCGGTCATCATCACGGCCACGCTCACTAGAAGTAGTCCGAAACACCCCCGGTCGTCAGGCCGGGGGTGTTTTGTTTCGGCATGGACCGGATCTTTCAGTGGGTCTGGGACCGGTACGGGCCCAGGTACTCCTGGGTGGTCTGCGCACTCGTATTCGTCGCCGGGCTGTCGGTTCATCTCGCCTATCCGTTGATCATCGTCGCCTTCGAGGGATCCGATCGTTACGCGGAGGCGGCCGTCATCACCTGTATCGCCATGCTGGTGCGGGTCTACCTGCTGGTCCTTCCCGGCTCGAAGCCGTTACGGCTGATCGAGAAATGGGCAGGATCACCCGAGGTCGATCCAATGGAGGCGTTGCGCGCCACATACGTTTATGCACGGAATACGACTGGCCGGGTGCTCGCAACTGACTTGGTCTGGACACCATGCGTTGCGGTTGTTGTCGCCGCGGTGGCTGACGCCGACGGGTGGCGAATGGTCCAGTACGGGATCATCGGTGCCGCGTACGGAGCGGCCACCGGGGTGTTCGGGGTGCACAGCTTCACCGAGGGATCGCTACGGCCGGCGCGGACCGCGATCGCCGGTGACACGGGAATCGGTGACGGCTTGCCGCGGTCTCACCCGACCTTTGCCGCGTGGTCTCACATCACCATGGTCGCGATGGCGTTCGGCTTCTCCATCGGGGCCGCGATCACGGCATCCGTGATCGACCGTGCCCGGGAAGACCCGATCGTCTCGTTGGCGATCGGATGCGCGTTGACGCTCATCGCAGGGCCAGTCGCGGTCATGACGATGGCACCGTTCTTGCGACCGATCCGCGACCTGGCCGAGGGCACCGAACGCGTTGCTGCCGGCGACTACGGTCAGCGCCTGCCGGTAGTCCAGGACGACGACCTGGGTGCACTGTCGGCCTCCTTCAACCGCATGCAGGCGGGTTTGGCTGAGCGGCAACGACTTCAGGCGGCATTCGGGACGTACGTCGACCCGTCCTTGGCGGCACGGCTGCTTGAGCAAGGTGACGATGTGTTCACCGGTGAGCGGCGCGAGGTGACGGTGATGTTCATCGACATTCGTGACTTCACCCCGTACGCCGAAGCGAACACGGCTGAGGACACCGTCGCCCGGTTGAATTCTCTGTTCCAAATCGTGGTGCCCGCCGTGGTCGATGCCGGCGGACATGTCAACAAATTCCTCGGCGACGGTGCCTTGGCGGTCTTCGGCGCCCCCAACGAGCTCGTGAACCATGCCAATGCCGCAGTGAACGCCGCGCTGCTGATGCAGCGGGTGGTTGCCGAACGATTTGAGGGTGCGCTTCGGATCGGTATCGGCATCAACACCGGTGTGGTGATCGCCGGCACCATCGGTGGCGGCGGCAAGCTGGAATTCACCCTGATCGGTGATGCCGTCAATGTCGCCGCCCGGGTAGAGCAGCTCACCAAGACGACGGGCGACTCGATTCTGCTGACCCAGCCGACCGTCGACACCTTGGAGGCGCGCCCGCCCGGACTCACCGACCGGGGGCTTCACGAGCTGAAGGGCAAGTCGACCGCGGTGAGAGTTTTCGGGCTGGCCACATAGCCTCACCATGCCGAGCCGCGATGAGTTTGTGCGTCGACGTCGGTCGGTACCGGTATGACCGACGAAACCATGAGCGCCGCGTGCACCATCAACGCGCCGGCCCAAACCGTGTTCACCGTGCTGGCCGACCCGACCACCCATCAGGCGATCGACGGCACCGGCTGGGTGCGGGAGTCGCTCGACGGCAAGCAGCTGACCGCGGCCGGGCAGGTCTTCCGGATGGCGATGTACCACGACAACTACGGAGGCATGCACTACGAGATGGCCAACCGGGTAGAGGTTTTCGAGCCGCCACACGCGATTGCGTGGCTTCCTGGCCAAGGCGACGACGACGCCACCCTGGAGTTCGGCGGCTGGATCTGGCGCTACGACCTTGAGCCGCTCGGCGACGACCGGACGGAGGTCACGCTGACGTATGACTGGTCAGCCGTGCCGCCCACCCTTCGCGAACACATCCAATTTCCGCCGTTCGACCGCCGGCACTTGGACAACTCGCTCAAGCACCTGGCCGGGCTGGCACAGGATCGGGCGTAGCTGTCGGCTGGATGGAGACGATTCGGAACGCATCCGGCCGGGAGTCATCCGTCACGAATCGGACGACGAGGCTGTCGGGAGGAAATTTGGTGGCCAGGTCGTTGAGGGTTCTGGGCAGAAAAACCCGGGCCTTCGCATTGCCGTACCAGTTGGGGTTGGCCGGGGACGTGTCGAGGTCACCGACCCTGTCGATCTCGGTGTCCCATTGCTGAACCGGATCCGGCGGCTCAGCTCCGAAGCCGGTCGATTTCAGGTACGCGTCGGCTTGCCCCGTGAGGGTGACCGCGGCCCCGCCGCCCACCGGCGTCCCGGTGATCGTCCCGTCGATCACATCGGCCGTGACCGATGTCAGCCGCGCCGTACACACGTTGTCGACGAGGTTGGGCGGCACACAGAATCCGGGTAGCGGGGTCGCGTGCGCTGCGGAGACGTTCAGAATCCCCGGAATGGCCAATGCCGCTGCGGCAGCACCCACGGCGGTCATCGCCCGGCGACGATCGTTCGGCATCGGCCAACCCCCTTGAGACGCGCTGAACTGTATGTCGGCGCCGTCGTCGTGGGAGTTACAGATCCTCAGCCGCCGATCTTGGCCTGTTGGCGCAGTCGCGCGTCGCGCAGCGCGGCGTAGGCGGGGATCATGTTCGGGTTCGATGGTGCGCTCACAGCGCGGGGCCTCCAGATGTGCCGTCGGAACCGGGCGAATGCACCCAGCGTGGCGATCGTATCCGCGGATGCCGAATCGGTATCGGACCGAAACCTCAACACGTCGTGCGGCGCCGCGGCTTTCGACTCAAGTGATCCACAATTCGGACATGACGGAACCGCGGGAGTCGCCGCGCGGGATCTCGCGTCAAAGGTTCCTGCGTGGGGCCGTCGGTGCGTTTGCTGCTGGCGCGGTGTTCGGATCGAGCCGGGCAAGTGCCGACCCAGCCGGCTGGGGCGACCTCTCGTCCGCGATCCAGGGCCAGGTGGTCCTGCCGGACAACGCTGGGCAATTCGCCTCGGCCAAAAGCGTTTTCAACACCAATTTCAACGGACTGACCCCGGCGGCGGTCGTCACCCCGAATTCGGCGGCGGACGTGCAAAGGGCGATGGCCTTCGCTGCGGCCCACAACCTCAAGGTCGCTGCGCGCGGTGGCGGGCACTCCTATGTGGGCGCGTCGACAGCGAACGGCACGATGGTGCTGGATCTGCGCCAACTGCCAGGCGGCATCGACTACGACGCCGCCACCGGGTATGTCACGGTGACACCCGCGACCGGTTTGTACCCGATCCACCAGGCCCTCGCCGCAGCCGGGCGTGGCATTCCCACCGGCACCTGTCCGACGGTCGGCGCGGCCGGGCATGCCCTGGGCGGCGGGCTCGGCGCCCAATCGCGCCATGCGGGGCTGATGTGCGACCAAATGGTCTCGGCGACAGTGGTGCTGCCCGGCGGTGCGGCGGTCACGGCGTCGGCAAACGAGCATCCGGATCTGTATTGGGCGTTGCGAGGCGGTGGCGGCGGCAATTTCGGGGTGACCACCGCGCTGACCTTCGCCACCTTCCCGATCAGCGACGTCGATGTCGTCGGGCTGCATTTTCCGCTGCAGGCTTTCCCGCAGGTACTTGTGGGGTGGCAGAACTGGCTGCGTACCGCCGACCGCAGCAGCTGGGCATTGGCCGACACCGTCACCGACCCGCAGGGCGCGCACTGCCGCATACTCGCAACCTGCCCAGCCGGATCAGGGGGCAGCGTGGCGGCCACCATCGTCAAAGCGGTGGGTCTGCAGCCGGCCGGGACGGAGAACCGCACATTGAACTATCTGGACCTGGTGAAATTCCTGGCTGCCGACAACCTCAACCCGGCGCCGCTCGGCTATGTCGGCGGATCCGACGTCTTCCAGTCGATCACCCCGGCCGCCGCCCAGGGAATCGCCGCGGCGTTCAACGCCTTCCCGGCCGGGGCCGGCCGTCCGCTGGTGATCATGCATGCGCTCGACGGCGCACTGGCCACGGTGGGGCCGGGGGACACCGCCTTTCCGTGGCGACGCCAGTCCGCTCTGGTGCAGTGGTACGTGGAAACCGCCGGTTCGCCTGCGCCGGCAGCCAATTGGCTCAACACTGCGCACCGAGCCGTGGCACCGTATTCGGTCGGCGGCTACGTGAACTATCTCGAGGCGAACCAGCCGGCGTCACGGTATTTCGGGGCCAACCTTTCCCGGCTGGCCGCCACCCGGCAGAAGTATGACCCGGGCCGGATCATGTTCTCGGGCTTGAACTTCTGACAAGCGCTATCTTGGTCGTGGGCCAAAAGAATGAAGGAATGAGCATGCGAGCAACCGTGATGTTTGGCGCCGGCGACGTGCGTGTGGAAAACGTGCCCGATCCCATCGTGAAAGAGTCGACCGACGCCATCGTGCGGGTCACGCGCGCCTGCATATGTGGCAGCGACCTGTGGCCGTATCAGTCCATGCCCCACAAGGACGGTGGCCGACGGATGGGGCATGAGTTCATCGGCGTCGTAGAGGACGTCGGAGTAGACGTGTCCGGGCTCGCGCGCGGTGACCTGGTGGTCGCCCCCTTCGTCTGGGCGGACAACACGTGTGACTTCTGCGCGGAGGGGCTGCAGACGTCCTGCCGCCACGGTGGCGGGTGGGGCGCCCCCGGCGTCGATGCCGGCCAGGGCGAAGCCGTGCGCGTTCCTCAAGCGCAGGGGACGCTGGTGAAGCTTCCGGTGGCCGAGGACTCGGCACTGATGCCGTCCCTGCTGACCCTGTCGGATGTGTTCTGCACGGGCCATCACGGCGTGGTGACCGCCGGGGTGGGGCCGGGATCGTCGGTGACGGTCATCGGCGACGGTGCGGTGGGACTGTGTGCGGTGCTGGCCGCCAAGCGGTTGGGTGCCGAGCAGATCATCCTGAACGGCCGCCACACCGTCCGAACCGACCTGGGTCGCGAGTTCGGTGCCACCGACGTGGTACCCGAACGCGGCGACGAAGCCGTCGAGAAAATTCGCGAACTGACCGGTGGGGACGGCACCCACGCAGTGATCGAATGCGTGGGGACCGAACCGTCGGTCGCCACGGCGCTCGACGCGGTACGGGCCGGTGGCCGGGTGAGCCGGCTCGGAGTATCTCAATACACCCAAGTGCCAATGGATTTCGGCACCTTCTTCCGCAACGTCACGCTCACCGGCGGGGTGGCGCCGGCCCGTGCCTACATCGAGGAACTCATGCCCGACGTTCTCGACGGCACCATCGAACCCGGCCGGGTGTTCGACCGCACCATCGGCCTCGACGAGACCCCCGACGGCTATCGCGCGATGGCCGACCGTGAGGCCCTCAAGGTGTTGATCGAGCCATGAACCTGCTGTGGCCGGGCGTCAGCGGCGCTGCAACTCGATGACCGGGATGACCCGGTCGGTTTTCGTCTGATACTCCCCGAAGCCTGGTGCCTTCGCGACGATGCGTGGATACGCCGCGTCGCGCTCGTCCCGTGGCATCTCGCGAGCGCGTACGTCGTAGGCGTCGGTACCGATTTCGATGTGGGCATCGGGATGCGCGCGCAGATTGTGCAGCCATGCAGGGTCGACGTCGGCACCTGCGTACGAACCGACGATGGCGAGCTTGCCGTCGAGATCGAATGCCATCACCGGGTTGACGCGCTTCTTGCCGGACTTGGCCCCGGTGGTGTGCAGGAGCAGCAGCGTCGCACCCTCGAACGGTCCACCGACCTTGCCTCCGTTGGCGCGGAACTCGGCGATGATCTTGTCATTCCAGTTCTCGGTCATGACGTCCTTCCTACGCCGGGGCTTCACGCCGGTGCAGGCGGATCACGAAATCTCGGTCGTGGTGATGTGGACTTCCGAATTGAGGGTTTGATGGACGGGGCACCGCTCCGCGATGTACATCAGCCGTTCCCGTTGGGTGTCGTCGAGCTCGCCGATCAACTCGATCTCGCGGTCGATCTGGTCGATCGTCCCCTTCGTGGTCTCGCAGTCGGCACAGTCTTTCGCATGAATACGCGAGTGCCGCAACGTGACTCGTACCTGCTCAAGAGGCCAGCCCTTGCGGTCGGCGTACATCCGCACCGTCATCGACGTACACGCGCCCAGGCCGGCCAACACCAGGTCATAGGGATTCGGGCCGGCGTCGTCACCCACCGGAAGCGGCTCGTCGGCGATGAACTGGTGGCGTCCGGCGGTGATCTGCTGGGTGTAGGTTCCCGCGCCCGTCTCGGCCACGGTGACGTCGATGGTCATGGTCACGAGTTTCGGCGAGCAGACACAAAACTGCCCGCAAATGCCGATTTTGGGACTGTTCTATGTCTGCTCGGCAGGGAACTGGTCGGCCAACGTCACGGAGACCGCGGCCAAGCGGTCCGGATCGCCGATGATGTCGATGACGTGAATCCGCCCGTCACGGATGTCGAGCCGCAGTAGGGACTTCAGCCGGCCGGCCGGCGCGATGACGATGCCGGCGGCGCCGTCGAGAACCGCGACTTCGCCACCGCGGGCGACCGCGGCGAACATCTTCGACTCCTCGACGAACTCCTGCGCACCTCGCAGCTCGGTGGGGACCTGCCCGCCGACGAGCACGCGGTCGACGCGACGCACCACATCGGGGTCCAGAATTTCCAGCAGCGCCGCCAGATCGCCCTGCTGGGAAGCGGCCAGGAAAGTCCGGGCGATGTCGAGGTGTTCAGCGGTGGGGCGGGCCGCGGACGGCTCGGAACCGTTGACGCGGTCGCGGGCCCGGCTGGCCAGTTTCTTGGCGGCCGCCGGTGTGCGGTCGAGCAGCGTGGCAATGACGTCGAAGGGCACGGCGAAGGCGTCGTGCAGCACGAACGCGACGCGTTGGGCGGGCGAGAGCTGGTCGAGCACGACGAGCAGGGCACGGCCCACCGATTCGGCCATGACCACCTGCTCGTCGGCGGCGGGGGAGAGCGCCTCGGGGAGCAGTTCGTCGCCGCCGAGGACTTCGGCACGCCGCTTGTGCTCCCGCAGCCGGTCAAGGCATTCGTGTGCGGTGACCGTGGTGAACCAGGCGGTCGGGGTGTTCACACCGTCGATGCCGCGACGGCTGATCTTGAGCCACGCTGCCTGAACCGCGTCGTCGGCATCGTGCACCGAGCCGAGCAGTCGACACGCCACCGCGCGCAGACGGGGACGATCCTCTTCGAATCGGTCGGCCAGGACCTGCTGGTCGGTCATCTCGTCACCTTTCACGCGCGGCAAGCGTCAACACGGTGAACCCCTTGACGATCGGACATCGGAGGCGACCACCATGACCCTACAACTCGGCATGATCGCGACATTGATCGTCGCGGTCACCATCGCGGCCAACGCGGCGATGGCGCTCGCGGATCTCGCCGGGGCAAGCTTCGTCCTGGCCAACTCGGCTGAAGTTGACGTCCCGCGGAACTGGGTTCCGGTGCTGGGCCTGCTCAAGGGGGCCGGAGCCATCGGACTGCTCGTGGGCCTGTTCGCGTTCCCGCCGCTCGGCGTCGCCGCCGCGGTCGGACTGGTGGCGTTCTTCATCGGTGCCGTGATCACCCATATCCGCGCGCAGGTCTTCTACAACATCGCGTTCCCGTTGGTGTTCCTGGTCCTCGCGGTGCTGTCGCTGGCCGCCTTCCTCGTGGGCTGACCAACGCAGGCCAACTCAAGCTGACAACCGAAAAGGCCCCACCCCGCGTGGGGTGGAGCCTTTTCAGATCGGCGTATGAGTTTGCTCTACGGCTCAGGCGGTGCGGCGGATGCCTCGCTTGAGCAAGAGCTCACGCTCGGACTCGCTCAGGCCGCCCCAGATGCCGTACGGCTCACCGACAGCAAGCGCATGTGTACGGCACTGGGTAATCACTGGGCAGCTGCGGCACATCTCCTTGGCGCGGAGCTCACGTTGAGCCCGGGCCCGTCCGCGTTCACCATCGGGATGGAAGAACATCGACGAATCGACACCACGGCAAAGTCCCTGCATTTGCCAATCCCAGATATCCGCATTGGGTCCGGGAAGCTGCTGCGGCTGCGGCATGTGGAAAACCCCTCTCTGCTCGCCCATTTCGCCGAATTGGGCGGGTTTGAGTCGGTGGAACCGAACTGAGCACGTGTCGCCGATGACCGCTCGTGCACACAAACTAGGGGGACTGAATAAAGCGAGTCAATAGGCCCGCGGTGTGCTAAAGGGCATAATCGCAGGTCGAGAATTTACATCGCGTTCATTGTTGCGACGCTTAAGCCGGGGCTTGCATGTTAAGGCTGTGGCAACCGAGTTCGGGTTTTCCCTGTTCGCGCAGGCGGGGACGTTGTGTGCTATTCCGGGCGGGCAGCGGTTAGTTGACACGCCATTAACATTCGCGCCACCAATTGTTAACTGATGCTTATATCGCAACATTCAATACCCGGTTCCGACGGTATGCGGTACCCGATTCCCGCGTGCCTGAGCCGACCGCCATGTTGATAGCGTCGCGAAACGATGACTGCATTCCCGCCGGCCGCTGCGGCCCTGGCCGACGCGGCCTTCGGGGCCGACCCTGGCCGGTGGCCGCTACCCAGCGCCACCACGCCGCACGAGCGCTGGCTGCGGGCAGTCGCCGCCGGCGGGCAGGGGCGCTACGGCTGCGCCCTCGCCGAGCTCGGCGTGCTCCTGCGGGGTCGGGACTCCGGGCCATTGGTGTCGCTGGCGCACAGCACCCGGGCCTCCTTTCTTCGCCAATTGGGCGGGCACGCACGTGCCCGCGCGGCCGACGGTCAGGCCTGGGCTCGGTGCGGTGACGATGCCGAGGCAGCCGCCGATGCGCTCGTCGGGCTGGCCGCCGATGCGCTCGGACTCGGCCGCTTCGGTGTCTCGGAGCGGCTACTCGACCGGGCCCGCGCCCTCGAAACATCCGCCAACTCACGCCGGCAGATCCGGCTGGAGTGGGTGAGCGCCGAACTGGCGATGGTCCAGGGCGACGGCGCCGCGGCGGTGGAGCATGCCCGTCGAGGGGTCGCGGCTGCGGCCGGTCACCGCTCGACGCGCCACGCCGTCAAATCAGACGTCGTGCTGGCCGCGGCACTGTGCAGTGCCGGCGAGTTCGACGCCGCACGCGAAGTCGCCGACGCGGCACTGCTGGCCAGTGAGAAATCCGGCCTGATCCCGCTGCGCTGGGCGTTGGCCTGCCTGCTGGCCGACATCGGGAGCGCCACGCACGAGGCTGGACAAATCAGCAGAATCCGGGACCTCAGCGCCGATACAGTGCGTCGCAGAGGCGGGGTGTGGGCCGGCACCTAGAACCGGCACTGATCACGGCCACCCCGCCCCGATCGTTATTGTTTAGCTCAGCCAATCGCCGCGAGTGTCGGTGCAACGTAACGCTGGAGAGATCGCCCACGATGACAAGTTCGGGAGACCGTCTCGACATTGTCGTTGCTGAGGCAGTGGCAGGTGATCGGAACGCGCTCTCGGAAGTGCTGGAGATCATTCGGCCGATCGTCGTTCGGTATGTCCGGGCGAGGGTGGGGGCGACCGAGCGTAGTGGTCTATCAGCTGATGACGTTGCGCAGGAGGTTTGCTTGGCCGCCATAACGGCGCTGCCGCGCTACAAAGATCAGGGACGCCCGTTCCTGGCCTTTGTGTACGGCATCGCTGCGCACAAGGTTGCTGACGCGCATCGCGCGGCGGCCAGGAATCGTGCCGAGCCCACCGATGTGGTGCCCGAGCGGTTCTCCCTTGACACGGGGCCCGAACAGACCGCGCTCGACACCGAGTCTTCGGAACGGATGGCCAGGCTGCTGGCGGTACTGCCCGAAAAGCAGCGCGAGATCCTGATCCTGCGCATCGTGGTCGGCATGAGCGCCGAAGAGACCGCCGAGGCCGTCGGCAGCACCGCCGGCGCCGTGCGGGTGGCTCAGCACCGGGCGCTGGCCCGGCTCAAGACCGAGATCATGGCGACGGGACGTGACCATGCCTGACTTCGGCCGCTGGACCTCAAACGGTGGTGATCCGTCCCTCAACGAGATCAACCGGTCCGAGAAATTCATCGAGGCGTTGTCCCTCGAACGGCAGGTGTATGCCACCGACCGGGAAGAGGCAGAACTCGCCGTTCTGCTGACCGGCTGGCGCGACGAGGCGCGGCGCGCTCCGATGTCGGGCATCGCGACGCCCCGCGAGGCCGTCGCGGCACTCGACAAGGCCACCTCGCAGGGCCGGGTTCGGATGCCGATGGCACTGGTGGGATCGATGGCGGCCGCGCTGCTGTGCCTCGGTGGGTTCGGTGCGGCCGTGTACGGCTCGGGGCCGGGCGACGCGCTCTACGGCGTGCGTGGACTGGTTTTCGGCTCGGCACCGGTGACGCGCGACGTAGGCGTCGAGTTGGCCTCCAGTGAGCTCAAACAGGTCCAGCAGCTGATCGACGATGGGCAATGGGAACAGGCACAGCAGAAGCTGCAGACCCTCACCACCACCGTCGCCACCGTCGATGACGAGCGGCGCAAGCAGGAGCTCGTCGACCAATGGCAGCAGCTGTCGGTGAAGGTGGAAAACCGTGATCCGAAAGCGACCGTGCCACCCGACGCGCCGCCGGTGGTGCTGCCCGAGGTGACCGTGACGACGCCACCGTCGTCGCCCGTCGAGAGCCCGCCGGGAGAGATCCCGACGTCGACACCGACGACCGGGCCTTCGACCTCGCCGATGGAGACCACACCGGGTTCAGAGACCCCCACCCCGTCGGCGACGTCTACGCCGGGGGAGACCTCGACGTCGCAACCGACTACCACTGCGCCGTCGACGCCGTCCTCGTCTGCGTCACCGACTCCGACGACGAGCAGCCCCCAGCCCACCACCAGCGCGTCGGCCCCGGCGACGACTCCGTCGTCGGCCTCGCCGCCCTCTGTGACGCGCACGACGTCCGCACCCACCACCTCTGCTGCTCCGGCGGCAGAGCCGCCCGTCACCACCACCGCCGCGCCGGTGGTGGAGCCCACGTCGGAGCCCCCGGCGAACAGCGCGCCGACGGCACCTGCCGAGAGCGAGGGTGGCGCAGATCACGAGGGCCCGTCGAGCGGGCAGGGTGCTGAAGGTCCGGCGTTGCCGGAGATGGAACTGCCCCTGTTGCCGGGGCTAGGCGGTTCTCAGCGGTAGCCGTCGGTGTCCGAGGTGGCCTCGTTGAGGGACGCGTCGGCGTAGCCGCGGCAGTAATCCCACGTCACGTAGGCGTCGGGCTCGGGATCGTAGGCGGGCTCGTGCGGGCGTACCGTGCCGTCGACAAGCAGCTGCAGCAGATTGGCCCGCAGCATGTCCCAATCGTGGTAGTGGTCCTGTTGGCATTCGTCACAGCACACGACGAGGCCACGAATTCCTTTGTGCGCCAACAACGCTTCATACACCGCGAGATCGGCTAGATCAGCCTCGACTGCCGTCCGTTCCTGGGGGTCCAGAGGCTGGCCCGGCTCGATCGCGTCCAGTGCGGCCGACGGATCGCAGGGATCGTCGGCAAACGGATCGGGCGGCAAACCAGGGGGGAGGTGGTCACGCACGGGTCCCACACTACGCAGCCGTCCTCCCATCGCGCCAGCCGTGCCGATGCGCAAGCTGACGTGCGAGGAGCGGCAACATCACTGTCAATATCCGAGCCGATAGAATCGGGTCATAAGCCCCACGCCTGCCACTGGAGGCCCCACCCATGTCGATCGCTGAAAGCAGCGTTCCCATCGCCGTACCGGTGTCGACCGGCGGCGATGACCCCACCAAGGTCGCAATGCTCGGTCTCACCTTTGATGATGTGCTGCTGCTGCCCGCGGCCTCCGATGTGGTTCCCGCTGCTGCCGACACCTCGAGTCAGCTGACCCGCAACATCCGCCTGCGGGTGCCGCTGGTCAGCTCTGCGATGGACACCGTCACCGAGTCGCGGATGGCCATCGCGATGGCCCGCGCCGGCGGCATGGGCGTGCTGCACCGCAACCTGCCCGCCGCCGAGCAGGCCGCCCAGGTGGAGACGGTGAAGCGGTCGGAGGCCGGCATGGTCACCGACCCGGTCACGTGTTCTCCGACCAACACCTTGGCCGAGGTCGACGCGATGTGCGCCCGGTTCCGCATCTCCGGTCTGCCCGTTGTCGACGAGGGTGGGCAGCTGGTCGGGATCATCACCAACCGCGACATGCGGTTCGAGGTGGACGAGAACAAGCCTGTCGCCGAGGTGATGACCAAGCCGCCGCTGATCACCGCGCAGGAAGGTGTTTCGGCCGAAGCTGCGCTGGGCCTGCTGCGCCGGCACAAGATCGAGAAGCTGCCGATCGTCGACGGGCACGGCAAGCTGACCGGCCTGATCACGGTCAAGGACTTCGTCAAGACCGAGCAGTTCCCGCTGGCCACCAAGGACAGCGACGGCCGGCTGTTGGTCGGCGCCGCGGTCGGTGTCGGCGACGACGCCTGGGCCCGGGCGATGAACCTGGCCGATGCCGGTGTCGACGTGCTGATCGTCGACACCGCCCACGCTCACAACCGCGGTGTGCTCGACATGGTTTCGCGGGTGAAGCAAGCCGTGGGCGACCGCGTCGAGGTGGTCGGCGGCAACGTCGCGACCCGCGCGGCGGCCTCGGCGCTGGTCCAGGCCGGTGCCGACGCGGTCAAGGTCGGCGTCGGCCCCGGCTCGATCTGCACCACCCGCGTCGTCGCAGGTGTCGGTGCCCCGCAGATCACCGCCATCATGGAGGCGGTCGCGGCCTGCAAGCCGTATGGCGTGCCGGTGATCGCCGACGGCGGTCTGCAGTACTCCGGTGACATCGCCAAGGCGCTGGCCGCCGGTGCGTCGACGGCAATGCTGGGCTCGCTGCTGGCCGGTACCGCCGAGTCGCCCGGTGAGCTGATCTTCGTCAACGGCAAGCAGTTCAAGAGTTACCGCGGCATGGGCTCATTGGGTGCCATGCAGGGACGCGGCGGTGCCAAGTCCTATTCCAAGGACCGCTACTTCCAGGACGACGTGCTCTCCGAGGACAAGCTCGTGCCCGAGGGCATCGAGGGCCGGGTGCCGTTCCGAGGTCCGCTCGGGACGGTCATCCACCAGCTGACCGGCGGCCTGCGGGCCGCGATGGGCTACACCGGCTCGGCGACCATCGAGCAGCTGCAGCAGGCGCAGTTCGTCCAGATCACGGCGGCCGGGTTGAAGGAAAGCCACCCGCACGACATCACCATGACTGTCGAGGCCCCCAACTACTACACCCGCTGAATCGGTGGGGCAGGAGACTAAGAACAGTCATGCGCGACATGGTTGAAATCGGCATGGGCAGAACTGCCCGCCGTACCTATGAGCTCGATGACGTCACGATCGTGCCGTCCCGGCGCACCCGTTCGTCCCAGGACGTGTCGACGGCCTGGCAGCTCGATGCGTACCGCTTCGAGGTTCCGGTTGTCGCGCATCCGACCGACTCCCTGGTATCGGTGGAGTTCGCGATCGAGATGGGCCGGCTCGGTGGGCTCGGCGTACTCAACGGCGAAGGGCTGATCGGCAGGCACGCCGACGTCGAAGAGAAGATCGCCCAGGTGCTCGACGTCGCGGCCACGGCTTCCGACGATGCCGCCGCAACCCGGATGCTGCAGCAGCTGCATGCCGCACCCCTGGACCCCGAGCTGCTCGGCGCGGCGGTGGCCCGTATCCGTGAGGCCGGGGTCACCACGGCGGTCCGCGTCAGTCCGCAGAACGCCCAGGCGCTGACCCCGACGCTGGTGGCGGCCGGGATCGACCTGCTGGTCATCCAGGGCACCATCATCTCCGCCGAGCGTGTTGCGCAAGATCACGGGGCCGGTGATCCTCTCAATTTGAAGACGTTCATCTCCGAGCTCGACGTGCCGGTGGTGGCCGGCGGCGTGCTCGACCACCGCACCGCACTGCACCTGATGCGCACCGGCGCGGCCGGCGTGATCGTCGGCTACGGCTCCACTGCCGGGGTGACCACCAGTGACGAGGTGCTGGGCATCAGCGTGCCGATGGCCACCGCGATCGCCGACGCGGCAGCCGCCCGTCGCGAATACCTCGACGAGACCGGCGGACGCTACGTGCACGTGCTGGCCGACGGCGACATCCACACCTCGGGCGACCTGGCCAAGGCGATCGCCTGCGGTGCCGACGCCGTGGTGCTGGGCACGCCGCTTGCCATCGCCGACGAGGCGCTGGGCGGCGGCTGGTTCTGGCCGGCCGCGGCGGCGCACCCGTCGTTGCCTCGTGGTGCGCTGCTGCAGGTGGCGGTCGGCGAGCGGCCGGGGTTGGCGCAGGTGCTCAACGGGCCGTCCGACGATCCGTTCGGGTCGTTGAACCTGGTCGGTGGTCTGCGCCGGTCGATGGCCAAGGCGGGCTACTGCGATCTCAAGGAATTCCAGAAGGTCGGGCTCACTGTTGGCTCTTGACGCCGAGCAGACAGAGAATCGCATTACCCGCGCGTGTTTCATGCGAGTCTGTGTCTGCTCGCGGTCTCAACCGGCTAGGTGCGCTGCCGAGAGGTGATAGTTGATGCGCTCGGCGAGCTGGCTGGGATATCGCCGCACATCTTGAGCCACCATCGGAATCACTGTCCACCCCTGCTCTTGAATGCCGGCGACCCGCTTCTTGTCGTCGACCATCTTGGCCGGACCGGAATGCCAATCCAGGCCCTCGTACTCCGCTGCGACTCGCGCGTCGAGCCACGCGAAATCGACTCGCCATGTCTCGCCGTTCCGGCCACGGATCTCGTACTGAAGTTCAGGCCGCGGTAGGCCGTAGTCGATCATGACCAGCCTGGCCTCGCTTTCCATCGCGGATTCGGCTCGGCCATCGGCATGTTGGAGAAGTTCTCGTACGGCGACGATGCCGCGCCGACCGCGCTGCTCGCGTACTGCCTTGTCCAAGTCGGCGGGAGTGCACCGCAGCGAATGAAGCGCGCCGTCCAAGACAGCGAGCGCGCGTGGCCGCGGCAACTGTCGCGCGATCTCGACCGCCGTCCAGGCCGGTGCGGTCGCCAGTCGTCCGGAAATGCGCTGCAGCGGCGCGCCTACTCGTTGATGAACCATCAAGCCGACGCAGGGTCGTACGCGGACACCCGGATCGAGCATGTGGATGGCTGTCGTGTTCTCAAAGTCGAAGCCGTACAGCGTTGCGGCAGTTCCCATGCACAGGACCGCTTCACTGCCTATGTAGAGGTCGAGCGCGGCCAGGCGTCCCATCAGATCTGGCTTCGACGCTGCATACACGCCGTACCAAACACGCGTGAGAAAGCCTCTGCGCACCTGGACGTCCAGCTGCTGACGTGTCATGACGGTCAACAACTGGCGGGTGGTGGCGAATCCACCGAGCTCGTCCAACAGCGTCAGTGCCGAGGCGGTCACAGTCGATACGGTCACGATCGAATCCTGGGTCGCCACGCACTTCCTGCGCCGCACTACTTGGGCCGGTTGGGGATGAACTTCGGCTTGTGGACAAACCCTCCCCGCCGAGCAGACAGAGAATCGCATTACCGAGGCCCAATTGATGCGAGTCTGTGTCTGCTCGCGGGGAAAATCTCCTTTACAAGTTAGGGCCTCCTGTCTAGAAGTTACCAATCGGTAGCGTCATACTGATCACATGAAGCCTGACTATGACGTCTTGGTGATCGGTTCGGGGTTCGGCGGCAGCGTCAGTGCGCTGCGGCTGACAGAGAAGGGCTATCGGGTCGGTGTACTCGAGGCCGGCCAACGGTTCGCCGACCCGGACTTCGCCAAGACCTCGTGGGACCTGCGCAAGTTCCTGTGGGCACCTCAGCTGGGCATGTACGGCATCCAGCGCATCCACCTGCTGCGCAACGTGATGATCCTGGCCGGCGCGGGTGTGGGCGGGGGATCGCTGAACTACGCGAACACCCTCTACGTGCCGCCGGACCCGTTCTTCAACGATCCGCAGTGGAAGGGCATCACCGACTGGCGGGCCGAGCTGATGCCGCATTACGACCAGGCCCAGCGAATGCTCGGTGTGGTGAAGAACCCGACCTTCACCGACGCGGACCGCATCGTCAAAGAGGTCGCCGACGACATGGGCTGCGGGGATACCTTCGTCGCCACGCCGGTCGGGGTGTTCTTCGGCCTCGACGGTGAGAAGGCACCTGGCAAGACCGTGCCGGACCCGTTCTTCGGCGGCGCCGGCCCGGCCCGCACCGGGTGTATCGAGTGTGGGGAATGCATGACCGGCTGTCGCCACGGTGCCAAGAACACGCTCGTCAAGAACTACCTGGGTCTTGCGGAATCCGCCGGCGCACAAGTGCATCCGATGACCACCGTGACGAGTTTCGAGCAGCGCGCCGACGGGCTGTGGGAGGTCACCACGGTGCGCACCGGCAGCAAGCTGCGGCGCAGGCGCAAGACGTTCACCGCGACGCACCTGATCCTGGCGGCCGGGACGTACAACACCCAGAAGCTGCTGTTCAAGATGCGCGACACCGGCAACCTCAACCGGCTGTCGGACAAGCTCGGCGTGCTGACCCGAACCAACTCCGAGTCCATCGTGGGCGCACAGACCCTGACCGTGACACCCGGTATGGATCTGACCCACGGCGTCGCGATCACCTCGTCGATCCACCCCACCTCCGACACCCATGTGGAGCCGGTGCGCTACGGCAAGGGCTCCAACGCGATGGGTCTGCTGCAGACGTTGATGACCGACGGCGCCGGGCCGGAGGGCACCGACGTTCCCCGTTGGCGGCAGTTCCTCGATCAGGCCCGCCAGGATCCGGGCAAGCTGATCCGCCTTCTCAACCCGCAGCGGTGGAGTGAGCGCACGGTGATCGCGCTGGTGATGCAGCACCTGGACAACTCGATCACCACCTTCACCAAGCGCGGGCCGGGCGGCAAGCGGGTGATGTCGTCCAGGCAGGGGCATGGTGAGCCCAACCCGACGTGGATCCCGGTCGGCAACGAGGTGACCCGACGGATGGCCGCGAAGATCGACGGCGTGGCCGGCGGTACCTGGGGAGAGCTGTTCAACATCCCGCTGACCGCGCACTTCCTCGGTGGGGCCGCCATCGGTGACAGTGCCGAGCACGGCGTCATCGATCCCTACCAGCGCGTGTACAACTATCCGACGCTCTACGTGATGGACGGTGCGGCCATCTCGGCGAACCTCGGGGTGAACCCGTCGCTGTCGATCACCGCGCAAGCCGAGCGGGCGGCGTCGTTGTGGCCGAACAAGGGACAAGACGACCAGCGGCCGGCGCAGAATGAGCCGTACCGGAAACTGGCGCCGATCGCGCCGGAGCATCCCGTGGTACCGGCCGAAGCGCCTGCCGGATTGCGACGCCTGCCGATCGAGCCCGTCAACTCAGGCGGTTAGCGCCCAGCCCTTCCGGGTACTTGACCTTCGCCGGACGGCGAGGTCCGGGGAGGGATGTGGCGATGCGGAAGGCGTTTCACGACGAGTTGGCGCAGCTGTGCAGTCAACTTGCCGAGATGTGCGCTCTGGCGGTGAGCGCGATGCAACGGGCCAACCAGGCTCTGCTCGACTCCGATCTGTCGTTGGCCGAACAGGTCATCGCCGACCATGAACACATCGCCGCCTATAACCGCCGCATCGAGGAGTCGGCGTTCCGGCTGCTGGTCCTGCAACAGCCCGTCGCCGGCGAGCTCCGCACGGTCGTCGGTTCGATGCACATCGCGGCCGACATCGACCGGATGGGTGCGCTTGCGGTGCATGTCGCCGACATCTCCCGATTGCGTCATCCCGAGTGCGCGCTGCCCGACGAGGTCCGCGCGAGTTTCACCGACATGGGGGCGCAGGCCGTGCGGTTGGCGCAGACCGCGCAGGAGGTGCTGGTGTCGCGGGATCCCGACGCTGCGGCACGTCTGCGCGATGAGGACGACGCCGTCGATGCCGAGCATCGCCATCTGTTCACCCTGCTGCTGGACCGTCAGTGGGAGGACGGGGTGTGCTCGGCTGTCGACGTCGCATTGTTGGGCCGCTACTACGAACGGTTCGCCGATCATGCCGTCGAGATCGGCAAGCGGGTGATTTTCGAGGGGACCGGCGGCCGGCCGCTGCACAAGAAGCTGGCGTGAGCCGTTACTGCGCGGGGGAGGATTCCAGCAGCGCGGTGAACAGCCGGGTGAGGGTCTCGGTGTCGACTGTCCCGGGTTGCAGCACTTCCTCGGTGGCGATGCCGGAGATGATCGTCACCACCAGTTGTGCCAGTGCCGACAACTGGTGGCCGGGCAGGCCCGTGCCGGCCTGTTCGACGATGCGCAGCGCTTGATCGGCGGCCGCGCGGCGGCGGGCCACCAAGCGTTCGCGTAGCAGCGGGTCTCGTACTGCACGCAGCCAGTATTCGATGAGCACGATCTGATATTCGGTCTGGTCGTGGATCGAATCGAGGGTTGAGCGGCTCAGGGCCGCGGCGATGGCCGCGGAATCTCCCTGGCCGCTGTCGAGCGCGGTGGCGATGAGTGCGCCGCGGCTCTCGAACTGCCGGTCCAGCAGGGCCAGGAACAACTCGTCCTTGGATTCGAAGTTCGAATACACCGCGCCTTTGGTGAATCCCGCGGCGTGACCGATGGCGTCGATGGTGGCGCCGGCGAACCCTTCGGCCGCGAAAACCTTGAGCGCCGCGTCCAGGATCCGGTCACGCACCTCGTCACGGGTGGGGCG